>JBGPPL010000012.1:0-106299 GCA_041488495.1 Terriglobia bacterium
ACCGATCTGTCCGGCTGTACTCAATCAGACCTAAACAGGGTAGTGTTCCGTTTGAATCAACGGTCGCCAACGAATTTAACCTTTGAGACTGCTGCAAGTAGACTTCGAGCTAGTGTTGCGTCGACCCATTGAGACCGCCCGGATTATCGGAAAGTGGGCTCCGCAGTTGGGCGAGTGGGGTCATTTCGCAATTAGGATTCAGCGCAAAGACAGGTCTACAGGTATTAGCGTTCGCCATAACAGATCAGCTCACGGCCATCCGATAACACAACCTTCACCAGACGCAGACTATACGTGCCGTCCTTAATACGGTGACCGATTGCTGTAATCTGATCTCCGGGTTTGAGGGTATCTTTGTCCCAGCCGGTGTTGGCCATACGACTTGGACTGGGGCCCCCGGCGCTCCATTTTTCGACGTTGGCCTTGTCGTCCTTCACGTCGATACTGATCCACACATGCGGATTGGCCCAATCGAATTGCGTCACGGTGCCTTTCAGGGTGGTGAGATTTGCCATGTCGTACCCATGCCACGCGTGATGTGCGAACGCAGGACCAGAAACGGCCAGAAGGCCGAAAACCAGGCTCCCAAGCGCCAGCAACCTAATCCTCATGACATCACCTCCGCAACACTCATCACATTTCGGCGGGCTCCAAGTGGAGCCCGCACCCGAGCCTTTTGACGCGTTGGCCGTGCGTTGGGTTTCCGACGCGCCCAGAACACCTTTTCATGAGGGCGGTGTTGCTAAGGCCAACCTGTGCAGGACCGGACGGGCGAGCCAACCGGCCGGTTAGATGATCCCCTCCACAATTCGTATGTCCCGCTCTGCCGCGCCGTCAATGACGCGCAACGCTGTCTGGTAAGCATTGCTCTCATACGTGGCAGTCGCTTGCTGCACGGTATCGAACTCGATGATCACGGTTCGCTGGTTCTTTCCCGCCTCGTAAGTCTTCGCAGGTACTCCTCGAGCTAGAAAGCGGCCGCCCCCGCTTTGGATTGCAGGCCCCGCCAACTTAGCGTATTCGGCAATCGCGGCAGGGTTAGAGATCGATCGGTAGAAACAGATCCAATATCCTTTGGCCATTAGGCGCTCCTAGTAGCAGAGATTCATCCCACTACATGTTTAGGGACGGCACCCAGACATCCAAACCAATCAGAGAGTGCTCCCCGGTGAACTGCCGCGATGATATCATCCTCGCGCAAAGGGTTGGGAGCACCGAGTTCCTGGAAATCTTTAGGATGAACGGGAAAGGATGACACGCCCGGCAAATTGGTCTAACGGAACCAGGCAATATTCGCTCCCAGGGATTGCCGAATGAAAATTCCAGATCAATTGAGACAAGGGGGAGACGCAATGAAGCTGCGGATCTCATGCGCGGTGTTGGCCTCGCTGGTTATCGTCGTCGCTGGGGCATCGTTCAGCGCATTCGCCCAGAATGCCGCCCAGCGCGCTCCTGGCGCATCTGATGCGCCGTTCTCTGCCAGCAATCTTGCTCGCTTCGGCTATTTCTACGTAGGCGGACATTATGTGGGGGAGCCCGGTAAGGAAGTCATGGACGGCGCCATGTACACAGAGGTATTTGTCCCCAAGAAGATCCGCCGCCGCTATCCGCTCGTGCTCTTTCATGGACTGGGGCAGACCGCCACAAACTGGCTGCAAACCCCTGACGGGCGTGAAGGTTGGGCCGAATACTTCCTCGATCAGGGCTACGTCGTCTATATGGTGGATCAACCGGCACGTGGGCGGTCGGCTTACCATCCCGGTATCGACGGTCCACTGCGGAACTTCCCCGCACGAGACGAGGAGCAAAGGTTTACGGACGAGGCCGACCTCGGAACGTGGCCGCAGGCCAAAAAGCAGACGCAGTGGCCGGGCGCAGGGCCGAAGAAAGGCCGCATGGGCGATTCGGTCTTCGACGCCTTCTATGCGAGTCAGGTTGATTCTCTGGCGAGTGACGTCATGACGCAGAAGCTAATTCAAGATGCCAGCGCGCAGTTGCTGGAAAAGATAGGCCCGGCCATCCTTTTGACTCACTCGCAGGCAGGAAGCTTCGGCTGGCTGATTGCAGATGTTCGACCGAAGCTTGTCAAGGGTATCGTCGCGATCGAACCGGCTGGTCCGCCCTTCGAGAGCCTGATTCCGCCACTTGGCAAAGTGCGTGCCTGGGGCCTGACGGATCTCCCATTGCATTACGAACCCCCGATCGACGACCCGTCCCAATTGCAGGTCGTTAAACAAAACAAGCCGGATGCCCTTGATCTCGCCGCTTGCTTTCGCCAGCAGGAGCCCGCGCACAAGCTAGTCAATCTTCAAGGGATACCCATTCTCGTCGTGGCCAGCGAGGCGTCCTATCACGCTGCTTATGACCATTGCACCGCTCAGTATCTTGAGCAGGCGGGTGTGAAGAATACGTTTGTCCGCCTCCCCGACCGGGGCATACATGGTAACGGCCACATGATGATGCTCGAAAGAAATAATCTTGAGGTGGCGAAAGTGCTCGATGACTGGATACAAAAGAACGTGCGCTAGCCAAAACTTGATTCCTTATCGCGCTGCGTATCGTGGACGGGTGGGCCAGGCTTGGAATTGTTTTGAAGTTCAGGTGCGGGTGCACCGGACCGTCCCACCTCGCGAGCAACTTTTTTGAATCCTCGGTGTTATATTTCCAAGAGGGAAAATCGGGCATCGAGTGGGTCGCCCTCAGCTATCGCAGCAGGCAAAAAGGAGATCGAGATGAGAAGGATGTATGTCCAGACTCTCTTGCTATTGCTTCCATTGGCCGTCATGGCCGGATGCGGTGCCGGTTCGTCCGCGGGACTTGGGTCCCAGTCGCAGTCCGCTTCAATTTTTACTGTGGCAACTGACGCGTCCTTGCCCAGCGTTGTATCGTGCCAGCTGACCGTCAACGGCCTGACGCTCGCGAACGGGTCTACGAACGTCAGCGTGCTCTCCGCGCCAGTACTGGTTGACTTCGCGAAATTGAATGGGCTTCATGACCTCATTGACTTGAACACCGTTCCCACGGGTACGTATACGTCGGCGACGCTTACACTCGGCACTACGGCGTCGATCGGCTATATCAACACCGCGACAACGCCTCCCTCCATCGGTACTCAGACCGGGACATTGTCGCAGACCGTTGTGACCGTCCCTCTCGCGAAGCCTTTCGTGCTGAATGCCGCCGACCTGGTTGGGTTGCGCATGGAGTTCGACATTCGCCAGTCGCTCGCGACCGACGGCAGCGGGCAGATCACCGGCGTTGTGAACCCCACATTCCACATGCAGTTGCTGAACGCCACTGACGCGAATGTCTCGATCGATGATTTCCGCGGGGGCTATGTCGGAAAGATTGACAACAATACGTTCACGATACAGGGTCCCCATGGCCGCCAGTGGACCGTTTCGACCAACAACAACACCGACTTTGACACGGGTGACCAGCCCAATTCGTTTACAACGAATACGATTGTGGAGGTCTCCGGTACGTTGAATCCGGTGTCCAAAACGATCGATGCCTCTGAAGTTGAAGTCGTATCGGACAACAAGTTCCTCGTCGAAGGGCTGCTGACCAGCGTCCGGCCACCGGCAGGCCAACCTGCAACGGCTGCGGATTTGTACGTGCGCGTCGAGTTGCCGGACCTAACAGGCGTGCCGCTCGGGAGCATCACGACGTTCAGCCTGGATGGCTCCGAAATGTACAGGATCGGGAATCTGAGATTTCCTGTAATCACTTCGGTGCTATTCAACAACTCTTCCATGACGCCCGGCCAGGCGGTCACTGTGGGGGGCACCATTTCAACAAGCGCAGGAATTAACACGCTCACGCCGAAGCGGATCGTGCTCGGACGGCAGGGACAGTCTGGCGCATGGGACCCAGGCTCCACAAACATCACTGCTGGAAACGTCGGCAATTTTACAATCACCGATACTTCGACTGCCGGTGTGCTGTTGCCCTCTCATCTGACTGTACTCTCGATGAGCGAGACTCGGTACATCAACCTGAGCGGCCTGTCGGCGTTGAGTGGGTCGCAGGCGATTCCCATTCGGGTCGTCGGCTTCATCCTCGCCAGCCCGTCGACTCATCAACCTGTGATGGTCGCTCGCTTCGTCGAGAAAATGACTCCATAAGTGGCAAGAAACGTCTATGCCAAGGCCACGGTTCCACAGAAAGAAGTGGGGCCGTGGCCTTTCGTTTTTCGGGAGAGAACAAAAATTACGCTTTCGCGTTGCGCGAGGCTTCTATCCATTTCCCCTGCGCCTTGACAATTAGCTCGATGACTTCGCGCACCGCGCCGTCGCCGCCAGAACGCATGGTAACGTAGTGCGCCGCGCGCTTTACCTCGGGCGCGGCATTGGCCACTCCGACCGCGAAGCCAGCCCGCTGCAATAAAGGAAGGTCAGGGAGATCGTCGCCAATGTAGGCGACTTCCTGATCGCTCGCACCTGTCGCGCGCAAGATCTCTTCGTACGCGGCCAGTTTGGTCGCGCGCTTCTGATACACAAACTCGAGTTCACATTCCCGGGCGCGCTGCGAGACAGCGGCCGATTCCCTGCCCGTGATCACTCCGGTGCGCAGCCCGGCAGCCCGTGCCACCTTCAATCCTGCGCCGTCATACGCGCTGAAACCCTTGATTTCGCTGGCGGTACCGTCCCTCCGTGAGAGCAGCCAGATGCGGCCGTCGGTGAGCACTCCGTCCACGTCCATCAACAAGACACGAATTTTCCGTGCGCGGGCGGTGACCGCACGCGCCACTTGCACAGATTTTGGCTTTCGAGCCATTGGATTAGCAATCCTCCGGGTTCTTCCTCGGGCAAAAGTGTCGGTGGCAGACGTCCGGGACTGCCATCCAGGAGTGGCTTCAGGGGCTGAAGCCCCGTGTTTCCTAGCCATGAATGTCGCGGCTAAAGCCGCGACCCACAAAGCTGCCTTGCAACACAACGTCTCGACTAAAACAGCTCGAGCGTCCAGAGATCGTGCAGGTGCAGCACGCCGAGGGGCCGCCGTTCGGCGTCGATCACGACCAAGGAAGTAATTTTTCGCTCTTCCATGATGCGCAGCGCAGCACCCGCCAGTTCACCGGGGGCGATCGTCTGTGGATTCCTGGTCACGCAATCCCCCACAACCAGGTCCAGCGTGACCGCCCCACGCTGCTGCATCAGGCGGCGGAGATCGCCGTCGGTGAGGATTCCGACAAGGCGCCCTTCGGCGTCCACAACCGTCGTCATTCCCAGTCCCTTCTTGCTCATTTCGTAGATGACGTCCGGCATTTTCGCCGTCGCAGCAACGCGCGGCATGGCTTCGCCCGCGTGCATCAGGTTTTCTGCGCGCAAAAGTTTCTTGCCCAGCCGCCCGCCCGGGTGAAGCGCGGCAAAATCGCCGGGACTGAATCCTCGGCGCTCGAGCAGCGCGATCGCGAGCGCGTCACCCATGGCCATGGTCGCGGTGGTCGAGGCCGTGGGCGCCAGATTGAGCGAGCACGCTTCTTCCTTCACGCTGACGTCAAGCACAACGTCGCTTGCCGCAGCGATTGTCGAGCGAGGATGGCCGGTGAGAGTCACCATGCGCAGCCCTAGACGCTTGATCGTCTCGAGCAACGCGATGATTTCCTCGGTTTCGCCGCCATAGCTCACGGCGAGCACAACGTCATCGCGCATCAACATACCCAAATCGCCGTGGATGGCCTCGGCGGGATGGAGAAACGCCGCTGGCGTGCCTGTGCTCGAAAATGTCGCGGCGATCTTGCGGCCGATCAATCCCGACTTGCCCATGCCGGTGACGACCACGCGGCCCTTGCATGAAATCAGGAGGTCCACGGCCTGCTCGAAGCGCGCGTCGAGCCGGCCCAGCAGCTCTCCGAGCGCTTCGGCTTCAATCCGCAAAACGCGCCTCGCCGTATCGAGACTCACTGCACGCTCCAGCCGCGGACCAGCGCGGCAATCTGTGTGAGCTTCCCCAGTAAAGCAGGCAACTCGGCGAGCGTCAGGGCGTTGGTTCCGTCCGAAAGGGCTTTCGCCGGGTTCTCATGAACTTCGAGAAAGATGCCGTCCACACCCACGGCGATGCCCGCGCGGGCCAGCGGTTCGATGAATTCCGGCTGCCCTCCGCTCGACTTCCCTGCCCCACCGGGCAACTGCACAGAGTGCGTCACATCGAAAACAACCGGGCAGCCCGTCTTGCGCAGAATGGGAAAGGAACGCATATCCACGACGAGATTTTGATAGCCAAACGAAGCGCCGCGCTCCGTCAGAATGATTCGGTCATTGCCGGTATTCGCGATTTTCTCTACGGCATTGGCCATTTCCCAGGGAGAAAGGAATTGTCCCTTTTTCAAGTTCACCACACGGCCGGTCTTTCCCGCTGCGGCAAGCAGATCGGTCTGCCGCGACAGAAACGCTGGGATCTGCAGCACGTCGGCGACTTCCGCGGCAGCGGCCGCGTGCGACACCTCATGAATATCGGTCAGAATCGGGAGCTGGAAGCGCTGCTTAATTTTTTGCAGAATGCGCAAACCCTCAGTGAGACCCGGTCCTCGAAAGGATTGCTCCGAGGAACGGTTTGCTTTGTCGTACGACGCCTTGAACAGGAGGGACACCTTCGCGTGCGAGGCGATTTCTGCAAGGCGCTCGGCCATCAGTAAAGCATGAGCTTCGCTTTCAATCACGCACGGGCCGGCAATCAAAAACAGCGGCTGGTTCCCGCCGACACGGAAGTTTCCGATCGAGATTTCACGCGCTGGATGCATGCAAGTTCTCTATGATTCGTGAACGCGGTTCATAGCCTATGCGGGACAGCAAAGATTTGCAACGGGCGCGAAGGCCATTGCTGCTCTGTAGGGGCGCGGCATGCCGTGCCCCTACAACCGAAAGTCTTCACACAAGGTCCCAGATAAATTCAAGTTAGATGGCGGGCGAATTCCTGGCTGACATGGACACAGCACTCGTACTCCCGGCCGCCGTCGTGGCGCTCTCGCGTTGCCGGTGGGCATGCGCCGCACCAATGAAGGCAAGGAAGAGTGGATGCGGGGCCAGCGGCTTCGACTTGAACTCGGGATGAAACTGGCAGCCAAGAAACCAGGGATGGTCCGGCGCTTCGACAATCTCGACGTACTTGCCGTCGGGCGAGCGGCCGGTGATGCGGAATCCGGCATCAGTAAGCGTCTTTTCGTATTCGCAATTAAATTCGTAGCGGTGCCGGTGGCGCTCGCTGACCTCGGTTGCGCCGTACGCGCGGAACGCGGTTGAATCCTTTTTGATCTTGCAGGGCCAGGCGCCCAAGCGCATTGTGCCGCCCATTTCGTCCACGCCCAGGAGTTCGCGCAGCTTGTAGATCACGCGGTGCGGAGTCTGCGGATCAAACTCCGTGCTGTCCGCTCCGGCAAGGCCTGAAACATTGCGGGCATATTCAATCGTCGCGCACTGCATACCCAGGCAAATGCCGAAGAACGGAATTTTATGATTTCGCGCGTACTCGATCGCGTGGACCATTCCCTGGATGCCGCGTTTGCCGAATCCGCCCGGCACCAGGATTCCGTCGGCTTGGTGCAGCCGCGCAACTGCCGCCGCGGGCGAATCGATCTCTTCCGCCTCCACCCATTCGATTACCGTGCGCTGCTTGTGCGCCAGGCCGCCATGCATGAGCGCTTCGCGCAAGCTCTTGTAGGCGTCCTCAAGCTGCACGTACTTGCCGACCACCGCGATATGCACTTCGCCTTCGGGGTTGCGGATGCGGTCCAGCAGCTCAAGCCAGCGGCTCATGTCGCGTTCGCCCGCCTGCAGGTGCAGCAGCCGCACGATCTCGTTATCGAGACCCTCATCGGCAAGGGCCACCGGTACGCCATAGATTGTGTCCATGTCCCGCATGGAGATGACGTGCGATTCCGGCATGTTGCAGAACAGCGCAATTTTCTTTTTCAAATCTTGCGGCAACCAGCGGTCGCTCCGGCAAAGGAGCAGATCGGGCTGAATCCCGATAGAGAGGAGTTCCTTCACAGAGTGCTGGGTCGGCTTCGTCTTCAGCTCTCCGGCTGTCGGAATGAACGGCACGAGCGTGACGTGCACGAGGACGGAATTTTCGGGCCCAAGCTCGAGCCGCATCTGGCGGACCGCTTCGAGAAACGGGAGCGATTCGATGTCGCCCACCGTGCCGCCGATTTCGATGATGACCACGTCCACGTCATTGGCGATCTTGCGGAAAGCGGCCTTGATCTCGTCGGTGACGTGCGGGATCACCTGCACGGTTTTGCCCAGGTAATCACCGCGGCGCTCCTTCGAGATGATGGACTCGTAGATTCGCCCGGTCGTCCAGTTGTGATCGCGCGTCAGCTTGGCGGAGGTGAACCGCTCGTAGTGTCCCAGGTCAAGGTCCGTCTCGGCGCCGTCATCGGTGACGTACACTTCGCCGTGCTGATACGGGCTCATCGTGCCGGGGTCCACGTTCAGGTAGGGATCGCACTTTTGGAGGGTAACTCGGAGACCCCGGCTTTCGAGCAGGCAGCCAATCGACGCCGCTGCTACGCCTTTGCCGAGGGAGGAAACAACGCCACCGGTAACAAAAATATACTTCGGCTCCATCCGCTCAGTTCCGGCCGCGAAAAAACACGGGATGCGGAACTGGGTTTCATCCTCCAGAAAGATGTTCGCGTACAACGCATTCTACGGACAATCCTCAACTCTGTCAATGTCACGAAATCCAAAATTTTTCGATGCCCATCCTGACTGTACCGCTGCTCAGCCATCGCTCAAAACCTCATGGTTGGGCTTTCTCTTTCCTGCGCAGGCGCTGCCGAGCGCTGAACATGGCGCCCTCTGCAGCCTGCACCGGCGCGAATCGGGCAAAACCGATCGGAGCATTCATATCGTCGTAGATGGCCTCCATACCGCCGCGCATGAAGTATGTCTCATGCCAGAATCCGGTTCCACCCGAATCCCACACAAAATCCTGCCGGCATTTCTGGTGCGGCAGGGCCCGCGCCCAGGCTTCGAGAGAATCGAAATTGCTCCAGTACTTGCGCATGCCCACATGCAACGGGAAAATCGAGAAAAACAAACGCTCATGGAGGAGCAATCCAGCGGGTCTCTCTGCGATCGCGCTCGAGATCCGGGGGCCGAAGCGCAGCACCGTCAGTAACCCGCCGGACGACCGGACTTTCATGCCGAGATAGATCACGACCGGGTCCGGGAAACTGGATAAAACCACGGTTTGCCGGGAGACGTTTGCCTTCGCCTGCATATCCTCGGTTCCTCCTTCGTTGGTGTGGTTTCACGCACTTTACTTGCGATGGATAGAGCCGGGCCAATCGGAAAAGTACAAATTTCTCTTGACTTTACCGCGGGTCAACGATCTATTGTCATATTCCGCCAAGTGCAGGCGACACAAGGATGCGAAGCTGCATCTATGCCTCGCGGGGGATGTGAATCTGTCCGGCATATTCGCGCCTTGCGGTCTGAGATTGTTACGAGCGTGGGGATTCAAAGTTTCCGCTTTCGCAGGAAAAACTATTTCCAGAGGTCACGTTCGAACGAATGTGTGTGGAACTTTTTCCATTTTCAGACGGAATGAATCATGCGTATCGATGCGGCGGGTGCTTCCTCAATTTGAGGCATCCCTATTTTCTTCAGGGAAATCGGCATCGGTCAGGCCGGGGGGATTTCTAGTGCGTCAGCCGAACACGTATATGTGTCTTCAGGAGTCGCGGTGGCAGCGTCTCCTTCTAATCTCCGCGCTTCTCCCTGCACTGTTGGCGTTGAACTCCTGTGGCGGTGGCTCAACCACCCCTGCACCTCCGACCATAACAGTTTCGGGTGCCGCCACGTCGGTGAACGTGAACGGAAAGGTACAATTCGCGGCGAACGTCCAGAACTTGAGCAGCACCCTCGTGAACTGGCAGGTCAATAGCATAACCAGCGGCAACTCGACCGTTGGCACTATCGACACGAACGGACTGTACACAGCCCCGAAAACGCAGCCGACCCCAAACAATGTCGTCACCATTACTGCACAAGCCCAGGCACAGACCAGCCTCACGGCAACGGCAAGTTTGACCATCTTACCTCCAGCCGCTATTACGGGCATAAATCCAAGCACCCACGTGAGTGTGGCCGCAGGTACTTCACAGGCGTTCACGGCGACGGTTTCCGGCGGCGGTACCCTCGCCGTATTCTGGTACGTCAACAACAGCCCCACCTGCAGTTCGACTATCGGCGTTCTCAACGGCAACTCGACAATCGGCATAATTACTCCACAAGGTAACTATGTGGCTCCGCAGATTCCACCGCCGGGAGGGGCCGTTACGATTACGGCTGTTTCTCAGACGGACTCTACGCAAACCTTTTGCGTGCCGGTGACTGTGACTTTCGGAAATGCTTCCTTGCAGGGTCCGTACGCGTTCTCTCTGAGCGGAAAATTCACGGCGACTAATGACTTTTTTCTGCGTGCGGGCGGCTTTACGGCGGACGGGTCGGGCCATCTCAAGAGCGGGATCGAAGACTTCAACCAGCCCAGCGGCGTCACGAACTTCTCGTTTACCGGCACCTACTCGATCGGGCCCGACGGTCGCGGCACCATGCAATTCTGCGAGCACACGGTTGCGGTTTGCTCGGCGGGAGCGACGACTTCGAATTTCCGTATCGTGGTGCTCTCGGCCCAACAGGCACAGATTATCGAGTTCGGCCCCGGCGCCACCGCAAACGGCGAGATGGACTCGCAGGACACCTCCGTTTTCAGTGCCGGCGGCTTGTCCGGAACCTACACCTTTAGCTTTTCTGGCGTCTCCTCCGGCTCGACTACGGAATCGGCAGTCGGAGAGTTTGTGGCCGATGGAGATCCTAATCACACAGGGACCGGAAAAATCACATCCGGCGAGATGGACATCAATAATGGTGGAGCGCTGCTGAGCCAGCTTCAGATTCTCAACACATCCTTTTATTCGATCAGCGCGAACGGAAGGGGCACGGCCACACTGTTCACATCTGGGCCGACTTTGAAGTTCAGTTTCTACATGGTTTCGGCGGCCGGCGCGATGTTCATGGAACAGGATTCGACTCCCGCTTTGGCGGGCGATGCATTCAAACAGCAATCGATCGTCCCATGGGGCGTCAATGCGCTCAATGGGAATGTTGTGTTGGGAACCGCGGGCTCTGGTCCCAGCGGCGGCATCGCCAACGCGGGGAGCTTCGCAGCAGATGGCAGCGGCAACATCGTGGCTGGTTCCGGCACGCTGGATCAAAACAATGCCGGAATAGTCTCGTTGGCGACGTCGCTCGGCGGCAGCTATACCTTTGATATCAGCGGCAACGGGCGGGGCACCCTCAGCATTCCCGGCCACACCTACGTCTTTTACATGGTTGCACCGGCACCGAGCGCCACCGCTGTGGTCCAGGAAACGACTGCCGGGATTGTCGCCCACGGGTCGCTGGTCCAACCACAGAGCGGGCCGTTCACGGCCGCGTCCTTCAAGGGCAGCTACGCGCTCGGCCTAACCGGGATCGCGGCAACCGGGGAGGAAGACATTGTCGGACAACTCACGGCAGACGGGGCAGGCAAGATAATCGCCGGATTGCTGGATATCAACAGTTTCGGCGCGCTGCAGTCAGCTGTGGTGAACGCCGGAACGTTTGATACCTCAGTTGCCTCAAACGGTCGCACCACGATGGCTCTCACGCCAACACGGGGCCTCGTGCTGTATTTCGTGAGCCCGACGGCGATTCTTGCTCTTGGTACGGACAACGCGGGCCCCGCGACTGCCGTGCTCATTAAGCAGTTCTAGCTCCGGAAATGTCCTCGCGGAGATAGTCCAAGGTATGGGCCGCCTTGTGCGAGCCACCCCCCATGCGCCAGATGGCTGGATGCGAGGGAGAAGAGCTTGCGAATAGCATGATGAGATATAATCTGCCCTCTTTTGGAGCAGGGTTGCAAGTGAGCCACAGTGAATCGGCATGCGCGAAGCTAAAGAGAGAGGGGCAGTGAGACGCCTTCTGGTTTTTGCACTCATTATCGGCCTGTTCAGCCTGATCTCGTGCCACAAGTATACGGCAACTCCGAGCACGGCCGTCGTGTGCACCACCACAACCTCTACAACCTCAACGACTTCCTCTTCTTCTTCGTGCACGGACCCTGTCACGGGAATTACCGTCACGATTGCACCAGCCACCATCTCCCTGAATGTGGCGACGAGCACACAATTCCTGGTAGCCGTTTCGGGTGGGACGAATGTCGTTGTTACCTGGCAAGTGAATAAAATCACGGGCGGCAATGACACGGTGGGAAGGATCGATTCGAACGGTCTCTACCGCGCGCCGGCCACGGTTCCCTCCCCTGCAACTGTGAATGTGTCAGCCGTGTCGTTCGAAGACTCGAAGGTATCCGCCACCTCGGCAACAACAATCCTACCGCCCCCGCAGGTGACGGTCGCCCCCACCTCCGTAACTCTGTCCGCGGGCACCGCAAATACGAAAACGTTCACATCGACTGTGACGGGCGCGCCGACTACAAATGTGGACTGGCAGGTCAACAGCGTCCTGGGCGGAAACGCGACGTTCGGCACGATTGATGCCAACGGAGTCTATACCGCGCCGCTTACGCCGCCGATTGGCACGACCGTGATCGTGACAGCGGTCTCGCGTGACTTCCCACTGTCCTCGGCCAACGCCACGGTAACCATCTCCGGCTATTCCACGTCCTCATTCCAAGGACCGTTCGCCTTTTCCATGTCAGGAAGCATTGCATCCGGCGCCTTCTTCCGAGCGGGAAGTTTTGTAGCCGACGGCGCCGGCCACCTGACTGGCGGGCTTGAAGATATCAACGATGCTTCGGGCCCGACGACGGCTCCGATTTCTTTCGCTGGCACATACACGATCGCGGCGGATGGGCGCGGCACGATGCAGTTCAACGACGGCCGCACACCTGCCAGCTTCCACTTCGTCTTGGTGAACAACAACCAGCTTCAGATTATCGGCTTTGACAGCGCCGGGACGGCCACGGGACAGGCAAATTTGCAAGACGTCTCCGCGTTCAGTGCCTCCGGCCTGTTCGGCGCCTACATTTTTGATTTTGTCGGGGTGAACAGCAGTTCGAAACTCCTGTCACAGATTGGAGAATTTACGGCTGATGGCAGAGGAGGTATCGCGAACGGCCTGGTAGATATCAATGATGGAGGTGTGGTCACCCCCGCACCAGTATCTTTCTCCGGTTCATACACGTCCGATCCCAACACTCCCAACACATTGCATTCCAATGGGCGTATGAAGGCCACGCTACACTATCCAAGCGGGGATCGAAATTTCTTCTTTTATGTCGTGTCGCGAGGCTCAGCGAAATTCGTCGGTATCGATCCCCAGACAAGCGCGGGTGCCGTAACGGGCACCACATCCCCGCAAGCGCCGAACACGACGTTCGACCAAACTTCGTTCAACGGCAACTTCGCGTTCCTCCTGACGGGATCGGGTCCGGGCGGGACGATCGCGACGGCCGGAAGTTTTGCCGCGGATGGCAATGGCGGCCTCACCGCTGGTGTGGTGGATGAAAACATAAACGGCACACCAACTCCTAACGTGGCATTTTCGAGCGGGTCCTACACAGTGGCTTCGAACGGCCGGGGCACCGCGACGTTTGTGGCCGGAAGCCACACATATGACCTCGTGTTTTATCTGGGCGCCACCGGAAATGCTGTTCTTCAGGAGATTGATTCGGGCAGAACGAGCGATGGATCATTTGTCCAGCAGCTGAGCAGCGCGTTTTCATTGGCGTCGATTCGAGGCGCCTACGTAATCGACAGCAGTGGTTTGTCTGGATCGTCCGCCCAAGTTTTCCTTGGCCAATTGACGTCTGACGGCACGGGAGCAATCCCGTCGGGAGCGATCGATATCAACACTGCAGGAACGCTCATCGCGGGTGAACCCGTCATTGGCACATACTCCGCGCCGGCGTCGAATGGACGCGGCGCGCTCACGCTCAATCCTTCGACCGACAACCGCAACTTCGCAGTTTACGTTGTGAATTCCACCCAAGTAATCGTTGTGGGAATCGACAGCGGGAGCGTCGCAGCCGGGGCGTTGTTCAGGCAGTTCTAGATATTTTTCAGCCACGCCAAGCAAGAAAAGGAACGTTCACGCAGAAGGCGATTCGCGGAGGAGTTGCTCGACGCGGGCGACGTCCTCGGGGACGTCCACGCTGACGGAGTCGTACGTTGTTTCGGCGACGCGAATTTTGTAGCCGTTTTCCATCCAACGAAGCTGCTCGAGCTGTTCGATGCGCTCGAGGTCTCCGAGCGGCAGCGTCGGAAAATCGAGGAGCGCGTCGCGGCGAAACGCGTACAGGCCAAGGTGCTTCAGGTGCCGCGCATGGACCGGCGCGTCCCGGTCGCGGACCCAGGGAACCGGCGCGCGGGAAAAATACAGCGCGTTGCCGTCGAAGTCGAGGACGACTTTGACGACGTTCGGGTCCATAATGTCGGCGGGCCTTGCGATAGGAACCGCAAGCGTCGCAATCGAGACACCGTCCTCGGATTCGATGGCTTCGACGACGGCATCAATTGCGCCGGGCTCGATCAGCGGCTCGTCCCCCTGCACATTCACGAAGATTCCGTCATCTCCGCGGACCGCGGTTGCGGCCACTTCCGCGACGCGCTCGGTGCCGGACCGGTGCTCGGCGCGCGTCATGACCGCTTCCCCTCCAAACCCGGCGACTGCATGAATGATTCTCTCGTCGTCGGTGGCGACGATCACCCGGGATATCTTTTGGGCGCGGCGCACGCGCGCCCACACACGTTCAATCATCGTCTTACCAGCAAGCGCAACCAGCGGCTTGCCCGGCAATCGGGTTGAGGCATAGCGAGCGGGGATAACGGCGATGGCCAATGAGTCTGCTCTAATGTCCGCAAGAATAACGATGCACGCAGCGGAACTTGCAAATGCTACCACATGAGGCTGCTCTCCAGGCGCAGGGCATTTTCCGTTCGAACCGAACCAGGTGATGCACATCCAAAAGTAAACAAATTGTCAAAAAGGACGATAGGTATTGCGTTGACTTTCCCGGGTGGTAGAATAAGCTTAAGGTTTGAAGTTGAACCAGCCGTAACCGCCCGGCAGCGCCGGAGAAGGCAGGCAATGCGGTGAAGGCAATGCGCAGCCAGGGTTGCTTACGCGTCGTCGTTCTTGTTGCGTTCGCCCTCATTGCGGCCACAGCGTTCGGTCAGTCCGAAGGCCCTGTTCAGCCCTCCAAACCACCGGCAACCCCGCAGAAAAAACCGGGCGAAGGTATCAAAATTGATGTCAACCTGGCGCTTGTCAGCGTCACGGTAACTGATCCGTTGAACCGCCTAGTGACCGGCCTAGAAAAAGAGAATTTTCGCGTTTACGAAGATGGGACCGAACAGGAAATCGTAACCCTATCGAGCGAAGACGTGCCCGTTTCGATTGGATTGATTTTTGACATGAGCGGCAGCATGTCCGACAAGGTGGACAGGGCGCGGCAGGCCGCCGTGCAATTCATGAGGACAGCGAATCCGCTGGATCAATTTTTCCTGGTGAGCTTCAACGACCGCGCTGAGCTGACCAGCGGCTTCACCAACAGCGTGGAAGAATTGCAGACCCGAATGATGTTTACGGCCTCGCGCGGGCGCACAGCCTTGCTTGACGCGGTCTATCTGGGGCTCAGCCAGATGAGGGGTGCACACAACGCCAAACGGGCCTTGCTCATCATATCCGACGGGGGTGATAATCATAGCCGGTACAACGAGAACGACGTAAAGAACTTCCTGAAAGAAGCCGACTGCCAGCTTTATGCAATCGGTATTTATGACCCGATCGGGATTCGCTCCCGGACAAGCGAAGAACTCAATGGCCCTTCGCTGCTTTCAGAAATGACCGAGATGACCGGAGGACGAGTTTTTCCCGTTGCTAATATCGGCGAACTGCCTGATATAGCGGCAAAAATCGGGATGGAGCTCCGAAACCAATATGTTCTGGGATACAAACCAAGCAACGCGCAGCACAACGGCATCTGGCGAAAGATCAAGGTCAAGCTCCGGCCACCCAAAGGGCTCCCTCCCCTTAATGTATTTGCGAAAACCGGCTACTACGCACCCAGCCAGTAGCCGCGGCCTTCTGATGGCTTTTCTCCTCACATTTTTCCTTGCGGCGATAGCGGTGTGTCTTGCGGGCGGTGCAATGGCGCAGCAATCGCAGTCCCCAGTTTCGCCCTCGACCCAGCCGCCGGCGCCAAGCGCCCCTCAGGAGAGCCAAAAGGGGCCGTATAAGATTCAGGCACAGGTCAGCCTGGTGGTGCTGCATGCTTCCGTGCTGAATGACAGGAGCGTGTTTGTTCCGGGGTTGAAGCAGGAGAACTTCCGGGTATTCGAAGACAAAATCGAGCAGAAGCTTTCCGTCTTTAAGCAAGAGGACGTGCCAGTCAGCTTCGGCCTGGTGATCGACAACAGCGGCAGCATGAGGGACAAACGTCCCCAGGTGAACGCGGCCGCGCTCACGTTCGTCAAGACCTCGAATCCGCAGGACGAAGGCTTCGTCGTCAACTTCAACGACGACTACTACCTCGACACCGAGCACGATTTCACGAGCGACCTGAACGAAATGAAGACGGCGCTCGAGCGCATTGATGCGCGCGGCAGCACGGCGCTCTACGACGCCGTAATCGGCTCGCTCGATCACCTGAAAAAGGGCACGCGCGACAAGAAAGTGATTCTGGTCGTGACCGACGGCGAGGACAATGCCAGCCGTCATAGCCTGGAGAATACCGTCGAACAGGCCCAGCGGAACGACGCCGTGATATACGCGGTGGGCGTATTCAGCGACGACGATATTAAACACAACCGGCGCGCGATGAAGAAAGCGCGCGGCGCCTTGTCCCAGCTTGCGAACGCCACTGGCGGCCTGGCCTTTTTCCCTGAAGATGCCAATGACACAGAGGCCATCTGCACGCAGATTGCCCATGACATTCGCAACCAATACACACTGGCGTACTATCCGACTAACACGGCCCGCGACGGCTCATTCCGCAGTGTCCAGGTCGAGGTGCTGCCCCCGCGTGGCTCGGGAAAACTCAGCGTGCGCACGCGCACAGGGTATTACGCGTCCCGCGCGCCATCCTCGGGAAATTAAAGAAATCTCCAACAAAGAATGAAGCGGTGTCATTCCGAAGGTCGATTCGATCGGCCCGAGGAATCTCTCCGTATCCCTCGTTCAATCGAAGAAAGATTCCTCATACCGGCCTTGCCGGGATTCGGAATGACAACGCACGAAACGCGTTCACTGCAATGCATATGATTTAATTTGCGGAGATCAGCGGCAGGAAACTCTTGCCGTGGGGAATTGTGCCGCCGAAATTTTCGGCGATGGTCTGGCCCATGTCGGCCAGCGTGTCCCGGACGCCGAGGTTGACGCCGCGCTTCCCTCCATGGCTGTACGTCACGATGGGCACGTACTCGCGCGAGTGATCTGTCGTCGGCCACGCCGGATCGGGATCGCAGCCATGATCGGCGGTGATCATCAGCAGATCGCGCGGCGCCATGGCTCGCAGCAAGGGTCCGAGAAGCGCGTCGAATTCTTCGAGCGATTTTGCGAATCCCTCCACGTCCTTGCGGTGCCCGTAGAGCATGTCGAAATCCACGAGGTTCGCGAAAACGAGGCCGGTCTTCTGCTCCCCGAGCGTTGCATGCAGCTTCTGCATGCCGTCGGTGTTGTCCCTGGCAGTGATGTAGCGCTCGACGCCCCGACCGTTGTAGATGTCGTGAATCTTCCCGATGCCGAAGACCGGCACCTTGCGCTCGGCGAGGACGTCCATCAGCATCGGATGCGGCGGCTCGACAGCATAATCGTGGCGGCGCTCCGTGCGGCGGAAACTTCCTGTCGTTCCGGTAAAAGGCCGCGCGATGACCCTGCCGACTTTGTGCGGCCCGTCGAGCATTTTGCGCGCGATCTCGCACATGCGATAAAGCTCCGCGATCGGGATCACATCTTCGTGCGCCGCAATCTGAAATACGCTGTCACCGGAGGTGTAAACGATCGGGAATCCCGTGCGTACATGCTCGTCGCCCAGCTCCTTGATGATCTCGGTGCCTGAGGCGGGCTTGTTGCCAATCGTCTTTCGGCCAATCGCGCGTTCAAACTGCTCGATCAACTCGCGCGGGAAACCCTGTTTGTAAACAGGAAACGCCTGCGGCAGCCAGATGCCCGCCATCTCCCAATGTCCGGTGGTTGTATCCTTCCCCGGCGAATGTGTCGCGCCTTTGCCGTAGCAGCCTTGAGGATTGGCAGGAGGCGTCAGGTGATCGAGCGGCGCGATATTGGCCAAGCCCAGCCGCACCAGATTGGGCAGCGCAAGCGCCCGCGACTTCGCAACGTGGCCGAGCGTGTTGCGGCCTGTGTCCCCATATTCAGCGGCATCGGGCAGTTCGCCGATCCCCACGCTGTCCAAAACAATCCAGATGATCCGTTCGAACGCTGCCATCGTCTGTCTCAGTGAAAAGTATACAACTTGACGTATCTGCGGCAAGTAGCGCACGTGAGCAGGCTCGCAAAAGGCTCAATTGCCCGCTTTCTCACAACGACGTATAATTGGAAGTTTAGACCAGTGTCGCTGAAGACGCTGAGGAGTACAGTCGCGTGGCCGCAAGAGAATACAGCGCCGCAGAGCAAACGGTTACCAGCCCCGTAGTGGGCGTACCGGAGCAGGAAGTCCTCTCTGTGCGCGGAGCGCGCGTCCACAACCTGAAGAACATCAGCTTCGAGATTCCGCACAACGCCATTACCGTGGTTACGGGAGTTTCCGGATCGGGAAAATCGAGCCTCGCATTTGACACGATTTATGCGGAAGGTCAGAGGCGCTACATCGAGTCACTTTCGGCCTATGCGCGCCAATTCCTCGAGCGCATCGAAAAACCGGACGTGGATGAAATCACGGGCATCGCTCCGGCCATCGCGATCAAGCAGAAGAACTCGACGCGCAACCCGCGCTCGACGGTTGCTACCGCCACGGAAATCTACGACTACCTCCGGCTGCTCTACGCCCGCGCCGGGCGAACGTTCTGCACGAATTGCGGACACGAAGTCCGCAAAGACACGATGGACGAAATCGCCGCGCGCGTTCTGGCGCTCCCGCTGGGCCGGCGGTTCTATGTGCTGTACGCGCTGGAACTCGCCGCACCCCCAGCAGTGACAACGCGCCGCGTCGCGGCAAAGAAGCCGGCTAAGGTTTCGCCCGAAGCGATCCGGCTGGCGCTCGCAGCTTTGCAGCGGCGCGGATTCCAGCGGCTTTACCAGGCAGGCCGCATCCACGAATTCTCTTCTCCGGAAACGCTCCTTGATATTGATTTCTCGCAGCCGGTCTATGTCGTTGTGGACCGCCTCGCGACCGGTCCGGATATGCGCACCCGGCTGGTCGATTCGGTCGAGATCTGCTATCGCGAGGGACGAGGGGAGGCCATTCTCGAGTTCGTGCCCGAGGCCGCGGGCGGACCAGCGGAACGCCTGGTCTTCAACGAGCGATTCGAGTGCAAGGCGTGCGGCGCCGTGTATCAAGAGCCCGAGCCGCGCCTGTTTTCGTTCAACAGTCCTTACGGAGCCTGCCCACGCTGCCAGGGATTCGGAAATACGGTCGATTTCGATATCAATCTGGTAATCCCCGACCGCGGCAAATCGCTCAACGAAGGCGCGATCCAACCGTGGACAACGCCACGCTATCGCGTCCTGCTGAACGAACTGAAGAAATTTGCGCGCGCGAAAAATATCCCTCCCGATGTTCCCTTCCGCGATCTTACAGCTGCGCAGCGGGACATGGTAGTGGAAGGCGAGCCCAAGTCCGGGTACCACGGTATAAATGGCTTCTTCAAATGGCTCGAACGGAAGAAATACAGACTCTACGTCCGAGTCTTCCTCAGCCGCTATCGCGGCTACGCGATCTGCCCTGATTGCCATGGCACGCGACTCCGCGCGGAGGCGCGCGCCGTTCGCCTCTCGGGCAAGTCCATTACGGAAGTCTGCGCGATGACTGTTACGCAGGCCCGGCAATTTGTAGACAGCCTCGAATTGAGTTCGGAGCAAGCGGCCATCGCCGACAAGATACTCGAGGAGATTCGCCAACGCCTCCGATTCCTCGACGAAGTCGGTCTGGATTACCTGTCACTGGACCGCCTCGCTTCGACACTTTCGGGCGGCGAGGCCCAGCGCATCCAGCTCGCGACTTCCCTCGGCTCGCATCTCGTCGGCGCGCTGTATGTTCTGGATGAGCCTTCGATTGGGCTCCATCCGCGCGACACGCATCGTCTGATCGGCATCCTGAAGAGCCTGCGCGAATTGGGCAATACGATTCTCGTGGTCGAACACGATCCGGACACGATTGCCGCCGCCGATTACGTGATCGATCTGGGACCCGGCGCGGGTGAAAATGGTGGAAAATTGCTTTTCGCCGGCCCGCGCAGCGAGCTTGCGCAAAGCCGCGAATCTCTGACCGCGCGATATCTCAACGGCGAGCTGCGCATTCCCGTCCCATCGCTGCGGCATAAACCAACCGGGCGTTTTTTGCGCATCTTTGGAGCGCGCGCGCACAACCTGAAAAATATCGATTTGATGATTCCGTTGCGGATGCTCGTCGCGGTCACAGGCGTCTCAGGCTCCGGCAAATCCACACTCGTGCATGACGTTCTGTACAAGGCGCTCGACGCGCGCCGCACCGGCGGCACATTCAAGGAACTGTGCGAGCGGATCGAGGGCGACAACTTGCTCGGGGGCGTGGTCTTGGTCGACCAATCGCCAATCGGCCGCACGCCACGGTCGAACCCCTCGACCTACCTGAAAGCGTTTGACGCGATCCGCGAACTCTTCGCCGCCACGCCGGAGGCGAAAAAGCGTGGCTACTCAGCCGGACATTTTTCGTTCAACATCCCCGGTGGCCGCTGCGAAGCCTGCCAGGGCGAAGGCACAGTGACGGTGGAGATGCAGTTCCTCGCGGACGTCGAACTGATCTGCGAAGAATGCCGCGGCACACGGTTCAAAAGCGGCGTGCTCGAAGTGCGCTACCGCGAAAAAAACATTCACGAGGTGCTGCAGCTTACGGTTCGCGAGGCCCTCGCATTTTTTGCAGGCGTCCCGAAAATCACCTCGAAACTGAGAATTCTCGACGAGGTGGGTCTTGGCTACCTGCGCCTGGGACAGTCCGCAACGACGCTTTCCGGCGGTGAGGCGCAACGCCTGAAGCTTGCCGCGCATCTCACCACACAGCTAAACGAGGGCGTCTTGTACATCTTCGACGAACCCACGACCGGCCTTCATTTCGACGACATCCAGAAGCTCCTCACCGCGTTCCGCAAGTTGATCGACGGTGGGGCATCGATTCTTGTCATCGAGCACAACCTCGACATCATCAAATCCGCCGACTGGGTCATCGACCTCGGCCCGGAAGGGGGGGAGCAGGGCGGCCGCGTCGTGGCCACAGGAACACCGGAACAAGTCGCGCGCAACGCGCACTCGTACACGGGGAAATTCCTCGCGCGCGTGCTCAACAATCATCACTTGAATCACAACCACGTCGCGCAGAAGCAGGGCGCGCGGCGCAAACCATAGCGATGAATCACGCACCACATTCCACGGCGAGTTGGTTTCGAGTAGCGATCATCCTCGCCGCGTTCGTCGTGACGGCAGTGCCTTTGCCGGCGCAGTCGCAGCGCCAATCTCCCGTGAAGCCGCCAGCACAATCCTCTTCGCAGCCAAAAGAGGACCCTCTCGCACCGCTGCTCCAACAGGCGAAGAACGCCATCGACAAGAATGATTTCGCCGCTGCGCTCGACCCGCTTCAAAAGTACGTGACGCAACGTCCCGACGATCCCTACGCACATTTTCAGCTTGGTTACGCGTACGCCGGACTAAAACGCTGGGAGGAGGCAAAGTCTGAATTCTCCCGTGCCATTGCGCTCGATCCGAAAATGGCGCCGGCGCATCTGAACCTCGGCCTGGTGCTGATGAATTCCGACCCCGGAGGGGCTGCCGATTCATTCCGTCGCGCGGCTGACCTGCAGCCTGCCGAGAGCCGTCCGCGATTTCTAGCCGGGTTTGCGCTCGAACATGCCGGGAAATTGACCGAGGCCCTCGAGCAATATCGCGCCGCGCTCGGAATTTCTCCCAAAGATTACGAGTACCACTTCGCGCTGGGCCGCGTGCTGCTTCGCACGGGCGACGCTACCGGCGCTGAAGAACATTTCCGCGAGGCTGTCGCCGCACGCAGCGATTCCGCACCCGCACGCCTGGGCCTCGCCAACGCCCTGTTGACACAAAAGAAATACGAGGCCGGAACCGACGCCCTGGCCGAGTACTTGAAACTCAATCCGGGCGATCGGGCCGAGCACTTCGATCGCGCTTCCGCCCTGATGGAAATCGACCGTTTCGATGACGCGCTCGCAGAACTGGATCGCACCGAAGCCGGCTCCGCGCCCACAGCCGAAAGCCTCAAGATGCGCGGCAATATCTACTTGCATCAGAATAAATGGAAGGAAGCCGGTGAGGCCCTTGCGCAAGCGATAGGACAATCGCCGCAGGACCAGGAGCTGCTCGCGTGGCTGGGCCACGTCGAAATCGAGCTGCACGACTATCCCGCGGCGATCAACATCCTGGGCAAAGTATTCACCAATGATCCACAGGCCATCGACGCCTTGCGTGATTTGGTGAATGCCTTTTTCCTAAATGGAGATTACGCCGCGACAATCGGGGCGATGGACCGCCTGGGTAAATTGGAAACGCCGAAGCCGAGCTCCTGGTTTGTTCGCGCCATCTGTTACGATAAACTTTCACGGAAGTCCGAAGCCATCGAGGCCTATCAGAAGTTTCTCGACACGGACAACGGCCAGAATGAAACACAGGATTTTCAGGCGCGCCGCCGCACGCTGACCCTGCAGAGCGAGCTGGGACAGTCGCCGAAGAAGCAGAAACACTGAGATGACGCCTCTTTCCGCGATGCTGAGAATGTGCAGTGCGATGATTGCCGGGCTGGCGCTGTTCACGCCTCTTGCCGCGCAAGACCGCCTGGCTGTGGACCTGGCTCGATACGAGCAGGAAACGGACCCGGTGCGCAAGGCCCGCGCGCTGGCGAAGCTCGGCGACGATCAAGTCGACCAAGCTCGCAAGCAGCTCAAGGCCGGAGAGGATGTCGCTTCGCTGCAAACACTCGCGCAGTACCGCGACGAAATTCAGCACATGGCCGAGGCGCTCAAGGCCACAGGCGTCGACGCGGAACGAAAGCCGGCAGGGTTCAAAGAGCTTCAGATCAGCATTCGCGAGAACATCCGGCGCATCGACGATTTGATTCTCGCGCTTCCGGTGGACAAGCGCCCATTTTTCCGCGAAGTCCGCACGGATCTGGTGAAGACACAGAACGATCTTATCGACGCGCTGTTTCCTCGCCGGCCGGATCAGAATCCGAAGAAGGCCAATCCGTGAAGAGTCCAATGCGAGCGATTGCCACACCGGTTACCCTGTTCCTGCTCGCTACAATCCTGTCCGCTGTGCCCGCTGCGCGCCCGGCTGCTCCCCAGAAAAAGGAATACCTGAGCGAAGCCGAGGCCGAGAAAATTCGTGACGCCGGGATGAGCGGCCCGCGTATCGTGCTGTACGCGACGTTTGCGGGGGACCGCATCAAGAAACTCCAGTACGAGTTCGCGCACATGAACCCGTCTGACCAGAAGCGGACCGACCGCCTGAATAGCTTGATAAACGGCTATACCGGCTGCATCGACGATGCCGCCGACTTGCTCGAGATCGGCATCGAGAAACAGGAAGACATCCGGGAAGGCGTGAAAGCATTGCAGACGCGGATCAAGGAATCTCTGCCCTACCTCCAGGAACTCGCGGCCAAAGGTCCCGAGCGAGAAACCTATAAGGATAATCTCGACGACGCCATTGAGGCTACGCAAGACGCCGCCAAGGACGTCGAGAAAGCCACGAAAGAAATGGCGCCGCCCCCCGTGCGGCGCAAGCCGTCGTGATGGGGGCTGGGCGCGCAACGCGAAAACGTTCGCTGGCCGCAATGCTCCCCGGCGGCGACCGAATTTTTCATCGTATCTTTACGCGCCTGGGCTGCCAGGGCCGGCCGCCGCACTTCGTCGTGGAACTGTACCCCTATGCCAATCTCGCTCACACGATGCGCCTGCGGGAAGAGACCGCGCACGTGCGGCTTTCCGATATTCTGCGTGACGCGCCCATTCCGGTGATTGAAGCCGCCGCGGCCATTTTACTGGCGCAGATGTATCGCCGGTGTGTGCCTACTGAGCTGCGGGACCTCTACCGCCAGTTCGCACTCGCGCATTCCACGCGACGCCACATTGCACGCGTCCGCCGCAAACGCGCGCGTCGCATCGCGCATAATCCGCGCGGCTCGGCCCATGATCTTGCGCCCATGTTCGCGGCGCTCAATCTCGAATACTTTGGCGGACGCCTCAGCCGTCCGCGCCTCGGCTGGAGCGCCCGCCCCTGGCGCTCCCAGTTCGGCTGCTTCGACCCTTCCCTCGATCAAATCGTCATGAACAATCGGCTGGATCGCCCGGACGTGCCTTCCTACGCCGTCGGATTCATTCTGTATCACGAAATGCTCCACGTGAAGCATCCCCTGCGCGCTGCCGCTTGCGGACTGCAGGCGCATTCCGCCGAATTCCGAGCCGAAGAAAAGCGCTTCAAGCACTACGCGCAGGCTCGACAATTCCTCGAACACGTCCGCTGAAAACCGAGGTTGACGCACAAGCAGGAATAAACCTCTCGCCGGAATTCTGCGGGCCTCGGGGGAATTAATTCGGCGGCCGCTTGGAAGCCTGCTGCCCGGCTTTTTCTTCGAGCGTGGCGATGCGTTTTCTCACCTTTGCTGCATCCTCGACGCCGGGGAAGACTTCGAGATATTTCTTGTAAGACTCGACGGCCCGGCCGTTGTCATGCTTCTTCTCGTATGCTTCTCCGATCAATCTCCAGGGCTTCGCCAGCGCAGGCTGAAAATGCGTCGCATCCATAAACCGATCGATTGCCGCGTCGTAGTTGCCTTTTTTCATGTAGAACATCCCGATTTCGATGCTCTTCTCCGCATGAAACGGATCGAATACGGGCTCGGCCGGCGCGGGTGGCGCCTCCGCCGGCGGCGGTAGTGGCGGCGTGGACGGAGAAATCTGTTGCGCCCTCACGGATCGGGCATTCATCAGCAACAGGACAGCGGAAAAAATGATTGTCAGCAATCTCATGTTCTGCGCATATAGGATTCACTTTGCTATCATGAATGTTGCCCAAGCGCGGGCCGCCGCGCTTCTTATTCTACCCCCGCGATGGAACTCGCACAAAAAGCCGCGAATCTCCCCACGGACGCCGGCGTCTATCTATTCAAGGATGCTTTGGGAAATATTCTCTACGTCGGCAAATCGCGCTCGCTGCGGAACCGCGTAAGATCGTACTTCCTTGAATCCAGGTGGTCGGATGCGAAGACGGGTTCCCTCGTGCGCGAAATCGCCGACCTCGATTACATCGTCGTGGATAACGACCGCGAGGCCCTTGCGCTCGAAAACATCCTCATCAAGCAGCATAAGCCGAAATTCAACGTGATGCTGCGCGACGATAAGACCTACCCGTACATCCGATTTACGGCATTCGAAAAATTCCCGCGCGTCTATGTCACGCGACGCCTGGTGAAGGACGGCTCAATTTACTTCGGCCCGTATTTTCCGCACAGTCTCGCGCACCGGATCGTCCATTTCATTCACAAGACGTTTCGCGTCCCCTCGTGCACAGTAGACCTGACGCGCGCGCATCCAAGGCCTTGCCTGCAGTATTACATTCGCCGGTGCCACGGTCCGTGCGTCCCGGGGCTCATCTCCGATGAGCGCTACTCGGAGGCCGCTCGAGACACGAGGATGTTTCTCGAGGGCCGTCGCCACGACCTGATGAAAAGCCTCGAGTCGCGCATGCAGGAAGCTTCAGATTCCGAGCACTTCGAACAAGCTGCCGCGTACCGGGACCTTCTCCGCACGGTCACCGAAATCGAGGAGCGGCAAAAAATTGCAGCATCAGCGGGAGACGACACGGACGTTCTCGCGTGGCATGCCGAGCCTCCGCTGGTGGCCGTCAATCTTTTCCATCTTCGCGGCGGGCGCGTCGTGGACCGGCGCGATTTCTACTGGGAGGACCTCGAAGAATTCGAACCCGCTGAATTTCTATCCTCGCTGCTCAAACAGCTCTATCTCGACGCCGCGTATCTGCCACGCGCCATCCACGTTCCGATGGACTTCGAGGACCGCGCGATCCTCGAGGAAATTCTCAGCGAGCGCGCGGCGAAACTCGAACCGCCACGCAGCCGCGTCGAGATTCTGATGCCGCAGCGAGGCGCGAAACACGCCTTCCTCGAGCTAGTCGAAAAGAACGCGCGCCACTCCTTCGAGCAGCGCTTCCGCGTCTTGAAGCCAAGCTCAAAGGCTATCGTCGAGGCCCTGGAACAGGCGCTCGGACTGCCGGAGCCGCTGCGCCGCATCGAGAGCTTCGATATCTCCCATCTGCAAGGCTCCGACACGGTTGCTTCGATGGTCGTGTGGGAAGACGGGCGGATGAAAAAATCCGGCTATCGCAAGTTCATCATTCGCGGTGAATGGGGAAATGACGATTTTGCGAGCATGCGGGAAACGATCGAGCGCCGTTACCGCCGTCTCAAGGAGGGAAAAAAGCCCTTCCCCAGCCTCATTCTGATCGACGGAGGTCTCGGCCAGCTCCACGCAGCCGCCGCGGCGCTCGAAAAACTCGAGGTGATCAACCAGTCTGTCGCCAGCATCGCCAAGCAGGAAGAAATCATCTACGTTCTGGGACAGGAGGATCAGCCGGTCCGCCTGGAACACCATTCACCGATCCTCCATTTGATTCAGCAGATTCGCGACGAAACGCATCGCTTCGCCGTAGGATTCCACCGCCAGCGGCGGGCAAAACGCACGATTCAGACCGGCCTGGAAGATATCGTGGGCGTAGGCCCGCGCACGGCGCAGAAGCTTTTGCGGCGCTTCGGCAGCATCGCGCAACTGCGGTCTGCCAGCATCGAACAGATAGCCCGGGTCGTACCTCTGACGCTTGCCGAGCGCGTTTCCGCCCACCTCGCAAGTGCGCCTTCCTCCTTGCCCCAGGAACGGTAGGTCCGGTGATTTCTTGCTTCTGCCACGACTCTGTGCTATTTTCGAAATCTGAAGGGGGCAAGCCATGTCGGACAATGTCGGATCAAAAGTCAGTTTCTTCCTGGTGGGTCTTGGAATTGGCGCATTGGTAGGAATCCTGTTCGCGCCGAAGTCGGGTGAGGAGACGCGTGAATTCCTGGCGCAGAAGGCCGATGAGGGCCGCGAGTATGCGCAGCGCAAAGCACGGGAACTGCGCGAACGCGCCGAAGATCTGGTCGAACGCAGCAAGCAGGCCGCGTCGCGCCAGAAAGAATCTCTTTCCGCGGCGGTGGATGCGGGCCGCGAAGCCTACCAGCGGGAGAAAGCCAAAGCGCAGTAATCGCGTCGAGGCGAATGCATGGAAAGCTGGATCCCTTTTTTCGTGGCGGTGACCGCACTTGCGGTTGTCCTGCAGGCGGTTATTCTGGTTGCGCTGTTTCTCCAGCTACGCCGCACTGCTGCACGCGTGGAAGAAACCGTCGCGGATCTCAACGCGCGCTTGACGCCGATTCTTTCCAGGGTCCAAATTCTTGTGGAGGATGTCTCCCCTCGCATTTCAAGCATCATTTCTGACGCTGCCGAACTCACTCGTCTGACACGCGGCCAGGCGCAGAAGGTCGATCGAATTCTCACGGAGACGATGGAACGGCTGCGTCTGCAGCTCATCCATGTCGATCAGATTCTGACCGGCGCCATGGAAGCCGTCGAAGAGGCAGGATCGCGCCTGCGGCAGACCATCTGGGGACCCGTCGTAAAAGCTTCCGCAATCATTCGGGGGATTCAGACCGGCCTTGAATTTTTCCGCGCCGCCCGGCACGGGCGCGAACCTGCGGAACAACCCAGCGAACAGCAAGACGAAGGAATGTTCATTTAGCCTGCGGCAGGCATCTACAATAGGACAGTAGGAAGAACGCTACGAGGATTGAGTGAGGGCCTGCCCGTCACCGCTTTCAAAGATCTCGGCAGAAAGTTGTGGAACTTGCCCAGGAGCGCTACCGAATCCATCCGCCGCCGAGAACGACGTCCCCTGAATAAACCACCGCGGCCTGTCCCGGAGTAATCGCGCGCTGCGGCACATCGAACCTCACCCGAGCGGAAGTGGCGCCGATCGGCTCAACGGTGGCCGCCGCCGGCTCGTGGCGGTGACGGATCTTCACCGCTGCGCGCACGGGCGCTTCGAGAACAGCAAACGAAATCCAATTGACGTCGCGCGCCTCGCACGACTCCGAACGCAACTCCGCATCATCGCCGACAACGACGCGGTTCGCCGCACGGTCAAGTTCGACCACATAGAGCGGCCTTCCGGCGGCGATGCCCAACCCCTTGCGCTGACCGATGGTGTAATGGTGCACTCCGCGATGCCGCCCGATGACTTCCCCACTGGCCGTCACCAGATCGCCTTCTTCCTCCGGAATCGCTTCGCCACGTTCGCCCAAATACGCCTCGATAAATTGAACGTAATTTCCCGACGGCACGAAGCAAATCTCCTGGCTTTCCGCCTTCTCCGCCACGGGCAGGGCTGCCCGGCGCGCGATTTCCCGCACCGCGCCCTTGTCGAGTTCGCCCAGTGGAAAGTCTGTCCGCGACATCTGCTCCTGCGTCAGGCCAAAGAGAAAATAGGTCTGATCCTTGGCCGCATCCACAGCGCGCAACAGTTCATAGCGCCCCGTTGTTTCATTGCGGCGAATGCGGGCGTAGTGGCCGGTCGCCAGGCGGTCGGCTCCAATTTGCTGCGAAGTCACGAGCAAGGGATCGAACTTCACGTGGTTGTTACACAACGTACAGGGAATCGGCGTGCGTCCCGCGAGATACTCCTCAACAAATGGCTGCACCACGGTTTCTTCAAATCGCTGCTCGTAGTTCACCACATAGTGCGGCATACCCAGGTGCTGTGCGACGCGCTTGGCGTCGTACACGTCATCGAGCGAGCAGCAGCGCTGTCCGTGCGCGCCATCACGGTCGAGCTCCGGCAGGCGGCGCTGGTTCCAAAGCTGCATCGTCAGACCGACAACCGCAAACCCGCGCTGCACAAGCATCGCCGCAACAGCCGAGCTGTCCACGCCGCCGCTCATGGCAACTGCGGTTAGAGGACGCTGATTTGGATTCGGTTCCATCACAACGTACATTTCTCCGTGTAGGGGCACGGCATGCCGTGCCCCTACATAACAGGCATCGAGATAGTATAGCGTCAGATCACGCGATTGCAGGTTTCTTATATGTCGGAGACATCTGGCGCAGCCGGTCAATTGCCGGGGGGATCGTGTCGAGTGCAAAATCGATTTCCTCGTCAGTCGTCTGATGCCCCAGGCTGAGGCGCAACGTCGCGCGCGCGTCTTCCGGCGCCAGACCAATCGCCGTCAGAACGTGCGACGGCTCGACCGCACCCGACGAACATGCCGCCCCTGTGGAACACGCGATACCCTTCAAGTCGAGCGCAATCACCATCGACTCTCCCTCGACAAAAGGAAGCGTCAGATTCGTGGTGTTGGGCGTGCGTTGCGCGCGTGACCCGTTCACCCTGGAGTACGGAATGCGCTCGAGCAAACCCTTCTCCAAACGATCGCGCAGCGCGCCAACGCGCTGGCCTTCTTCCTTCATGTGCATCAACGCCAGCTCCGCCGCCTTTCCCAAGCCCGCGATGCCGGTGACGTCTTCTGTGCCGGGGCGGCGGTCACGCTCGGAGTGCCCGCCATACAGTAACGGTTCGAGCCGCGTTCCCTTCCGAATGTACAGGGCGCCCACACCCTTCGGACCGTACAGCTTGTGCGCGGAAATGGAAAGCAAGTGTACGCCGAGTTTCTTCACGTCAATCGAAATCTTGCCGGCAGCCTGCACGGCGTCGGTGTGCAGCGTAACACCATTCTCGGCTGCGATCTTGCCAATCTCTTCGATGGGCTCAATCGTCCCCAGCTCGTTATTCGCGAGCATGATCGTGATCAGAACGGTCTCGGGGCGAATCGAACGCCGAACATCCTCCGGATTCACGATGCCGTCGCGGTCGACCGGCAGAACCGTCACGGCGACCCCGTGTTTTTCCAGCGCCTTGCACGGATCCAGGACTGCGCTGTGTTCAATCGCGGACGTGATGACATGTTTGCGGCCGCTGGGGGCCGCACCGACGACGCCAAAAATGGCGTGATTGTTTGACTCGGTGCCGCCGCTCGAAAACATGATTTCCGCCGGGCGCGCACGCAGCAGCGCAGCCACCGCCCCGCGCGCCTCTTCCACCGCCCCGCGCGCGTTCTGCCCGAAGGTGTGGATCGAGCTGGCGTTGCCGTATTCTTCGCTGAAATACGGCAGCATGGCGGCCAGAACTTCCGGGGCCACCGGTGTCGTCGCATTATGGTCGAGATAAACCCGTCTCATCCGTCATCTTCCTGGTGCTGGTGAAAGAAACCGTTGCCGCTGTCATTCAGAATATCGTCCGCGTCCAGTGTGGTCAAGGCAGTGGCAGCCTGTGGAGCCGATTGATGGTTTCCTCTGATTTCGGGGCGTACAGGTTCCGGGCGCCGTAGCGACTCGGGCACGGCGCCTTGACACGGCACTCCGCCTCCGATAGCGTGCGGAAGGAGTAACTCGCGCCGCGCTTATTCGTGTAATTCGCGCACGACCTCCGGAGCGGAGACTCATTTTGCCCGATCCCATCGTTACTCTCACCACAGATTTCGGTACGAGCGACCACCTCGTCGGCACCTTGAAGGGCGTTATCTTGAACATTAACCCTTCCGCGCGCATCGTGGACCTCAATCATAACGTCACGCCGTTCGACGTCCTTGACGGGGCGCTCTCGATTGCGAACTCATACCGGTATTTCCCACCGCGCACGATTCACGTCGTGATTGTGGACCCGGGAGTCGGAACACAACGCCGCCCCCTGCTGGTAAGCGGCGAAAAACAATATTTCATCGCGCCGGACAACGGCGTTCTATCCATGATTTTCGAGCGCGAGTCCTGCACCGTCCGGCACATCACCGCGGAACACTATTTCCTGAATCCGATCAGCCCGACGTTTCACGGCCGGGACATCTTCGCCCCCACCGCCGCGTGGCTTTCGAAAGCCTGGCAGACCGAAGCGTTCGGCGAAGAAATCACCGATTACGTGCGATTCACAGTGCCGAAAGCAAAGGCCGCAGGCCAGTCGGTCAAGGGAGTTGTGTTGCGCGTGGATGCTTTCGGCAACCTGATGACGAACCTCACCACTGAGGATGTGCCTGCCATAGCAGTCACATCCGGCGCCATAAAGCTCTCCGTAAGCGGGAAGGAAGTCCGGAAGTTTGCTCAAACATTTGCTTTGGGAACCCCAGGAGAACCCATTGCCGTATTCGGTTCGGCCGGTTTTCTCGAGATCGCCGTGAATCGTGGCAGCGCTGCGCACACGCTCGGCGCAAATCGCGGCGCGGAAGTTACGCTCGACCTCGCCTAGCCCTCTTATTCTGTTTGCCCCGAAGAAAATCTAGCGCGGCAGATCCATCGTCATCAGGAATGCGCGCGTGCGGGGGTCAAGCCAGTCGCGCAAGGCATCCCCGAGCAGGTTAAACGCAAGGACAGCCGCCATAATCGCTAGCGCCGGAAACATCACCATGTGCGGCGCATCGAAGAGATGATTCCGCGCATCGTTGAGCATGGCGCCCCAACTCGGCGTCGGCGCGATCACACCGAGCCCCAGAAAACTCAGTGTGGACTCCGCCAGAATCGCCCCTGCCATTCCTATCGTCGCTTGAATCAGGACGGGCTGCAGGGTGTTTGGCAGCAGGTGCTGCAGCAGGATGCGCGCGTGTGACGCGCCGAGCGATCGCGCCGCAAAGATGAACTCCATTTCGCGGACCTTCAGCACTTGCGCGCGTGCCAGCCGCGCGTAGCCCGCCCAGCCTGTCACCGTCAGGGCGAGGATGACCTTGTCCAATCCCGGCCCGAGGAACGCAGCGAATGCGATGGCGAGAAGAATTCCCGGAAACGAAAGAAACGAATTGATCAGGATGATGTTTACGAAGCGGTCGAACGCGCCGCCGAAGTATCCCGCGAGCGAGCCGAGCGCGAGACCCACAATTCCCGCACCGAGCACCACCGAAACCCCGACCAGCAAAGAAACTCGCGCACCGTACAGTGTGCGCGACAAAACATCGCGGCCCAGTTCATCCGTTCCCATCCAGTAATGCGCGCTCGGTGGGAGCAAGCGCTCCGGCAGGCTCTGCGCTGCAGGATCCCGAGGCGAGAGCCACGGCGCCAAAACAGCCATCAGAACAAGCAACAACGTCACGGCAAGCCCCCACCGGCCCAGCCCGCTCTTGCGCAGAAATTGCCGAATCGGCGATGCCTGTTTCATGACTTTTTCTCAAACCCGCGCGTGCATTCATCTCCTGGCTTCATTGCAGGCGCACCCTCGGGTCGACAATCGCGTAAACAACGTCCGTGAGCAGGTTCACGACGACATAAGACAAAGCGATCACCAGAATGCAGCCCTGCAGCAGCGGGTAATCGCGCGCGGAAATCGCCTGCACGGCGAGCCGCCCAATACCAGGCCAGGAAAAAATAGATTCAGTGACGATCGTGCCCGCCAGCAGCGAGCCAAACTGCAATCCGACAATCGTGATGACGGGAATCAGCGCATTGGGAAAGGCGTGCCGGAACAGCACGGACGTCTCCGCGATGCCTTTCGCGCGAGCCGTGCGCACGTAGTCACTCGAAAGCTCCTCAATCATCGACCCGCGCACCATGCGAGTCAGGATTGCTGCCAGTGCCGCGCCCAATGTGATGGCCGGCAGGATCAGGTGGCTCGCGCCGCCTCGCCCCGAAACGGGCAGCCATCCGATCTCCACCGAAAAAACCAGAATCAGCACGGGACCGAGCGCGAAGTTGGGGACCGAAAGACCAAGCAGCGTGAAAAACGACGTTGCGCGGTCAGCCCCGCTGCCGCGGCGCCTCGCGGAGAACACTCCCGCTGGCACAGCAATCGCGATGCAGACGATCAATGCCGCCAGAGACAGTTCGAGAGTCGCGGGGAAGCGGTCCAGCACGATCGCGCGCACCGGGGCCGCAAAGCGGAGCGACCTGCCCCAGTCGCCGCGCGCAAGTCCCTCCAGGTATCGCGCGTATTGCACACCGAGCGGTTGGTCCAGTCCAAGCGAGTGGCGCAACTGTGTCAGATCTTCAGCGCGCGCGTCCTGACCGAGCATTTGCAGCACGGGATCACCCGGCACAACGTGAATCAGCAGAAAAACCATCGTAAGGATGAGCCAGAGCGCGGGCAGTGAGTAAAGGAGCCGAAGCAGGACGTGTCGAATCATTCCGTTTTCCGCGCCTTCTCGGCGATGGTTTTCGTGTCTGCTGGTGATGCAGGAACCTGCGGCTCCCCTGGCTGTTTCAGCCGCTGAATTTTGATCCGCGCGACGCGGCGACGGTCCATTTCCACAACGGTGAATCGATACCCTTCATAGTCAAAACTCTCTCCGCCGCGGGGAATAAATCCGAGTTGCGCGAGAACGAAACCTCCCGCTGTGGCGTACGCGGGATCCTCCGGCAAGCTGATGTTGTAGCGCGACTCGAGGTCGTGCAGGCTCAGCGATGCGTCGAAGATCATCGCCGTATCGGCGCCTTGTCCGACAATGAGCGGTTTCTGCACCACATCATACTCATCATGAATCTCGCCGACGAGATGCTCGAGAACGTCCTCGAGCGTTACGAGTCCCAGAATGCTGCCGAATTCGTCAACGACCATCGCCATCTTGCTTTGGCGGGAGCGTAACTCGGCCAGCAGTTCGTTCGCCGGCTTGCTCTCCGGCACGATGAGCACTTCGTGCAGCATGCGTCTCAGGTTGAACTCGGGTGCGGACCAACCTTCCTCGGCTCGGCGTTCGCGGTCGAGCAGTACCCACACGATGTCCTTAATGTGAACATAACCGAGCACGTGGTCGCCTGCGCCTTCAAATACGGGGAGTCGCGAGCGTTGCGTCGTGACGAATACGCGCATTACATCATCAAGCCCCGCGTCGGCGGTAACCGAATGCACATCCGGCCGTGGCACCATCAACTCCCGGGCCTGCAGACCGTCAAGCTCAATGGCTCCGAGGATCAACTTTTCCTCCTCCACGCCGACCAGACCGCGCTCGCGCGCTTGCTGGATCTGAATCTGCAATTCCTCGGCGGAATGCACAAGGGTGTGGCTTTGGCGTCCGGACAATCCCAACCCGCTCACGACCCATCGACTAGCTCCGTCGAGCAGATCGATCGCCGGTCGAAATACGCCCAGATACCATTGGAAAGGCCGCGCCACGAGCAAGGCCACGCGCCCAGCACGCTGCAGGCTGACACTCTTCGGGACCAACTCGCCCACTACGACGTGCAGAATCGTCAGCAGCAGAAATGCCACGGTGAGCGAAACCGCGTGCACGAGTACGACGGTATGCCGTCCCGGAATGCCTGCGACCAGCGGGCTCAGCAGCGCGGCTAGTGTCACTTCACCGAGCGCTCCCAGGCCGAGACTCGTCATCGTCATGCCGACCTGCACTCCGGAAACGACGCGATCGAGATGTGCGAGCAGGTCGAGGACGATCCGCGCGCGTGCGTCGCCTTCCTCCATCAGTTGCCGGACGCGCGAAAGCCGCACGGCGACGAGAGAAAACTCCACGGCCGCGAAGAATCCGTTTACGGTCACCAGCGCCAGTAGCCCCAGCAGTCGCAGCGCGATCACAATGTCCCCCGGCGCCCCGATTCTAACAGTCCCGGCACCCCGGCCCAAGCTGCGACTGTGCGGGGTTCGAACGGCGGGCCTGAGCGTGTGGATCGGGAATCAGCCCGCGCGACTCCTCTCGACTCCGTACATCTAAGAATCATGCCTGAAGCGCCAGAAGTGGAAGCGGTGGTGCGGACGCTGCGCCCGTTCGTGCGCGGCAAGAAGATACGCCGCGTGCACGTGCGTCACGCCATCGCGGTGCGCCCGCTGTCTACCGAAGCATTCAAAAAGTTTGTGGAAGGTGCGCGAATCACCGAAGTCGAGCGGCGCGGGAAGTACCTCTTGCTGCCGCTCGATCATGGCTGCCTCACGCTGCACTTCAAATTTGACGGCCAGCCCTTGTGGTTCGACAATCCGAGAGACGCACTTGCACGAAACATTCATGTAGACGTGGCGTTCGAGACCGATGGTGGGACGCTCGGGTTCGTGGACCAGCGCCATCTCAGGCGCGTAAAGTGGCTCGCGCGGCCCGAGGATTCGGCAGGAATCTGCACTCTTGGAGTGGACGCCTTTTCGCGCAATTTTACGCCGCAGCGCATATCTCAAATTTGCCGAGCCTCGCGCCAGCCATTGAAGATTCTATTGATTGAGCAGACTCGAATTGCTGGCCTCGGCAATATCTACTCCAGCGAATCCCTGTGGCACGCGCGGCTCAGTCCCCGGCGGCCGAGTAACCGCCTTACGGCGCAGGAAACCCACCTCCTTCATAAAGCGGTTGTTTCGGTTCTCGCGCGTGCATTAGAATGCTGGCTTCATCCTGCGCCCGATTTTCGAGATCCGCAGTGGTGGTTTACCGGGCTTGAGAGCATGCTTCGCGTGTATGACCGCGAAAGCCAGCTCTGCACTAGATGCGGCGCAAGGATCCGGCGAATCAAGCAGGGCGGGCGATCGACTTATCTTTGCGCCCGATGTCAGCGATAATTGAAAATGACACCCGTGAATCCAACACCGGCGAAAAAGCTCGATCCCGCGAAGAAGCCCGATTTCGAGCACTCGCTGACGCGCCTGGAAGAAATTGTGCGGAAACTGGAGAGCGCGAACCTTTCGCTCGACGAAGCGATGAAATTGTTCGAAGAAGGCGTGCAACTCTCCCGCGATTGCCAGAAGCACCTGGAACAGGCCGAGGCCAAAGTGGAAATTCTGCTCAAGAAGGCCGGCGGAGAGATCGCCGCGGAGCCGTTCGATCCCGAAGCCGAGGAAGAGTCGTAGCCGGCCGGCGCCAGAAAACGCGGCCGGGCGAACCCGCCACCTGATGAATCTTCCCCCATTTTTCGAAGAGAACCGAGCCGCTGTCGACGCCGCCCTGGAACGGCTGATGCCGGGCGAAGACGCGCCGCCTCCCTCCATCCACCGCGCCATGCGCTACAGTGTGCAGGCGGGCGGAAAACGTGTGCGGCCGATTCTTTGCCTCGAATCCGCGCGGATCTTCTCCGCCGATGTAACCCCTGTCCTGCCCGTTGCGTGCGCGCTCGAGTTCATTCACACCTACTCGCTGATTCACGACGATCTGCCCGCACTCGACAACGACGACCTGCGGCGCGGCAAGCCAACCTGCCACAAGAAATTCGGCGAAGCGACCGCCATCCTGGCCGGCGATGCTCTGCTGACGCTGGCGTTCGAAACGCTTGCAAACGCCCCCGTCGAACCGGCACGACGCGTGGCGATCCTTTCCCACGTGGCGGCCTCGGCGGGGACCATCAACGGCATGGTGGGCGGACAGGTAGCTGACCTCGAAGCGGAAGGACGCGCCATCGAGCCCGCAGAGTTGGAATACATTCACCGTTCGAAAACGGCAGCGCTGATTCGCGCCTCGGTGGTAGCAGGAGCTATAAGCGGTGGTGCGGACGACGAAAGCGTTGCGCGGCTGAAGCGTTTCGGTGAAACGATCGGCTGGGCGTTTCAGGTCGTGGATGACATCCTCGATGTGGAAGAGTCTTCCGCGGCGCTGGGAAAAACCGCTGGAAAAGACGCCGCCCAGAAGAAGGCAACCTATCCGGCGCTGTATGGACTTGAAAAATCGCGTGACTTTGCGACGGAGCTGGAATCGCGCGCCATGGCGGAACTTGCGCCCTACGGCCAGCGCGCGGCGCGACTGCGGGAACTTGCGGAATTGATCGTCCATCGCCGCGCATAATAGGCTGGCGGGGTTTTGTAGCCCGCGTCTTCAGACGCGGGGCTTCTTCTATGGGCCGGTGAAAACTCTCGCCTCTAAAGAGGCGAGCTATAGCACTGGCAGCGCGCTGGACTTTTTGGCGGTGAGCGCTAACACGCTTGGCCTATTGCAGTGCCATCCAAACCGAAACTCGGGAAGAAGCGCCTCGACGTGCTGGTCGTCGAGCGAGGACTTGCCGGCTCACGCGAGAAGGCGCAAGCCATGATCCTGGCAGGCGAAGTGCGAGTCAATCGTGCGCGAAGCGACAAGTCTGGCACGATGGTGGCAACCGATTCACGAATCGAAATCAGCGGAACCTCGGCGAAATATGCGAGCCGCGGCGGACTGAAGTTAGAAGGCGCGCTTGAAGATTTCGGCATAAGCGTCTTGGGCAAGGCCTGTCTCGATATCGGCGCTTCTACCGGAGGCTTCACCGATTGTCTGCTGGCGCATGGCGCGCGCCGGGTCTATGCAGTCGACGTAACGCCCGAACAGATGGCGTGGCGGTTGCAGCAAGATGTACGCGTGAAACAAATCAAAGAGAACGCGCGAAATCTGCGGTCCGACCAAATCGATGAACCAGCAGACCTGGTGACAGTGGATGTATCTTTTATTTCAGTGGCAAAGGTTCTGCCTGCGGTAGTGGCGGCTGCGGGACCCCGCACGGAATACTTGATCCTGGTCAAGCCGCAGTTCGAGTTGGACCGGGGGGACGTCGGCAGGGGCGGCATCGTGCGTGACGCGGCACTCCACGAGCGGGCCGTCGAGCGAGCGAGGGCGGCGGCACAGGCCGCTGGGTTGCACGTCGAAGGCGTGCGGCCAAGCCGTCTGACTGGCGCGGAGGGAAATCAGGAGTTCTTCCTCCACGCGTGGAAGAGGCCTCGTGAGGCGTAAAATCCCTCCATTTGAAAATGCCGGAAAAATGTCTCGGCGATAAATGCTACAGTAGAAGCGCCTTGGACGCACAGCCAGCTAACACCAAAATGATCCGAACTGTAGGAATTATCTCCCGCCCTCGCCGCGAAGACATCGCGCGCGTCGTACCGCCTTTAATCGAATGGCTGCGGGCACACGGCGCCGAGGTCGTCTGCGATTCCGAAACGGGGGAGTGCATCGGAGACCTTGCTGGGCAAACACGCAAACGCGGAGAGCTGCCTGGGCAGTCCGATCTATTGATAGTGCTGGGCGGCGACGGGACACTTCTTTCTGCGGCACGCCTGGCGGCGGATCGCAAGGTACCGATCCTTGCCGTCAATCTCGGCGGCATGGGCTTCTTGACGACCGTATCTCAGGACGAGATCTACCCGATCCTCGAAGAGATCTTTTCCGGCAAGCACCGGGTGAGCGAGCGCGTGATGCTCGAGGCGCAGATTGTTCGCGGCGGCTCCGTCATCCGGCGGCACATTGCGCTCAACGATGCCGTGCTCAACAAGGCGGCGCTGGCTCGCATCATGGATTTGGAGTTGCACGTCGACGGCGAATACGTCACAACGTATAAGGCCGATGGGCTGATCCTTTCCACGCCGACCGGATCGACTGCCTACTCTCTGGCGGCGGGCGGGCCGATCGTCTATCCGATCGTCGAGGCGTTCGTGGTGACGCCGATTTGCCCGCATACACTGACCAACCGGCCGCTGGTGATTCCCGACACTGCAAGAATCGAAATCGATTTTCAAGCTGGAGACGATGCCGTATTCCTCACGCTCGATGGACAAGTGGGCATTGAACTTGCGCGAGGGGACCACATCGTGGTCCGGAAGGCGCCGGAAAAGCTCCGTCTGGTGCGCCCGGCGAAGAAAACGTATTTCCAGATCCTACGCAACAAACTGAAGTGGGGCGAACGGTAAGGCGGGCCGCTTATCCAGAGATGCACACAGATAAACACTGATTAAGAAAAAACAAAAAGAACATCAGGGGCAAGCGAAACGGATTCAGAGTTTCAAGAAATTTGTTTTGATCTTATCAGTGTTCACCTGTGTGCGTTTGTGGTTTTCCTACTTCGGCTTCCCTACTCTCCGCGAACGAGATCGGCGCGAGATTCGCGGCGGCGGATTACGCGGAAGCGGCGTCCGGTGACGAGGACTTCGGCAGGCCGCGGCCGTGAATTGTAATTCGACGCCTCGACGAAGCCGTAAGCTCCGGCTCCCCACAGGACGAGCAGATCACCCGAAGCAACATCTCCCAGAGGCCAATCCTGGACGAAACAATCGCCGGATTCGCAGACCGGGCCAACGATGTCCGCGCGAGTGAGCGGTCCGGAAGCTCGGCGCGCGCGTGTGATGGGATGCGTGGCGCCATACAGCGCGGGCCGCATGAAGTCGTTCATCGCGGCGTCCACTACGACGAAGGTTCTTCCACGATTGTGCTTGGTGTAAAGGACGCGCATCAAAACTACTCCCGCGGGACCAACCAGCGAACGCCCTGGCTCGATCAGTAAATGGCAATCCAATGGCCGGACGGCGCGCGCCAGCTCTGCAGCGTAGGCGGCCTTCTCCGGCGGCCGCTCCGAGGTGTAACGGATGCCGAGACCACCACCGCAATCGAGATAGCGGAGCGCAATGCCTTCGCGCTTGAGGTCACGAAGAAATCCGGCCAGGCGCGCCAGGGCGCGGCGGTATGGCGCAAGCGTCAGGATCTGCGAACCGATATGAGCGCTGATTCCCTGCCACTCGATCCAGCGCGAGTCACGGTGCTCGAGATAGAGGCGTCGCGCACCGTCCCAATCAATGCCGAACTTGTGGCGGTGGTGTCCGGTCGAGATGTGCGGGTGGCCACCGGCCTGGACGTCCGGATTTACGCGAATGGACGCCGGAGCTCGTGTGTGGAGACGTGACGCCTCGGAGGCGAGCAGGTCGAGCTCGGCCGGCGATTCCACGTTGAACAGCAGAATTCGCGCACGCAGGGCCTCACGGATATCTTCTCGCGACTTGCCGACACCTGAAAAGACGATGCGGTTCCCCGGCACGCCGATGCGCCGCAAGCGGTAGAGTTCTCCGGCAGAGACGATGTCGAAGCCGCTGCCGAGAGCGGCAAAGATGCGCAAGACGCCGAGATTCGAATTGGCCTTGACCGCGTAACAGATCGTGTGCGGGAGCGATCCCAAGGCAGAGTCCATGCGGCGGTAGGCCTGCTCGATGCTCGCGCGGCTGTACAGATAGGCCGGAGTCCCAACCTTCTCGGCGACTTCATTTACCGGAATACCTTCGCAGAGAAGGCGCGATCCGCGATAAGAAAAGCCTGGGGTATAGCGCACCGGATCGACCGCACCCGGACCGCGTGGAATACGTGCGTGGGAGGTGGGCGCGCTCACTTGACCTTCATCACCACCAGCGTGCGGTCGTCCGTGATGGCGCCTCCCTGCGTGAACTCCCGCACTTCTTCGAGCATGCGGTCGGCCAGTTCGGCGGAAGAAAGTTGTGTGTTCTGTTCAATGACTGTTTTCAGGCGGCCGGCGCCGAAGAACTTTCCTTCCCGATTGGCGGCTTCCGTGATTCCATCAGAATACAAGACCAGGATATTTCCGGAATTGAGTGTGACACTCCACTCGTCGTACGTGACATCGTCGAAGATGCCGATCGGAAATCCCGAGAGCTTGAGCTGCTCGACCCGGCCGTCTTTCCACAGCAGGGGCTGGGTCTGACCCGCATTGGCCACGCGGAGCTTGCGGCGTCCCTTTTGCCATGTGGCAAAACAAATGGTCATGTAGCGGCCTTCGATGCGGCGGTCACAAACCAGCTGATTCAACTGGTGGAGGAGTTCCGCCGGCTGAAGCTTGTGCGGAGAGAGGCTCCGAAGAATGCCCGTCGCGACGGCGCCATAGAGCGCGGCGGCGCTGCCCTTGCCGCTGACGTCCCCGAGGGCGACGCCCAACTGCTGCGTGCCGTAGGAAAGGAAATCGTACAGGTCGCCGCAGACTTCCCGCGCGGAAAGAATCCGCGCGGCAATGTCGAGGCCAAAATCGATGCTGGGCACGGGACGCAGCAACGCGTTTTGCAAACGCTGCGCGGCGGTGAGCTCACGCTCCATGCGAGCTTCTTCACGGGCGAGCTTCTCGTACAAGCGCGCATTTTCCAGCGAGACCGCCAGATGCGCGGCAAGAATCATGAGTGTCTGGACGTGGTCCTCGGTGAAATAGTTCGTTTGCGGGCTCTCGAGGTCGAGCACGCCCACCACGCGCCCCTTGTGAATCAAGGGGATCGCCAGCTCGGATCGCGTTTCGGGGTTCACCATGATGTAGCGCAAGTCCGTTGTAACATCCGGAACACGAACGGGCTGGCCGGAAGAAACCGCCGCGCCGACGATACCCTCGTTGGCGGATACTCGCAGCTTTCCCTGCGCACTCTGGCCGTATTTCACGTCCAGACGGTGGCGGAACATGTTGGTCCGCTCGTCGTAAAGCAGGATGCCCAGAATCTGATAGTCGATGACACGTTTCACGAGTTCCGCGGCGCGACGCAGCAATTCCTCGACGTCGAGAATGGAATTGGCCTCGCGTCCCACTTCGTTGAGGACCCGGAGCGTGTCGGCCTGGCTGCGAACGCGCTCGAATAGCCGCGCGTTTTCGATGGCGACGGCCAGGCGGCTGGCCATCAGCGTCAGGATGCTTTGCTGATCGCGAGTAAAGTAATCGAGCTGCGTGCTCTGGATGTCGAGCACGCCGATTGACTGGCCCTTTACGATCAGGGGAACAACCAGTTCCGACCGGACTGAATCGATGATGTTGATGTATCGTGGATCTTCGCGGACATCCGCGACGCGGACTGCGCGGCCCGTGGCCGCCGCTGTTCCTGTGATGCCCTGCCCGAGCGGGATTTGCCAGTCCTTGCTCGCTTCTTCGCCGTAGCCAATGGTAAAGCGGTGGTAGAGATGCTGCGTGCTCTCGTCCAGGAACATCACGCCGAAAATTTCGTAGTCAATCAGACGCTTCACCAGCGTCGCAGTCTTCTGCAACACCTCGTCGAGGTCGAGCGAAGAGTTGATCTCCTCGCTGAGTTCGACCAGCGTCGCGAGGACCTCCGCGGGCATATTAAGCGGTGATTTGGCCTGTGCTGGGTCCATAAATTCCGAATATGCGGGACGCACTTCCCCTCAGAATATTCAGTATAGCAGGTGGTGATTATGGACTTGTGAAAAACCGATGAGACATCGGAAAATTGCCCCAGAAATCGACAGACCGCGATGGCCCGATGTCAATAGGAGGTCGCTGCTGATGCGCCAGCAGCGGCCGTGGAAGGAGCTGCAGAGCCCACGGTCTGCTCCATGATTTTCACGCTGGCACTCGCTCCGATTCTCGTAGCGCCTGCGCAAACCATCTTCTTCAAGTCCTCAAAACTCCGCACCCCACCTGCAGCCTTTACTCCCATTTCAGAACCTACGACGGCGCGCAGGAGCGCAACATCTTCGGCCGTAGCCCCCGCGGTGCTGAAGCCGGTCGAGGTCTTGACGAAATCGGCTCCTGCCTTCTTGCATGTGACCGAGGCACGAACCTTTTCCTCGACTGTGAGAAGCGCAGTTTCCAAAATCACCTTGCAGATCGCGCCGCCGCGATGACTGGCTTCCACGACGCCGTGAATGTCGGATTCCACCACGTCATCCTGGCCGGATTTGAGCGCGCCGATGTTGATGACCATATCGATTTCCTGCGCGCCCAGCTTGATCGCTTCTTCGGCTTCGTGAATTTTCACCTGCGGCAGCGTCGCGCCAAGCGGAAAACCAACCACCGTGCAAACTTTGACGCTTGTCCCGCGCAACAACTCGGCCGCGAGAGGCACATTCCAAGGATTGATGCAGACCGACGCGAAGCCGAAGCGCGCGGCTTCCTGACAGAGCTTTCGTATTTCGTCACGGGAAGCTTCAGGCTTGAGCAGGGTGTGGTCAATCAGGCCTGCAAAACCGGCATCCAATTGAACCACGACCGGGCCGCAGGAGATGCGATCGGCCCCGGCATCGACAACCGCGCGCGTCTTGCGCGCGCACTTTTCTGCGCAGTTTTGGTCGCAGCCAGGGCAGACTTCGTCGTCGCGCTCCAAGCCGGAGGCGGGCAAGCCACCGGGCGCGCCAAGATAGCGCAAGACCTCTTCGGTGACGAGACGGACGACATGTTCGAGCTCGCGCTGATCCACTGGTTCGAAACCGCCATGATCGCCGCCGATCGCCACGGTGCGAGCGGATGCTTCTGAACTACCTGGCGCGCTTGGCGCACCGCCGGAGGCTTCGCGTTCACGTGATGTGACGATGCGGATGGTAATCCCCCGCCGCTCGGCCTCGTCGCGCGCCAGCGGAGTAATCAACGTCTCCTGCGAGACGGCAACTTCGCCGCCCTCGGGGACACGCTCCAAATCTGCAACTGTAAGAACAGGCTTCATAGTGATAGCGGTGTGGGCCGCCGGGCTGCCTCATCAGGAAGGCGGGAGCGAGAGCACGCACACGTCCTTCAGGTTGCGATACCGCTCGGCATAGTCCAAACCATACCCGACGACGAACTCGTTCGGAATCTGAAATCCCAGGTAGTCCGCCTTTACCTCCTTCTTAATGCGGCGCTTCGGCTTATCGAGTAATGCGGCGATGCGTAGCGATTGGGGTCTGCGTTGCTGGAGCACGCGCAGCAGGTAGCCAAGCGTAAGCCCCGTGTCCAGAATGTCTTCGACCAGGATGACGTTGAGGCCCTCGATGCTAGTATCGAGGTCCTTGATGAGGCGCACCTGCCCGGAAGTCTGGCTGTCTTTGCCGTAACTGGAGACAGCCATGAAATCGAGCGAAACCTCGATCTTAATCTGACGGATCAAGTCGGAAAGGAAGATGGCCGCGCCCTTGAGGACACAGATCAAGTGCACGCGCTGTCCCTTAAAATCCTTTGAAATCTGAAGGCCCATCTCTCGGACGCGCTTCTGGATCGCGCTGCTCCGCAATAGGACACGCAGATGCTCCTGGCCGTGGGATTGCACAGTAGATCGCCTCCGCTCGGGAGCGGTTACTCTAGCTCAGGCAAATGGAAAGCTCAAGCGGCAGCGGCGACCGCGGGGATGCATTTCAAATGTCGGCAGTGTATTTACGCCGGTGAGCACCACTCAAATGCGGCCCGCAAAAGCGGCGGACGATGAGGAATTCTTTTCGAAAGTGTCCAAAATCCATTCCCGGCTCCATTTTCGTTCTAAACAGACTTCCCTTTCACTTTCGAAGATGTGGCGGCGCCGGTTGCGCCCCAAACCTCGCGTGCCGTCTCCACCACGAGCCGCAGCTTGGCCTCCTGGTCAGCCTCCGTCAGCAAATTTCCCTCCAAAGTGGAGGCGAATCCGCACTGCGGGCTCAGAGCGAGTCTTTCGAGCGGAATAAACTTCTCCGCGGCACGGATGCGGCTCTTGAGTTCGTCTTTGACCTCCAGAGCGGCCCTTTTCGAACTGACGAGGCCCAGAACGACGGTCCTGTCATTCGGGACCTGGGCGAGCGGTTCGAAACCGCCCGAGCGCTCATCATCGAATTCCAGCAGGAATCTTTGAAAATTCGTCTGCCGAAAGACTTTTGTGATCGGGGCGTAATCGCCCGAGGCGTAGAACTTGCTCTGGTTGTTTCCCCGGCACAGGTGGAGGCCAAACAGGATGCCTGGATGGCCGCCAATCACGGCGTTATCCATCTCGATGGAGAGATCGAGCAAGCGGTCAGGGTCATTGCCTCTTTGCCGGTAACCCTCGCGGATTTGGGGGTCGATCAGGGCGGCGTATTGTGGCGAGTCGATCTGAATGTACGTGCAGCCCAGCCGGATCAGTTCGGCCACTTCGTCGCGAAGGAGATCGACGAGGTCGGCCAGAAAGGCGTCCACGGTGGGATAGGCGGCGCTGGACTTCTTCGCGTCGTAATAGGCCGCAGCCTGCTGCGCGCTGACCAGCGTCGTCTTGGCCGGATGGTCGGTCCTGGCGCGCAGATAGGTGAATTCTTCAGCGCACATGGGACGCTTCCGGCGCATGCGGGATACGACAACCGGACGTGGGTGGCTGAATTCCTCCCCTTTTTCGTTGCGGAAAGGGATGGACCAGCCCCCGAACTTGTCGAAGCCTTCCACCGCGTCGATCAGGTGCCCGTAGAAGGCGTACCGCCGCATTTCTCCGTCGGTCAATACGTCGACGCCGGTCCGGAGTTGGAGGACAACCGCTTCGTCAATGGCGCGATCCTCCACACTCTTGAATTCCGCGTTCGTCAGTTTCCCATCCGCGAAATGCGTGCGCGCTTCCTTCAGGTACGCGGGGCGCAACAGGCTGCCAACAACGTCGCTTCGATACATCTGGGGCTCCTTCCCGTTCTTAATCCAAACCGTCCGGCGCAGCAAACGGCCCGGAGTATAGCACCGGGACGTGGATTGCCGCATGCCGCGCGAATGCTTTACATCCGGACATTAGGAGACCCTGGCAGGCCCTGGCTAGAAGACGATGAAGTGGAGGAGGATTGCCAGATTCAGGCGGATGACGGATACGGTTGCTAAACATATTTTCAAATCCGTGTAAGAAGCACTATGGATTGGACCCTGAAAATGGTCTGGTCAGGTCCTCTCCAGCAATTTGATACAAAGGGGAAATCAATCGACCCAATCGGCGATGAAGATGTTCGTCTCGTGCGGGGCTTTTCCGTTGCGATTGGAGGCCCAGACGAGCCGCTTGCCGTTGGAAGAAAACATCGGGAAGGCGTCGAAATCGGGGTGATAGGTGACCCGGTCGAGGCCTGTGCCGTCCTCATTGATCAAGTAGAGATCGAAGCCGCTGGGGTCCTTCTGATTCCCCACGTTTGAAGAAAAAATGATGCGCTTCCCGTCGGGTAGCCAGTACGGCGCGAAGTTTGCAGCGCCATTGTGAGTGACCTGGCGCTTGTTCTTGCCGTCGGCGTCCATTACCCAGAGCTCTAAATTTCCCGGACGAATCAATCCGTGTGAAAGCAGGTCCTTGTAGTCGGCGATCTCTTCGGGCGTTTTTGGTTGTTCCGAGCGGTAGACAATCTTTTTGCCATCGTCAGAGAAGAAAGCGCCGCCATCGTAGCCCAGCTCATGCGTCAACTGGCGGACGCCGCTTCCGTCGGCATTCATCGTGTAAATATCGAGGTCGCCGTTGCGCATGGACGTGAAGACGATCTTCTTTCCATCGCGGCTGATGGTGGATTCCGCATCGTAGCCCGGCGTGTTGGTCAAACGGCGCAAATCGCTGCCGTCGGGCTTCGCGGTGTAGATATCGTAGGAACTATAAATGGGCCATACGTAACCGCGGGAATAGTCGGGGCGCGGCGGGCAGTCGGGACTCGCATCGTGCGTCGAGGAAAACAAAATACGGTCGCCGGCGGAGAAAAAGTAGCCGCACGTCGTCCGCCCCTTGCCGGTGCTCACGAGCTTGGGCTTCACGGGCTTCCCGTCCGGCGTATCGACCGGCATTGTATACATCTGATCGCAGGGAACGCCCTCGCCCTGGTGCATGAAGATCAGGTATTTGTCGTCCGCCGAAAAGTAGGCCTCGGCATTGGTCCCGCCAAACGTGAGCTGGCGAATGTTTCGCAAGTGCTTCTCGGAAGGAAGACCGAGGGATGCAGGATTTTTCTCTCCATCGCCCACTGTCTGCGTGCGGCCCACGAGTAGCGCAGATCCGGCGAGCACCACGACGAAAAACAACGGCCGGACGAAATGAGATTTCGGCATGGCTTTATCTGGATCTACTTTCTTTGTTCGAGTTTCACTGATGCGGTGATGGGCTTGCCGTCTCGCAGCACCTTCACCTCGAGCACGTCGCCCACTTTGCTGCGGCGCAAGGCATCGGTGAAATCATACAAATTCTTGATCGGCATATCGCCGAATTGAACGAGAACGTCGCCGGCCTTGAAGCCTGCCTTCGCGGCCGGCGATCCCGGCCGCACGTCGGAGAACTTCACGCCGTTCTCTTCCTGTCCAAAATCCGGTATCGAGCCGAAGTACGGGCCGTACCCACCGCCGCCCCCGCTGGACGCGTGACCTGCAGCCTGATCGTCCACGACCGTCACGAACGCCGTGCGTTCCGCAGCGGAATCGAGTTTCAGCGCGACGTCGTCGATGAAATCAAGCAGCCGCGCCGCCGCCGGCGCATTGATCTTCTCCCAGGTATCGGAAGGCTTGTGGTAATCCGCGTGCAGCCCGGAGAAAAAGAACAGCACGGGAATCTTTTTTGCGACAAACGAGGTGTGATCGCTTGCGGCGTAGCCACTGGCGGAATACTCGATCTTGAACGCGGATTTATTCTTCTCCTCTTCCAGCAGGCTCTTGAAGGTCGCTCCGGTTCCGGTTCCCCCGATGTATACCTTATCGTCTTGGATCCGGCCGATCATATCCATATTGATCATGGCCACGGCCTTGGCGAGCGGAAACGTCGGCTCCTTCACCCATTCGGCCGAACCCAGCAGTCCCAGCTCTTCTCCCGCGAACGAGGCGAAGAGAATGCCGCGCTGAAGCTGTCCCTTCATTGGCGCGAGCAGGCGCGCCAGCTCCAGGACACCGGCGGTGCCGGAAGCATTGTCGTCAGCGCCCGGATGAATTTGGCCGATTTGCGAAGGAGCGAGCGAATCGAAATAGCCACGGCCCAGGTGATCGTAGTGCGCGCCGATGATGATGTATTCGCCGGTCTTGCCCGGGAGGTACGCGAGGACATTGTTTACGGTGGCCCGCGTGCTCTCAATATTGACGTTCAACGAAATCTGCAGATTGGCCGGAAATGCGAACGAGCCGGGATTCGAGGAAGTGTTGATCTGGTTCTGGACGCCGGCGAGCGACTTTCCCGCTGCTGCAAACCACGCCTGTGCCAGGGCATTTTTCACTTGCACGAAAAGTATGCCGGCATTCTCAGGCCCGCTGACGCTTCCGAATCGCGTCAGCAGATCTTCTTCACCATCACCCAATTTCCCATTGATCACAAGGACGGCTTTTGCGCCGTGGTTTCTGGCATTGATCGCCTTCGTGATCAACTGAGAGTGTTCCGTCAGGCCGGCGTGCCCGCTTTTCGCCGAAAATCCTGCGGGCTCGTAACGCAGAATCACCACGATCTTGTCCTTCACATCAAGGTGGGCGTAATCGTCGTAGCCGAATTCCGTCGCGGACGCTCCGTACCCGGCAAACACGACGGGTCCGCTGATTTCGCCCGAAGACGAAAAACTGAAGGGGACGAAATCCTCATTCAGTTTCAGGTCCTTCTTTGCAGTGCCGTTTAGAACTTCCAGGTGGTTGTCTTCCTTCAACCGGGCCCCGGTGATCACAGTGAATGGTTGAAAGTAGGAGTTCTTTCCCGCCGACTGCAATCTCAGAGTGCGAAACCGCTGCTCGATCAAGGCTGCTGCCCGGGTTAGACCCGGCGTCCCGTCGCCACGCCCTTCCATCGCGGGAGTTGTGAGCGTCTTGATGTCGTCCAGATAGCGTTTCGGATCAGCGGAATCACCCGCTGCGGATACGCTGGCGGCAAGAAGCGCGAGAACCAGAAGCGCGCCGCGTTTGCGCCAGTAATGAGGAGCGGCAATCAAGACGGATACTTGGCGGTTCGTTCCAGAGAATTCATGATCACACATATCTCTTACGGAATCCTATGCTGCAGCGGGAATGCTGTCAAATAAGGGGTACCGGACACAGGCCAAACGGCAAAAACCAGCCTAGAACGCTACCTTCAGACGAGCGCTGACACTGCGTGGGGGCGCAACTGCGGTGCCGGAAAAAAGACTAGCGAAGTTCAAGACGTTGACCCGGTTGGTCAGGTTGCTAGCCTCCAATTGCATGGAGACGTCTTTCCCTTCTTTGTGGAAAAGAGTAGTGCCGGCCGAGGCATCGAGTGAGAAATTGGGTCGCACACGTCCGGCGACGAAATTCACTCCACCCACAATGGCGGAACCGTATTGCGTCAAAAGAAAGTTGATCACGTTGAGGTCGACTGGGCCATCCAGATTCACAGGCAAGCCGCTCCCATATCCCGCGCTAGCCGCGAACCACAATCGCTGTACGGCTTGAAATCGCATGCGTGCGCGAATCGTGTTTCGCTGGTCCTGAGAAATCGGAAACTTGCTCGTATTCGAGGCGTTCGCGGCCTGATCGCCAAGGAATAATCCGCCAGTGATGGGTCCCTGGCCCACGCCCTTCTGATTGGAATAGCTTACGAATCCGGAAAAGCGGCCCCAGCGAGGCATACCAATCTGGACTTCCTCACCGTAAATCTCCGCCGTCGAAAAGGCGATTGGAAAACTCACGCCTGTATCCAACAGCGTGTCGTCGTCTGACAAATTGTGAAAATCGCGGCGAAATACGTTGCCGTCAATTCGCAACTCGCCTGCAAACGACTTCGTGAAACCCACCTCGTAATAATTCGCGCGTCCTGGCCGCACAGGGATCCTCAAGACGAGCTTGCTCACAGAATCCAGTTGCGGTGAACTCGCCAGCAACAAGTTCTCCATGGCGGGAGTTTGAAAGACGCGGTCATACGCAGCATGAACGAGGAGATTGAGCGAAGGAATGTAACGTGAAATGCCGATCCGCGGGCTCCACGCCGACTCGTTCACCGAAAAACCGTAATGGTCAAACCGCAGACCGGCGCTCAGGTTCCATTTTCCCAGACGAACCTGATCTTGGATATAAGCGGACGGCTCAATGTCCCATCGCCGGCCGGAAAACTGGAACTGCAATTGAGTGCCGGGATCAAATTGAGTGGGATCGGTGATCTGATACTTCAGCGTTTCATGCACGGGGCTGAAGATTCCGTCCGAGCCGATCTTCCACTCGTGCCTCCCGTGATGGCCCGCAAGATCCATCCGCAGATACCCTTCGCGGTACCCGCGATCCTGCGAAACGATGACCGGAGTAGACTGCGGATTGGATGAAAGAAGAGCGGTAGTGTCGCGTACGCTTCCGGCAACGCTCAACAGCAGTTCCGGCGAAAAAGCATGCGTGTAGCGCACCTGTCCGCTCGTCTCCTGCTGCGCGGTATCCTGGCGCTGGCCTGCCTGCTGCTGCACGAGCTCGTTCGGCACAAGATAGCGAACCGCATGTTGCGTTACCGTGAGAAACAGGCGGTCGCTGCTTGAGAAATCGCGCTCGTAGGACGCTGAAAAACCTCCCGCATTTCCGCGATTGGTGAAATTGCCGAGAACGGGCGGGTCCAGGTATCGATCGGTGTGAAATCCATCTCCGCTGACCGAAAATCTGTTTCCCCCTTTTGCGTAGAACAGTGCGGCGTGGGCGGAACCCGCCAAGAAACTGCCTCCTTCTGCGTCGAACTCCCCATGCAAACCTGCGGGGGTGTTCTTCGGAGAGGTAATCTCCACCACCCCGCCCAGCTTCCTACCGTACTCGGCGGGAAAATTCGCGGTCATCACGCGCATGGACTCCACATCACCTGATTCGAACGGGGGCGCAAACGCCGGAGAGCGATTCTCCGTCAGCGGCAGACCATCCACGACAAACTGGACATCGTATTCCGAGCCGCGCGGATGCAGGACTCCGTTGGCTTCGTATAGCCACCCGGGCTGTGCGTCCACCACGCTCAGGATGCCGCGTCCCGGCTGGGGCGATAACTGCTCGTTAATGGATTGCGAGCCGATCGTATAAACCGTTCCCGTCCGCGACGGATCGACCAGGGTCCCCGCGTCGTCCACTTCCACTTGTGTCTCGACGGGCGTCAAACCCAGCGTCACAGAGAGTTGCTGAGGCACCATGGACCGAATCTCTACCAATTGGGTGGACGGAACGAAGCCTCCGTGCGCCAAACTGACTCGATACACGCCGAACGCAAGATCGTGCGCGTTGTACCGGCCATCTTCTCCCACTTGAAAATTCAGCCGGAACTGGTTCCCTACGGAAACCAATTCGCCTCCCGCCGCGAGAGCTGCACCTTGCGGGTCGTGCACCTCGATTCGAAGCTCTCCCCGATCCTGTTGCGCGGCGGCCGGAGGAATGAGGATGAATACCATTCCCAGAAGCCCGATGATTCGTCGAATGATTCCGTCTGTCATTTTGTGAAATTCCGGGGAAATCTCAACGCCAGACGCACGTCACTAGGGTGCGCTCCTCAACTCAACCCAATAATAAGAATACAGCAAACTTTTGCGCAGCGCCCCTCAGAAGACTCATGCTCGTCCTGTTCAACGCACGGGCTTGGCTGTCATCCAGCCTTGGTCACGAATGCAGGAGTGAGTCTAAGAATATCTTAAGGTAATATATACTTGTGGTTATAATAAAGAAGTTCCCGCGCTACACTGGCCTTTCCAGGTTCGCTCGGTCCCACTTGCCGAGGTCCGCAGCCGCCTCGTATGTGCTCTGACAAAATTCGAGCAACGCATCCCCGGGAGAGTCCGCCGCCCTCACGTTGTCGTACATCAGAAAGAATTCGTTCATCTGTTTGCTGTAAAAGGCTTTTGCGGGACGCACGGGGAGATCACCGAATCCCGCGGGCTCTGGCGCGGCATACGAATAAAAAGCTGCGCCCTTCATTTCCCCGCCGCCCGGCCAAAACCCCACGCTGCTGACTTCGTGGGAATAGGCTTCCCGGGTGATGCGGTCGGCGCCGGCGCGTTCCGGCGCGCGCCTGCCGGAAAATCGCGTCACGGCAAAGTCAAAACTTCCCCAAAAGAAATGCACGGGGCTGACTTTTCCGACGAACCGCGACCGAAATTCCTTGAAAATGGAATCCACGGTCACGAGAATGCGCCAGAACCGATGGGCGTATTCAGAATCGTAAGATGCGTGCGTCCGATCCTGATCAAAGCGAATTGGGTTAGGGACTTCCACAGGCATTCTCCAGATCCTGGCGTCGATTTCTAGCGAACGAAGCATTTCCATAAATTCAGCATAGAAATCCGCGACTGCGCACGGAACGAGACGCATGCTTCTGATTTCACCGCCGATTGTCACGATGTCAAGCTTGTGAGCGATGAAATCGAACTGTACTTCGAATATCCCCTTCTCATAGGGAATCGGAGAAGTCGTAAGCCCTCGCGCACTGACGTAAAGCGGAACTTCCCACCAGTGATTGACGGGCGGACTCATCGCCAGGCGCACCTTGCCGACAATCTGAGACCACATGTGAAGCGTCGCATACGTGTCGGCCCACGCAGATAGGGGAAGTTCCGGCCAAGCTTCGAACCGATCCAAGATGGATTTGGTTGCGGACATGTCTGTTTCCCTCCCGATCTGTCACTTGGCCGATTCGAGTCCTTCCATCACTCCAAAATCAGTTCATCAACATAACACCAACGCCAATCCTCGCCAGGCTCAACGGATTGGATGATGGGATGACGCGATTCATGAAAATGCCGGGTGGCGTGCTTGTTCTTGGAAGAGTCACAGCAACCTATATGGCCACAACTGAGACACATCCGAAGATGAACCCACGAGTCACCCATTTCCAGACATTCCTTGCACCCCGCCCCGCTCGGATGCACTTTTCGAATTTCCTTGGAGTGACTGCAGGTTGTACTCGCCATGGCATCTCCCTTCAGGCGTTGGATCGGGCCGCGTTCCCACCGATCGCCCCGGCCTCTGACTTGTACCACAGCCAGGGGAAATCGGCATCTTTGGTAGTTGGTTCCGATGCTCGCGATATCCGGAAACTATTTCACTCGCGCAAGCGCTTCGGCCCGCTCACGAATGGGTTCCCTCGCTCGTAGAAACGGAGGAGCCGGTGCACGTTGCGCGTAATGCCGATTCGTGTGCTCGTGCCGATGGAACCGGCGCACCGTATGGAGGCGCCCAGCCAGAGCGGCCCGGCGGCGCATAAATCGACGGCGTCATGGCGTTTGTCGATTTGCATCGCGTTCGCAAGGCGGCCGGGGCCGCGAGTAAGGTCCGCCAAGCTTTGCGTTCCGCGATGACGCTCCATCAGCGCGATCCCCTCCAGTGGCTCAAGTGCACGCAACAAAACTCCCGCGCCAATGCCTGTCTTCTCGCTGGAGACATTCATCATGAAGGAAGAACCGTACGTGAAATAAACGTAGGAGTGTCCGTATTCGAGAAAGAGCGATCGAATGCTGGGAGTTTCGCCGCGGAATGCGTGGCCTGCCGCATCGCCTATGGGGTACGCCTCTGTCTCGACGATGCGCCCACTCAAGCGGCCTTGTGGCAAATCGCGGACCAGCGTCTTCCCGATTAAAAACCGCGCCAGTTTGACCGTGTTCGCCGGCAATTCCGAGCGTCGCAGACGGCGGATGTGAAGGGGATCTTGCGTCTTGGCTCTGCGCATCAACTTCAGTGGACCGGCTTCACGTCTCCCATGAGCGAGAAAAAGCCTTCGGCCAGCGTCGGATGAATGTAAACGGCGCCCTTCAGGAGAGTGTGCGGCAGATTTCCAAGCATCAGCGTGTAGAGCACATGAATCAGTGCGCCTCCGTCTGTGGCTAACACGGTAGCTCCGAGAATCCGGTCGTTTGCCGCGTCGACAATAATCTTCATCAGCCCTGCCGTCTCGTCTCGCTCAATCGCGCGAGCTACATATGACATAGAAATTTTCCCGACCTTCAATTTGTAATCCACAATCGCGTCGTATTTCATGCGCAAACATCCCGTTTCTCTTCCTACCAGGCCGGACCCGTCTATTCGATCACCAGGTCTTTGCTCTGGACCTTGCCTCCTCACCTCGACACAATTTCATCCGCCACGATGCGGACCTGCTTCTTCGTAGGAAATTTGTTGCGTATGGCTTGCTCGGCACGGCGCGTCGTTATTCTTGCTTGCGCCGTGCCGCCGGAAGGCCTGCATCTCTGCCTCAAGGCGGGGCTGCTTCCGAGTCTCAGCCGGAAGATCGCAAAAACTCCAGCGTTCTCGTCCATGCTAACTTGGCCGCGCCGGCGTCGTATCGAGGACCCGTATCGTTGAAGAACGCGTGGTTCGCGCTGGGGTACACATGGTACGTAAATTTTTTCCCCAGCTCCTTCATCTGATTTTGTGTCGCAATTGCATTCCCGGTAATCCGGAAATCAAACTGGGCGTAGTGGGCCATCACCGGCGCTTGAATGTTCTGCAGCCCGTCGTTCGGCGTACTCCCATAGAACACCACGGTTCGGTGAAGTGTGGGAACCGTGGTCGCCAACATGAAGCTCCGCCACCCGCCCCAGCAAAAACCCACGGAAGAAATCTTCGCGGGATCCACGCTGGAATATTTCTCGAGGAAAGCATAGCCGGCCTTCAGATCTTCTACACTCGCAGTAGCCGGGAGTTGATTGATGGCCTCAATGGCGGCGTCGGGCGTAGCCATCTTCGCGGTCCCACCCACTCGAGAGAGCAGGTCCGGGGCCATCGTCACGAAACCCTCCGCAGCGAAGCGGCGCGCCACGTCACGGATGTGCTCGTTCAAGCCCCGGTTCTCATGGATCAGGATGATGCCAGGATGTTTTCCCTCGCCCTGGGGTTTAGCCAGGTAAGCCTGAATATCGAAGACGCCCGACTGGTAATGGACGGTTTCCGCGTCCACATTCGCAGCTAGAGCCTCCTGACTCGAAATCAAAGTGGCGGCCAGTCCGCTCGATTCCAAAAACAAGTGTGCCGCCGCGTAGCCTCCGGTCACGGCAATGACCGACTTCAAAAGTTCGCGCCGGTCGATCAATCCCTGGCGGTAGAGATCCACTTTCTCAATGATGTCATGCTGCATCGTGGTGACGCCTCCGGAGTGGGGCCTGCATGGCGTTGCGTTGTCTCTATTGTGCGCGCACCTGTTCCTGTTGCTGCACCTGCTTCTTCAGCGCTTGCATGTCTTCCTGGGTCCGGAATGTCATCCGCGCCACTTTCCTCGACCTCGAGTAAGGCAAAATCAATTGCATGGAACCGTCGCGCTCGAGAATGGAAAAGTAGCGCGTCTCCGCACCCAAAGTCGGAAGGGGATACTCCGTCCACTGGGATGTCTTCGGATCGAACTTCAAAACTTCGTCTCCGTTCATGATGTTGGTCCAGACATTATGGTTCTTATCGACGGCCGCCTGATAGGGCTGCTGGGCATCGGGTCTGGGAAGAGGCACGATCGTCACCTTCTGCGTGCGGATGTCGATCTTGGCGAGATTCCCGCCCCACCAGTCGCAAACCCAGACGAAGTCGCCTGTCTTATCCGCGCCCATCCGGCGCGGGCCCTCCGCCCACGGCACAGCCATGTTGAAATCCGATCCGGCCATCGCATACATTTTGCGTTCCTCAGGTGTGGCCCGATCCATTTGCCCGGCCACTGGAGGCAGCTTAATCTCCAACGATTTTCCGGTTTCGATGTCGCTGTGGCCCACGATATCGATACCCATCTCTGCCCACCAGCCATTGCCCGCACTATCGCCAGCAAGCCCATAGGTCATCCCCGCGCCATCGGGGGTGTTGTATGAGATCGACTTGAACTCGGTGAACTGGCGCGTTTCCGGATCGAAGCGGAGAGCTCCCGTACCCGCCGTCGCCCAGATTTTGCCCTTGCCGTCGACATCGAGACTAGTGGCGACCTGGGTCACCTGCGTCATCCCTTTCGGCGTCGTGAAGATTTCGACTTTTTCGGTCGTGGGTTCGAGCCTGCCCAATCCATTCGGACCGGTGCCGTTCATGTTGATATTGAACCAGAGGATTCCCTGCGCGTCCCTGACGATCCCGTGACCCAGAGCGGCATTGCCACGGAGATCGGGCACCTTGATATACCGGATCTCACCCGTCTTGGCGTCTATCCTGCCAACAGAAATCAGGTGGCTCGCAACGTTGTTCGAGAACCAGATATTTCCGTTGAAGTCGGCTTGAGCATCATGTACACCGTGGCTTCCATTCAAGGCGGACGGAGTTCCCAGCGACCAATCGCTTCCATTGTTCGTGGGGTATTTCGTGTCGAATCCGCTTCCCGGATCGAGCGGAACCTCATACTCGGTAAAGACGACCCTCGCTGCGTCTCCACTCGGGCGAGGCCGCAACTTGAACTTCATGGCCGAGGGGCCTGGTCCGCGCACCTTGGCGAGGTACGCCGCCAAATCCTTCTTGAAGTATTCGATCGTTGGCGCCGGTGGGGAGTCGTCACCGGTGTAATTCCCGGTGACGGTGAAGTCCCGCATCGCGTTCATGATCGCGATCCAACCATCCGCGTCAAACCGGTTCTGCAAGATGTAATTCGGCTGGTGGCAACCCGTGCAGTTGTTCCGGAACACGCGCTTGAGCCGGCGATCATTCGGCGTGTCTTCAGGAAGCGACGCGAGAATCTGGTCTCCCGTCAATTGCCGCTCGAAGTCCTTCATTGGTTTCAGCGCAAAGTCTTGATGCCGGGTCGCGGTGAGTTCGACAGCTCCACGCGCCGTCTCAAACGTGTCCGCCTGGGCCCAGACCTGATACTTCCCAGCGTCCATCGCAGGAAAGTAATAGTTCCCCTGCTCGTCCGTGAAGACGGTCGTTGTGATGGTCTGCCCTTCCATCTTGGCGGAAACCGTGACGCCGCCGATTTTCTCGCCTGACGAGGATTTAACCGTTCCGGTCAGCAACGCGCCATTCGGCGCGGCATGAAGAGCCTTCGAAAGAAATGCCCCAGACGCCAATCCCGCCAGGGCAATCGCAACGACAGCAACCATCCACAATCCACGTGTAGTTTTCATAGCTCCTCCTGCTGAGACTTTTCCCTGATTCTTCAATCGAGGGGCCCCTCTTCGGTTCGGCCAGCAGGTCGCGCCGGCCTCGGCACTGTCTTCAGGTATTCGACAATCGCGTTGATCTCAGTTGGTTCCAGCCCGTACTTGAATCCCGGCATCTTACCTTTTGAGCCGTTCACAATAAAGTCGCGGATCGTATCCTCGTTGCCGTCCACCAGCTCCTTGTACAACACCAGGCTGTATTTCCGTGCCCCCGGCGTCGATTCCGTGTGGCAGATGGCGCAGCGCTGTTGGAACAAACGGCGGCCCAGTATCTGCGTGTCATTTAAAGTAACAGGCGAATTTGATTTGGCCTGCTGGGATGCAACTGCGAGCGGAAATGCAAATAAGAACAACAAAACCAGCGCGCTGCTTTTCATTCGTGCCCCCGGGGTGCAGGCTTTACTTGGAGCCCGCCAGAATTACGAAACGCACATAAATGCAAATCCAAAAATGTCTTACAAGGGACCACAACACGCGAACTGCAACGAATCCTCGCACACCCATAGAGCCATTTCAATCTTAATGTTTTTCCGGTGATGACTCAGTTTGGCAGTGGATCGAGCGACCGTTTGCCCGCCCCAAAAACAGGCGGCCTCTAAAAGACCTGCTATTAAACATGACGGTTTTGTTGAGGTCTCTCCGTCCCGTTCACGGAGACCGTTCTCGGTGAACCGTGTTTTCCGGGACGGAGAGGGCACGTTTCTTTTCAAATTGACAAACTCTTCCAGGATTTCCCCGACCGCTTCGTCATTGGCAGCGACCAGCACTACCCCGAGCCGAAAGATGGGCCGCAACGCTGGCAGGCCATCGTGCTCGTGTTCAACCAGCTCCCAGGCGATCTGCGGCACAAGTTTGGGACGGAAAATGCGATGCGGATATATCGTCTGAAATGAGCGGCGTTTCATCCCTGCAGAGGGCGCAGGAATGCGGCACGCTAGATTCTGTGTAGGTACTTCAGAAGCGAAATCGAACTGCCGCGTGATAGACTCTTAATTCGCCCAGGCTCGCGAGGGCTACGGAAAGCTACGAATAATTTACGCATGGCGAGGGAGAAAACGATGAAAAAAACCGTTGCGATCTTCTTGACCGCGGCCGTTCTATTTGCCATTAAGGCGCAGGCCCAGGTACCCGGGCCTTTGAAGCTGGTTCAAACCATTCCCCTGCCCGGGCTCAAGGACGGTGATTTCGATCACTTCCAGGTGGACCTTCCGGGGCAGCGGTTGTTCCTCGCGGCGGAGGACAACTCGGCAGTTGAAGTGATCGATCTGCGCACCAACAAAGTGGTTAACAAGATCACAGGTCCCAAGGCGCCACACTCCATGGCTTATAACACCGAATTGAAGAAGCTTTTCGTCGTTGATGATGGAGGCCCGAGCCAGGTCGAGATCTACGACGGGACCACGTTCAAGTTGTTGGGAGCGATTCCGATGGAGGCCCATGCCGACGCCAGCATCTACGATCCTGCCAGCCAATTATTTTATGTCGGCAACGGTGGCAAACAAGCAAAAGAAGACTACACCCTGATCAGTGTCGTGGACACCAAGAGCGATAAAAAGGTGGGCGATATCAGGATTGAGGGCGCCGATCGCGTAGAGGCGATGGCGATCGAGAAGTCAGGGCCCCGGATGTTCGTAAATCTGTACTCCAAGGGCGCTGTGGCGGTGATTGACCGGGAGAAACGAACCGTGATTGCAACCTGGCCCATCGCGCAGGAAGGCCGGAACAATGGTTCGATGGCGTTCGACGAAGCTGACCATCGCCTGTTTGTCCACGCTCGCGACCCCGGGAAAGTCGTCGTGATAGATTCGAATTCCGGGAAGATTGTTACCACGGTATCTACGCTGCCGAGCGCGGTCATGGTCGATGACGCGGTTTTCGATGCTAAGTCCAAGCGCATTTACGTTACAGGAGTCCCTTTCATTAACGTATTTGAAAAAATCGAAGACAGCGATCGCTACGACCTCCTCGGGCAGGTTCCAACCGGCTTTCACTCCGTAACGGCAATTCTGGTGCCGTCCCTGAATCGATATTATCTAGCAGTGAATCACCACGGAAACACCGATGCGATGGTTCAGGTTTACGAGGTGGTACCGTAGTTGTTCGTCCCGCTGCGGGCATGAGGTGTCGCCAAATCGGAAAGTGGGGAGGGCAGTTTCCCATAAGCCGAGTTCTCGGGCAGTGGTATACCGGGGCAGTTCGTCACCACGAGAGTGTTGACTCTTATTTTTTCCGAAGCGGCGGGAGCAATCGATAACACGGTAGCTGTTTTTGCGGCCGCTAGACCGCTATACGAGCGATCCGGGGTTGTTTTTGTAGCGTTTCACGATTGCATTAGCGCTCATGTAGGTGAGCGCCTGGATCATGAGCGTCGGATTGAAGCCGCTCATCGACGGGAAGGTCGAGCTGCCGATGATGAAGAGGTTCGGGATGTCCCAGCTCTGGCCGTAGCGGTTCACCACCGAAGTCTTCGGATCACTTCCCATGCGCGTGCCGCCCTCGTGGTGCGCTCCCGGAATTCCCTGGCTTTGAGGGGCACGCCATACTTGCGTCGCACCCATCGCGCGGCCCAGCCCTTCCAACTTCCGCAGCAGGAACTCGACGCGCGCCAGCTCGTTCGGCCGCCGCCAGTCGTAAGTCAGGCGCGGCGCCGGCAAGCCATACTGATCGCGCACGTCCGGATCGAGGTCGATCGTCTGATCGGCGTACGGCAGGTTCTCGGTCTGCGCAACGATTGCGGCGTGCCGCGTGAAGTACTTCGCCAGGAAGTCGCGATATGCCGCGCCCCACCGCGGGATGCCAGGCGGCGGGGTCATACTAATGGCGGCGCCGATCGGGCCGGCCTCCAGGTCGACAGGAGTAACCGAGATCTGCCCGCCACGGATGAAGTCCAAGCCAGTGTGGTCGAAATTGTCGGCATTGAAGTCGTCGAGACTATGCTTCTGGGCGCTGGGGCCCATGTAGATGTTGACGAAGCGATCGTCGAACGTGGCGAACACCCTCGGACCGAGGTGGGCCATGAGATGCTTGCCCACCTGGCCGCTCGAGTTGGCCAGGCCGTTCGGGAACTTTGCCGTCTTTGAAAGCAGCAGCAGGCGCGTATTGTCGTAGATGAAGGGAGCGAGAATGACGAGCTCCGCCTCGATCGCGTTGTCCGAGCCGTCGGGACCGTAGTACGAAACGCCCGTCGAGCGCCCGCTATTGTCGCTATTCACGCGGTAGCACATGGTACCCGTGAGCAATTTGAAGTTGCCGGTCGCATCGGCTTCGGGCAGCTTCGTGACGAGAATGCTCGACTTCGCGCCGACGTGGCAGCCGAACGACTGGCAAAAGCCGCAGTAGGTGCAGCCCGACCGCTCCTGATACGGCTGCGAGAGGATCGCGCGCGGGGACGAAAACGGGTGATAGCCCAGTTTGCGGGCCCCGGCTTCGAAGATGACGCCCGATTGATCCGCGAGCAATGCCGGCAGCGGATACTCGCGACGCCGCGGTGCTTCGAACACGTTGCCGCCGTCAATCTTGCGTCCCTGCAGATTGCCTGCCTTGCCCGACACGCCGAGTTCGTATTCGGCGCGATCGTAGAAGGGTTCCAGATCGGCGTAAGTCAACGGCCAGTCGGTGAGCGATGAGTCCTGCGGGATCGCCGATGCTCCGTAGCGCTCAATCGTCTGCGATCGCGGGCGGAAATCGTCCTCGTGAAAGCGCCACGAGAGCGCGCCGTAATGGACGGTGCCGCCGCCCGCCTGGTTGCCATAATTCAGAATCGGGAGCGGGTTCGCGCGCGCGTTCGCGTTCGGCCGCCAGGTGACGGGCTGGCGCTTCACGTTCGGGCGCAGCTCCTGCCGCTGGAAATAGCGCAATTCGTCGTGTGCGCTGAAGTCCGCGGTGGAGAGACGCGGGCCGCGCTCCAGGCCAATGACTTTCATGCCCGCTTTGCCGAGTTCAGCCGCGAGTATCCCGCCTGCTGCGCCCACTCCGACGATGACGACATCAGTTTTTTCGGTTGCCATGGTTCACCCTATCCGCATTGGGCCTTTGGCCTGCGCTTGCAGACCGATCATGGGCGCACGCGCGAACGCTTGTCTGCTCTGCAGATCCGTCGGCGTGAAAATCGCTTGCGCGCCGGGAAAGCCCACCAGGCGCCAGCCTGCGAAGTCCTTGTTGCCGCCGTAGATCGGGTCGGCGAACATGCCTTCCATCGTGTGCGTGCGGATGGTATTGAAGAACTCCTGCGCGGTGGGCCACGTGAACCCGGTTGCCTTGCCTTCATCGAGCGCCTTGATCACTTCGTCTTGTCGCGTGGCACCGAGCCGCACGAATGGCGCGTTATAGGTCTTGCGACAGTACGCATCGAGTTGAGCAAGCCCGCGCCGGTAGAAATCCTGAAGATCGGCGTAGGCGCCGGAAAGCGCCAGATCAATGTAATTGAGCACTCCCGCGTCCTGGGCGCCCGGCTTGTCCGGTGCACTGGGCATGATCCGCTCGGTGAACGCCGCAATCGTGGCGGCATTGTCGTGGTTGAAGAATGCGCCATGCTCACTGCCGCTTGGATGCTGCTGGGCTGGGGCGACTGCTTCCTTCTGCTGTTCGTGATTCTGGGCGTACACGTCGGGCACGAGGCCCGCACCCGCGGCGGCTCCCGCGCCAACCGCCGCGCGGACCAAGAATGCGCGGCGCGCAGCGTCATGTGTGGTCATGCTTATCTCATCCCTTCTCCGTTATAAACCGGCATTCCCCAGACGACTCCCGAACTGACGTGAAGAATAGCAATTTTCTGGATGGCTCGAAAGTGGAAATGCAAATTGTACAAAGCTGCCGGCATCCCAGGCGTCCCGAACTTTGTCCGATCTGCCAATCTGGCCAATTACCTTCCTGAATTCCCGATTTGAGCTTCCCCTTAACTCAGAACCATACGCCAGCGACCCTGTCGGGTCAATCTCAAATCCCCTGGATGGGTGTATACTCCGGGCGATTGGAAGCTTCCTCGAGTACCAAACTCCTCCCAGGGGGTCATGCCATGAAGAGAACTTTCGGTGTATTCGTGCTGCTGGCGGCGCTCGCGGCGTGTATGCTGGCGGCGCAGCCCGACACTTTGGTGGTGCTGAACAAGTCTGAGTTCCGCGCGGCGCTGATTGATCCGGCTACCGGAAGTGTGCTGGCGAAACTACCCACGGGGCACGGTCCGCACGAAGTCGCGGTATCGCCCGACGGGCGCACAGCGTACGTCTCCAACTTCGGCCCATTTAGCCATTATCCCGCCGACGATCAAACGCACACGCAGCCAGGGCACACGATCACGGTGATTGACTTGGTGAGCCGCGCTGTGAAAACCACGTGGGACCTTGGCACGCATATGAGTCCTCATGGACTCCTGGTCAGCCATGACGGGAAAAATGTTTGGGTGACCACGGAAACTCCACAGTCGCTGCTCGAACTGGACGCTGCCACCGGGAAGATCCTGCACGTCTGGCCCACCACCCAGCAGCGCACGCATCTGATCGTGATCACGCCCGATGAAAAGAAGTTCTATGCAACGAATACGATTTCGGGCAGCGTGAGCGTGATCGACCGCGCCGCAGGCACCACGAAGGTCCTTCCGACGGGGCCGGGCAGCGAGGGCATTGCCATATCGCCCGACGGGCGAGAGGTCTGGGTCGGCGTCCGCGCCGGCGACAAGGTTGCGGTAATCTCGACGGCCACCGATGAGATCGTCGCGACGTTCGAGAGCGGCGGAAAAGGGCCGTCGCGCCTTCGGTTCACACCCGGCGGGAGAGAGATCTGGGTATCGAATTCATCAAGCAATCAGATGGCTGTATTCGACGCGAGCGATCGCAAGATGCTGGCCACTCTGGAAATGCCCAAGGGACCGAGCGGCATGGTGTTTTCCGCGGATGGGCGGCGCTTGTATGTCGCCGACATGCGCGACAACGAAGTGACCGTAATTGACGTGGCGGCGCGCAAGGTTGCGAGCCGCATTCCAATGGGGAACGACAGCGAGCCGGACGGCATGGCCTGGGCTGCCAATCGCTGAGGCCCACTTGCCGATAAGCTGATGCATCATGAAAGGGCGCTCCCATCATGGATGGCACCAAGTAAATGGGGCTGAACGATTCGGGGAAAATGTAAGTGCGATTCGGACGGGATTTGGTGTACGGGCGTTCTACGATTGGTATTTCCGCTCACTGTCACCGCAAGGAGAGACCTATGAGACGCTTCGTTTCAGGTGCGCTCGTTGGCAGCGTTGTTTGCGTTTGCCTATTGGCCACGCTGGCTAGCAAACCGCTTGCCGCTGCCGATGACAAGCAGACATACCGTCAAGCTGACCACGCTTTGGCCGAGGCCCTCGCACATGGTGACAAGAAGGCAGTCTCTGCTCTTCTAGATGAGAACTTTCAGTGGGTCGAGGCGAACGGAAGGATACATACAAAGGCTCAGGTCCTCGATGATCTGGCCCTGCTCGCAGCTGACAACGAAGGCGCTTTGGATGTGCGGACAATCGACCTTCTTGGCCAGGTCGAACGCGTGTTGGGAATTCACCACAACCAGCGCTTTGCTCATATCTGGGTGAAGAATTCCGCGGGCTGGCAGGCGTTCGTCTTTCTGGACATCCCCATTCCTACGGAGAGGTCGGAAAACATGGCACCGCCGAATCCTCCCACCGAAGCGGATAAGGTCTGCGAAAATCCCTGTAAGACGCTGCCGTACAAGCCGGAAAATGCAGCCCAAGAAGGAGCTATGACTGCGTGGTTTCGTTTGAAGAACGATGAATGGCACCCGAACCCGGAAGATTGGGCTGCCCATGCCGACGATTATCACGAAACCCTCACACCGCGAAGTGACATTGCCAAACTGGAACATGTAGTGGAATTGGCTGAGGAACGGAAGCTTTACGGAGAGAACGGCGGTTCTGGGGGTTCCTCGGTACTGTCAATGCGTATGTTTGATTTCGGCAATGTGGTGATCATGGAAGCACTTCAGGGACGAAATGGCGCTGCGAAACCGACAAGTTGGAACCTCCGAATGTTCGTGAACCGAGGTGACGGCTGGAAAATCGTTTTGAGCGCTCAGACCAATATTACCTAGCCTTGATTCGATCGGCTCAGTTTGCACCAAGATGCAGCATCTGCTACGCAAGGTCGTCAGGCTGGACATCGTCCAAGAGACCGGCCGGGCAGTCGAGGGCACCGAGACGCAGCGGGTGGACGACGGAGCATTGCAGCCGCTCACTGGCGCGGGGCGACGTTCATTCGGTTAAGGACAATCCTGCCGTTATTGACAACCATCAGTACGTCGCCTATGTGACGAATGTCTTCAAGAGGGCTGCGGTCAATGACCACAAAATCCGCTTCGTATCCGGCGCGGATTGAGCCGGTCCGTTTATCCACTCCCAATTCTTCCGCGGATACTGAGGTCCCCGCCTTGATCGCATCCATGGGGGGCATTCCGGCACCTGCCAGCTCAATGATTTCGTCCGCGACCGTTCGATTGTTCATATCAAAATAAGTAGTGTCCGTGCCCGCCACGATTCTGACGCCCATCTTCCATGCCTTCGCCGTCATTTCGCGCCCTACAGGCAGCATGGCTCTGCCACGCATCTGCAGGATGGGGTTGTCGTACTCGCCTTCGGGGTCCGTCATATCCACGGTCGCCGTCAACGTGGGGTCAAGATACACACCCTTCTCCTTCATGAGCCGCAGAGTGTCGTCGCTCACGTAGGTGCCGTGCTCAATACAGTGCACCCCGGCGCGCACGGCTGCCGCCGCGCCTTCGTCACCATGCGCGTGTGCCACCATCCACAATCCAGCTTTGCTCGCTTCATCGACAATCGCAGCCAATTCTTCATCATTGAAAATGCGAATCCGAGGATCGGTGTCCGGCGTTCCCGCTCGCTCGGTCGCCATCACCTTGATCCGGTTCACACCATGGCTCGCCATTTCACGGACCATCCGCCTGACGCTTTCCGTTCCATGCACTCCGCCCATCAGATTGGCGTTCTGTGGAAAATCAATAAAATAGTCGTCAGCTGCATGCGTCCGAATGTGATAACCCGCAGCGACAACGTCCGGCAGGTCCACGACGCCCCTGTGATTCAGCTCGCGCATGCCGACGTCTGCAAAGTGATTGACCCCGGCCTCTCCAATCGTCGTCGTACCCGAACGCAGGGCTCTCCGCGCAGCAGCTAAATCACCAACGTGCACGTGCGCATCTACGAATCCTGGCAATAACCAGCGGCCCTTGAGATCAACAATCGCGCCCTGGCTGGCGGGCGCCGGCCCGCGCCCAATGCTCTGAATGTGCCCGTTCAGCACAACCACCGAGGCATCCATCACGGGAGCGTTTGAAATGCCGTCGATCACGTTCGCGTGGATGATGACCAACGAATCGTCCGCTGCCGCCTGAGCACTGCATCGCACCACGGCGACCGCAAACACAATCATTCCTAAAACCGTACATGCCGCGCGACTCCACAAGATCTTTCTCATTCTCCCGGCCTCCATTCCGTTCAGGCACGCAGTCTAACAGGCCCCGGCGGCTATTTCTCCTTCACTCGCATGGCTGCACTTCAGCGATCTGCGGGCCGGCCTTTCCAACACCCCGCTTCTTTTGTGACAGCCTAGCATTGCCCGTGTCCCAGAGCGAACCCAACCTTCCACAGGACCTCGATTGGTCAGTCTGCCTCCCTCATCAGGTTGTATTTCGCCCGAGAAACACCGATCTTGAAAAGTGGATAACTTCCCACTGTCAGACCCAGGGCCACTATCCGAGAAGCCGACTTATTCGGACTCAACCCCACCATCGGGGAGAGGTCACTGATGCTGATTGGATTTATCGACAGCTATCCGTTCAATTAGGTCGCTACGCCGAAAACCTCTCGGATGCATACGCAAATGGCCTGCCGGTGGAGTAAGATGGGCTCGCTTCTCAGCACATGTCTCAGAAGAAAATTGCTCGTGGGGTTGCCGTGTTACATGCAGGTCGAATGAGATTCACGCTCGGAGTCGCCACCGTCATCGTCATCGCGGTATCTGGAGGAAAGGCATACGCCCAAGCCAATCCCAATTCCCAACCCAATCCGTATCGCACAGTCGAAAACTGGGCAAAGCTTCCAGAGGGAAGGACGTGGGGACAGGTGATCGGCGTTGACATTGATCCGGACGGCAGGAGCATCTGGGTCGTTGAGAGATGTGGTGGAACCTCCTGCATCGGTTCAAACCTTGCGCCAATTCTCAAATTCGATTCGTCGGGCAATCTTTTGAAGAGCTTTGGCGAGGGGATGTTCGTACGTCCTCACGGCCTGTTTGTGGACAAGAGCGGAAACGTGTGGGTGACCGACGAACTGGGCAAAGACGGAAAAGGCCATCAGGTCTTCAAGTTCAGTCCGGATGGCAAGGTTCTGATGACGCTGGGCAAGGCGGGAATCGCCGGTGATGGTCTGGATACTTTCAATCGACCGACCGATGTGCTGGTCGCCCCCAATGGCGACATTTTCGTCGCGGACGGACATGGCGAGGACTCGAATGCGCGGATCGTGAAGTTCTCGGCGGACGGAAAGTTCATCAAGGCGTGGGGAAAACATGGGAAGGGGCCGGGCGAGTTCGAGATGCCCCACTCACTCGCCATGGATTCCAGCGGACGGTTGTTCGTCGCCGACCGCGAGAATAGTCGCATCCAGATTTTCGACCAGGACGGAAAATTCCTCGAAGAATGGCGACAATTCGGCAGGCCGAGCGGTCTTTTCATCGATAAGAACGGCGTCCTTTATTCGGCCGACTCAGAATCGAATTCGGAGCGGAATCCGGGCTTCAAGCGGGGCATCAGAATCGGGAGCGTCAAAGACGGCAAGGTCGCGGCCTTCATTCCCGACCCTGATCCGAACCCGGGCCAAGGGCTGGAGCCAGGGAACGGGACCGCGGCGGAAGGCGTGGCGACGGATGACGCGGGCAACGTATACGGCGCGGAAGTCGGCCCGCGGGCCTTGAAGAGATACGTTAGGAAGCAGGCTGAATGAGGGGCCTGCGCCTAACGAGACTCAAATTTCAAGGCTTCGATCTAAGTGGCAACTGTCGGGAACAGCCTTCCCGTCCCCTAGTCCTGGATGGGTCCGGATAAACACTATTCTCGGAAAGTGGGGCCAGCTTCCGATAATGCGACTTCTCATGCAGGATCGATTTAATTCACTTTCTGTTTGACAACGCAGCAGCCGGGGTATCTTGTTGCAGGTGCCGGGAAACAACGGTAATGAAATAGTGAAGTGTCGCGCAGCTGACGCACTCTCCCTTTGACACATAGGGACTCAGGATGATTGTTTCGAATCCGGGCCGGACGGCACGGTACAACACTCTGCGTCTTGAGCGGCGAACAGGCACGAGCACATTCCCAGCGACGACAATCGAATAGTGATGATCAGGAGGAATCGGCAGCACTGCCAATTCGCTGACTCGAAGAGTGGTCCGTTGCTCCAAGGCCAGCGTCACGTATTGAACACTATCACCCCAAGCGCTGCTCGAAATTAGGGCACATAAGACCACTGCCAAACTACACGCGACGACTCTCCGCATGGTGAATGTTAGAGTAGCACCTGCCGCTTACAGGGCTCAAGTGTAGGCCAGATCTGCTGCTAAGCTCCTGCCTTCGCTTGATTGCTCCTGAGAAACGCATTATAAAAGGGCGCCCCTTTAGCGTTGCATTACTTGGGCTGGACTGCAAGACCATTTCCCCTGTGCCTTACCGTCGCGGGGGAAGCATTTCTCTAGACATCTTCTTTTATAGAACGGGATTATCTGAAAGTGGAAATCCGCCCCATGAGCCCCCGGGCCACATTCCGAGAAGAGGACTTCTCAGGCACTGGGGCGGCGGATCAAGAACTGGTCGCTGACGATCTTGCAGCAGCGGCTGGTGAAAACGGACGGATGCGTGATCAAGCACGCCCGAAATTACTGGCTACTGCTTGGCGTCAGTTTTTGGCTTTGAGATTTTGCCGCAGCCGTCGGAAAGGCTCTGCACTCAAAAACCTGGCTGGACCATTGCGTACTGACGGGGTTGTGTGTACGTTATCGTTCGGCCGGGAAGTCAAAATGGAAACTCCGGCTAAGAGGAGAGAACATGCGCGCATTTGGGATTATCACAGCGTGCTTGGTATTGGCCCTGCTGTCGGGTTACCCGATGGTGGCCGCGTTCGCTGCCCAGGAAGATCACTCGCGTCACGACCACGGCGCCATTTCCGGACTGGGGACGGTGCACTTTCCGATTTCTTGCAGCGTGCCCGCGCAGGAGAAATTCACGCGCGGTGTCGCTTTGCTGCACTCGTTCGGATACGAAGAGGCGGCGCAGGTTTTTTCCGAGATCGGCGCCGCCGAGCCCAATTGCGGCATGGCCTACTGGGGTGTCGCGATGACTTACTATCATCCGGTTTGGGCGCCACCCACGCGCCAGGACCTGGAGCGGGGTGCCGAAGCCTCCGCCAGGGCCACGCGGGCCTCTGCGAAGACCCAACGCGAGAGGGACTACATCGCGGCCATCGCGGCGCTGTACCGCGAATGGGCGACAGTACCGCTCCGCAAACGCGCGGAGGCGTATCGCGAGGCGATGAAACAACTGCACGAGCGCTACTTGGACGATGATGAGGCAGCCATATTCTATGCGCTCGCGGTCCGCGGCCTGGCCGACGACAACGACAAGACACTAACCGAGCAGAAGAAGGCGGCAGACATTTTGCTTGCCGTGCTGCCCCGCAACCAGAAACATCCAGGCGTGGCTCACTACCTCATCCACAGCTTTGACTATCCGCCGCTGGCGGAGGGGGCGCTGCCGGCGGCGCGCGCGTACGCGAAGATCGCTCCGGACGCACCCCACGCGCTGCACATGCCGACGCACATCTTCACCCGGCTGGGGCTGTGGGACGAGTCTATCGAGTCGAACCTGGCCTCAGCGGCGGCGGCAAAGAGTCGCGCGGCCAAGATGCATCCGGGCGCGGGGTCGTTCGATGAGTTGCATGCCGATGACTATCTGGTCTATGCGTGGCTACAGGAGGCCAAAGACGGCCGGTCGCTTGAGATACTCGGCGAGATGCGCGCAATGACAAAGGTGGACGACCCGCAGTTCGCCGCGGCCTATGCCTTTGCGGCGGCGCCAGTCCGCTATGCGCTGGAGCGGCACGACTGGAAGGCCGCGGCCGTTCTCGAGATTTCGCCGTTGTGGTTCCCCTGGAAGGATTTCCCCCACGCCGAGGCGATTCCAAATTTCGTCCGCGCGCTCGGCTGCGCGCGGACGGGCGACCTGGCTGGTGCGCGCCGGGCCATAGACAAGCTTGGCGAACTGAAGCGTGCCGAGCCGCCCGGTCAACCGTATGACTGGGCGACTCAGATCGAGATTCAGGAGATCGCGGCGCAATCGTGGGTGGCGCTGGCGAGCGGAAATAAAAACGATGCTTTGGTGCTGGCGGGCACTGCGGCCGATCTCGAAGACCGCACCGAGAAGCACCCGGTAACGCCTGGCTCCGTCCTGCCCGCACGAGAATTGCTGGCCGACATGTTGCTTGAGACCGGATCACCAGCGGCGGCATTGGCTGAGTACAAGGCGACGCTTAAAGTGACACCACGGCGGTTCCGCGGTATCGCCGGCGCTGCACGCGCGGCAGAGCTGGCAGGCGATCGCGGTACGGCAAAGATCTACTACACCGACCTAATGGCGTTGGCGAAGAATTCCACAGCGGCCCGGCCGGAGTTGGTGCGCGCGGCAGCATTCCTCGGCGGGAAGTAGGCTTGAACCAGGAAACGGCGCCCGCCGTTTAAGACCTTGACGCCAGGGCGTGCCCTCGGGGTGGACCCGCAAAACCACAGCACGGCATACGCGGGCACCGCTGGCGGCGGGATGTTTGCGATTACCTTCTAAGACTGTGATGTCCGCATGAGCCGCTCTTGCGGTGTCCCGTGCTGCATTAACCTTGATGCCCCTTTCTAGGTTCACAAAAAGACTCACAGACGCTACAAGGATACGAAGCAGAGCGAAAATAGTCGCTGACAGGTCTCTTGTGACATAGCCAGTTGTGCCTGAGAAACCGGATTCTCGGAAACTGGGGCGGCTAGACTTCGGAGGTGCACCCGACCACTTTCGGGTCGGCATCGGTGGGTCGCTCAGTGCTTCCTCAACTTGACACGAGAGGGCGGGAAGCATATGGTTTGCGCGAAGATAAAGTTGCAATCGGAATTTCCAGATTGAACGGTAGGCCGACTGCCCGTCATCGACGGAAACTCAGAGAGAAGAATCCATGGATTCGACGAAAACTTGCGGACTGCACATGTGGTTGCGTTCGGTTTTGTCGTTTGTTGTCGTGCTCTTGAGCATGACCGGACGCGTCTCGGCCCAATCTGTCGCGAAGGACAGTGAGTGGCCGACCTACGGAGGGGACCTGGCGAGTACCAGGTACCGCGCGCTGGACCAGATCAACGCAGCGAACTTCAACGAGCTGGAGGTCGCTTGGCGATTTAAGACGGACAGCCTCGGCCCACGGCCGGAATACAAGTTGGAAGGGACGCCGCTGATGGTCAAGGGCGTGCTGTACACGACGGGCGGGTCGCGGCGGGCCGTGGTGGCACTGGACGCGTCCACCGGCGAGATGCTCTGGATGCACAGTGAGAACGAAGGAGCGCGCGGTACCAATGCGCCAAGGCAGCTTTCGGGTCATGGATTGGCCTACTGGACCGATGGCAACGAAGCGCGAATCTTGTACGTCACGCCCGGTTACAGGCTCATCGCTCTCGATGCCAAGTCCGGCGTCCCTGTACCCGGCTTCGGCAAGAACGGCGTGGTCGATCTCAAGCAGGACGACGATCAGGACATCGATTTGGTCACTGGAGAGGTCGGTCTTCATTCGACGCCCGTCGTGGCCAAGAATGTAGTGATAGTCGGGGCCGCGCACCTGACCGGAAGCGTCCCAAAGAGCAGGAAAAACGTGAAAGGCTATGTCCGCGGATTCGACGTGCGGACCGGCAAGCGCCTCTGGATTTTCCACACCATCCCGCGTCCCGACGAGTATGGAATCGAAACGTGGGAGAAGGATTCCTGGTCCTACACCGGAAATACAGGTGTCTGGGGACAGATATCTGTGGATGAAGATCTAGGGCTGGTGTATTTGCCGGTGGAATTGCCAACCGGAGACTACTACGGAGGCGATCGCCCTGGGGACGGGTTGTTTGGCGAGAGTCTCGTCGCAGTGGATTTACAAACGGGCAAGCGAAAGTGGCACTATCAACTCGTTCACCACGGCCTGTGGGACATGGACATCCCTTGCGCTCCGATTCTGGCCGACATGACCATCAACGGCCGGACCGTCAAGGCTGTGGCGCAGCCAACCAAGCAGGCCTTCCTGTACGTCTTCAATCGCGAGACCGGCCAGCCCATCTGGCCGATTGAGGAGCGGCCCGTACCGCAAGGTGATGTGCCCGGAGAGAAGTACTCGCCCAGGCAGCCATTTCCGACCAAACCGCCCGCATACGACAACCAGGGCGTTTCAAGCGACAGTCTGATCAACTTCACGCCGGAACTCCGGGCGGAAGCGGAGAAACTGGTCTCACAATATCGGATCGGGCCGTTATTTACGCCGCCATCGGTGAGTAAGCTTGGGGGGCCGCTGGCCACGATTGCATCACCGGGAGCAACAGGCGGAGCGAACTGGCCGGGCGGATCATACGATCCTGAGACCCACATCCTGTATGTGTTTTCGCAAAGCGGAATCGCTACCCTGGGGCTCGTTCCCTCCCCCGACCCAAAATTCTCAGACATGGAGTACGTCCAGGGAACCGCTGGGATTCCGCCTCGGCCCGGGAGACCTATGGGCGCGCTCCCGGTTTCCACGCCTGCTGAGCCTGGTGCCCCAGCTGCCTTGGGCGAGGGTGGTGACCCTGGTCTGAACGTCCGAGGCTTGCCGCTGTTGAAGCCGCCTTATGGCCGCATTACAGCAATCAATCTAGACAGGGGCGAAATCGTATGGCAGATCGCGCACGGCGAAACGCCGGATGCCGTTCGCGACAATCCTGCGCTCAAAGGCCTGACCATTCCGCGTACGGGCCGTGCAGGTATTATCGGGACACTGGCGACTAAAACCCTGATCATCGCTGGCGAGGCTGGCTTCTTCAGGACGCCATCCGGGGCGCGAGGCGCGATGCTGCGTGCCTATGACAAGGCGACTGGCAAAGAGGTCGGCGCGGTCTACATGCCGGCGCCTCAGAGCGGGTCGCCCATGACCTACATGCTGAACGGCAGACAGTACATTGTTGTTGCAGTCAGCGCAGGCTCATACTCGGGTGAGTACATCGCATTCAGATTGCCCATTAATGGACACTGATGAAAGTGCTTGGGGAAGAAATCACATCTGACCTGCGGCAAATCTTTGAGATTGGCGTTATCAGCTGAGGTCTCAAAAAATCTGAGCCGAATTATCTTGCGACGCGCCGCCGCAAGACTTCCAAGATTCCTGTTACTAACATCGCCGGAGTTGGGGGGCAGCCGGGGATGTACCCGTCCACAGGAATAACAGCGTCCACCGAGCCTACAACTGCATAGCTGCCTGCGAAAATTCCCCCACTACATCCACATGCTCCAACCGCCACCACTAACTTCGGCGCTGGGACCGCTTCGTAGGTGGCCTTGACTGCTTCGGCCATGTTGCGCGTGACCGGACCCGTCACCAGAAGCATGTCAGCATGCTTGGGTGACGCGACGAAATGAATTCCGAACCGTTCCAGGTCATAGTACGGATTGGTCAGAGCGGTGATTTCTGCCTCGCACCCATTGCAGGAGCCGGCATCCAATTCCCGAACGTTTAGCGCTCTTTGCAAAAGAGAGTGAATTTGCCCGCGTGCGGCTTCCGGAGCCGGAGCAGCCGAGATAATCTCCGACCGGCCGTTGATATCCCAGAACCGCACCGTTTGTTGCTTCGCGACACCGGACCAGGTGAAACGCTTCGCGGCCACCACGGCGCCCTCCGCGACCTCTGCGCACCTTCCGCAGCCAATGCATTCGCCATAGGACAAAGTGAGGCATGGAAGGCCCTCGCGCTCGACTCTCCCGAATGCCCTTGTAGGACAGACTTCAATGAGCCTTTGAGCGATGGCCGGCGTCAACTGATCCGCGATAACCTCCGGCATTCGGCTGCCGTCACAGTTCCCAAGCAAAGCTTCGACCGGAATCAGGCGGTCCGGCTGGCGCAGGCTCCGGCTAACCACATCGAAAATCATCGGTCACACCCTGAGTAAGAAAGATTGAAGCTTTTATTGATCAGCGGAAAATCCGCAATGATATTGCCTGCCACCGCGAAGGGCATCGCGGGCCAGTTCTGAAATGACGGAGACTTAATGTGACAGCGGGTCAGGCAACCGTCGCGGGCCTCCACCCAGTAATAGAGCTCCCCACGGGGTGACTCCACGGCAGAAGAACTTTGTACTTCTCCCTGGGTCTGAACGGGAACGAGCACTGCTCCACTCGGCAGGACACTTATGGCTTCCTGAATTAGACGCGCGGATGTCGCGGCCTCCGCAATCCGGACCCGTGCGCGTGCCATCACGTCTCCGTAATGCGTGACAGGCACTTCGAATCGACACTTCTCGTAATAGCCGTAAGAATGGTCGCGACGAACGTCACAATCCATCCCACTGGCGCGCGCGACCGGGCCGACAACTGCCAGGTCGCGGACCACTTCCTTACCAAGGACTCCCGCCGTCTCAAAGCGGTTCTGGATGGAGGGCGTTTCTAGGACCAGGTGGGCGAGATCTGCAAATTCGCGAGAAGCTTGTGAGACAGCCTGACCGAGGTCACCTACTTTATCGGGGGCGAGATCAAATCGCAGGCCACCGGGTACCGCGATCCCGCGCCAATAGCGGGTGCCGCAACAACGTGATGATGCCTGAAGCAAAAACTCCTTAATGCATGTCGCAGACGCAGCGGCGACATTGAAACCAACATCCGTGCACAATCCGCCCACATCCGAGATGTGCGCGACAATCCGTTCGAACTCCAGCCCAATCATACGAATGGCCGAGGCTCGCGCCGAAACATCGGTCCGATACGCCTTCTCCACCGCCTGGGAATAGCAAACCGCATGAGCGAAACAGTTATCACCAGAGACTGATTCCGCGATCATCGCTCCTGCGTGTACAGGTGTGCCCTCGAACAGTTTCTCAGTGCCTTTGTGAGTGTAGAAGTGGCGCAACTCGAGATGTAAGACTGTGTCCCCAACGACACTGAACCGGAAATGTCCCGGTTCAATGACGCCTGCGTGAACAGGGCCTACGGCGACTTCTGCTATGCCGTCGCCCCGCACCTGCAAAAAGCGATATTCGCGCTTCGACCAAGGAACTTCGTTCGTTGAATCAATCATGGGGCAGACACCGTCTGGCCAGTTGTCGTGAAAAATCAACGGCCGCAGATCAGGGTGCCCCACGATCTCAATGCCGTACTGGTCGTGGAGTTCTCTCTCATACCATGCCGCTGCCGGCACTTGGATCGAAATGGAACTGAGGGGGCCGCCCGCTGGCAGCACGATCTCGCGGTAATCGGGATCACCGACATCAAAGATGTAATGGACCTGTTTCTCCCGGTTTGAACGGAGGCTTCCGAAGATGGTGACGAGACGTGCCAGGGTCCCGTCTTTAGCCTGAGGAATTGTGAACGTCGCTCCCGAAGAAGCTCTCTGAAGATCCGGGCCCGCTGTTGGCGCATTTTCCTTCATCGCAAGACCGCCATCGCTTCTTGGAGGAGGACACCAAACAAGTGAGGAATCCGCGCTCCAAAGGATAGGAGGCAGAGAGCAGCAATCCCCATCGCAGTGTATTCGGAAGGAATTAGTTTTGAATTCTCCGGGTGCTGTGTCGACTCACCACAGAGCATGCGAAAAAGATGGTAGGCGAAACCGCCGAAAACCACCGAAAGTACGATTAGAAAAATGGCTACAAGGAAGTATCGCGCTTGCGTGAAGGCTTCCGAGAGAATGGCAAACTCGCTGACGAACAGGCTGAACGGCGGCAGGCCGACGATCGCGAGACTCCCGACGACCAAGGCTGCACTCGTTTGCGGCATGGTACGCGTCATGCCGTTGATATTATCGATACGCAACGTCCCCAAGTTATGGCGGACGTTGCCCGCGCTGAAAAAGAGAAGAGACTTGGCGACAGAGTGATTGAAAGTATGTAAGAGCGCCCCGAAAAGTCCGAGTGGCCCTCCCAATCCCAGGCCGATGGCGATGATTCCCATGTGCTCAATACTGCTGTAGGCCATCAAACGCTTCAGATTTCGCTGCACCAGAATGAGCAGCCCAGCCACAACCATTGACACTGCGCCAAATATGAGCAGTAAAGTGTGAGGGAAAGCGGGCCCTGCAGCACGGGTGACAATTGCGTCATAACGCAGTAGGGCGTACATGGCACAGTTGAGCAGGACTGCCGACAACAAAGCGCTGATGGGCGTGGGAGCTTCGGCATGCGCATCCGGCAACCAGCTATGCATGGGAACGAAGCCGATCTTTGTCCCGTACCCAACGATGACAAAAACATATGCGAGTTTCAGGAGGTGCGGGTCGAACCCTATGTGAGGCGCGGCATTCATCAGCGAGAGCCAGTCGAGCGCTGCGCCCGGACTCATGCCCGACTTGACTGCAGCGAGATACAACACAATGGTGCCAAACAAAGCGAAGGCGATTCCAACCGTGCAGACAATCAGGTACTTCCAGCCGGCCTCGACCGCGCCTTCGGTGTTGTAGAAGCCCACAAGCAAGGCCGAGGCTAGTGTGGTTCCCTCCATCATGATCCACAGAAGGCCGAGGTTCGCTGAAAGGCAGACACTGATCATCGTGAAAAGAAACAAGAAGACCAGGGCGTAAAACCAGCGCGGCGAAGAGAACCGTCCTTCTCCCGTGTGGCGCAGGTAGCCTGAGGCATAGAGCAGTACCAGGCCGGAAATAAAAGCGATACTCATTAGAAAAAATGAGCTCAGGCCATCAGCCCGCAGATAACGGCCCACCTGCAAAGCGCCGCGTACGTGAACCTGCCAGACGATCACTCCGAGTGAGACGATTTCAAGTCCTCCCACCAGCAGGGCCGCACGGGTGGCCGCGCGCGGGTTCCGGAAGAGGAAGATGAGGCCGGCTCCGAGTGCTGGAATTGCGAGTGTTAACAGGAGAAGCATTCCTCAACCCCGAAGCCGTCGCAGCTTCGAAACGTCCAGATGATCAAAAGTGTCGCGAATGCGGAATGCAAAGATTCCCATCAGAAGCAGTCCAATCAGAATGTCGAAGAAGATTCCGATTTCAATGACCAATGGCATCCCAAATGTCGTGATCAGAGCGGCGAGGAAAATGCCGTTTTCCAATACGAGTAGTCCCAGCATTTGCATGAGCGCCTTCTTGCGGCTTACCATCAGGAACGCCCCGGTAAGAATCAGAGCCACGGCCGCAGCCAGAGCATCATCCGGCACGTGCACAGCCTGCCCGTAGGAATGAACGGCTGCGTACGACAGATAGATCATCGCTGCGGCGATAAAGACCGACTGGGTCGGCGTTGTCGAAGCTTTCACGTCCCGCACTGTTTGCAGTTTTCTTGCCAGCACAAAGAAAGCGCGGGGGATCACGATAACCTTGATCACGAAAACCAGGGCGCCAACCACGTAGGCCTCGGGCAGTTTTTCCTGAAATCCCGTAGCGAGAACCTCCGCCGTTATCACAGCGGACTGCAGGCTGAAAAGGAGCACGCTTGTCGAAATCCGGCGTGCCACAGCCAGCAGCAGAATCGTGAGAAACAGAAAGACGGAAAACGAACTGAGCACTTTACCGGTTGCGAATCCTATCAAACCCATATCGCTACCTCTTCGACAGCATCGTAAAGATCACCGCCAGCGCGCTAACTGCGGAAGCGACTCCCAGGAAGTCCGGCACAAGATACATTCGCAGTTTGGCCATTCCACTCTCGATCACCGCCAATAGCACCATCAGCAGGGCAGCCTTGGCACAGTATAGAAGCAGAGCGAGGCCGAGGGCTCCAACTGATGCGCTCGACGCCATGCCCCAAGGAACAAACAATGCAACTAAAAGCGCCAGCATCGCGTGAAGCTTGACGGCGCTCGCCCACTCCATCAAGGCCAAACGAGGTCCGGAGTATTCGAGGACCATACCTTCGTGAATCATCGTCAATTCCAGATGTGTCGTGGGATTGTCCACAGGCATCCGACCCGTCTCGGCTATCACCACCATTGCAAGGGACGTGAACGCGAGAATGTGCACTGCGGAAATATTGAAGATGTCTTGCTGCAGCGTCCACTCTACCATCCCCGCGATGTCAGCATGCGATGCCAGAATGGCAACCGAAACGAACGACAGTAAGAACGGAGCTTCCGCCAAACTGGAAACCAATGCCTCACGGCTTGCCCCCATGCCGCCGAAAGCGCTGCCCCCATCGAAGCCACCGAGCGAAAGAAAGAACCGGCCCATCGCAAGCAGATAGACAAAGAGGAAGAAGTCACCTCGGGAAGCGAGCAGCGCTGAAGGCTGTACTAACGGGACGAAGGCCGCCACACAGATCGTCGTCCCAAACAATACGAAGGGAACGACACGAAATACGCCCGATGCCGTCGGCGGCACAAGATCTTCCTTGCGGAAAAGTTTGGCAAGATCAGAGTATGGCCGCCAGATGCTGGCCCCCTGCCGCCGTTGCAGCAATGCTTTCAACCGTGCAACGATACCGCTCACCAGCGGAGCTCCCAGGATTAGTGTGAGCACTTGGAGGACGTTTATTGCAATCTTCATTTCTGGAACCTCAAGAACGCGAGTAGCGAAACCAGGGCGAGAAAAATGTACAGCAGATACACTTGAATGTTCCCGGTCTGTAAGCGCCGGAACTGGTGCGCCACAGAAAGAATCATTTCAACGAACGGTCGGTAGATAACCCTTTCGTAGGAGGTCGTACGGACCGAATGATATGTGATAGACACGGGAAAGTAGGGCTGATCTGCTGGGAGTCTCTCAATTTTACGATCCGGCCTGTAAACCAGAGAGAAAACAAAACGAATTGGTTTCGAAAATACCGTTGACGTGTACTGCATTCGGCTAGTAAGTCCTGGAAGACCGCACGCCCAGGTTCGAACCAGCCTCTCTCGGCGTTTCAACAGTGCGCCTGTCATACTCACTCCCAAGATGATCGCTGCAATCCACGGAATAACGCGAGCGATGAACAGAGTTTCCTCGGGCACACTACTGCCAGGAATCAGAACCTGAGCCAGCGAGGCTAGCGGATGCAAGAGAAAACCCGGCAGAATTCCAATAAGCAGGCAGGCTGCTGCGAGCATGATCATTCCACCCCGCATTGAAACTGGCACCTCGACTGCATGTTCCGCCTCCGCACTACGCGGCCGCCCCAGAAAGGCCACACCGAAGACCTTCACAAAACACGCCGCTGCCAACCCGCCGATCAGGGCAAGGACGCCCACCATCAGCGGCAATACGATTTGTGCCTTTGTATTTGTTAGAAGCGAGCCGGCCAGAAAACTTCGAAACGTGAGCCACTCGCTCACGAAGCCGTTGGATAGTGGCAGCCCGACGATCGCGTAGCAAGCGATAAGGAAGGTTGTTCCAGTGATCGGCATCCGACGCTGTAACCCGCCGAGTTCCTCCAGGTCTAGCGTGTGGGTTGCACTCGAAATAGCGCCTGCCCCGAGGAACAGCAGGCTCTTGAACAGAGCATGATTGAAAGTATGTAATAGAGCTGCGATCAGCGCCAAACTTGCCCAAGTCGGTGCATGGCCTGCCAGAAATAGCAACGATGTTCCCAGTCCCAGATAGATGATCCCAATGTTCTCCACGCTGTGATAGGCCAGCAGCCGCTTGAGATCGTGTTCAGCGATTGCGTACAGAACGCCCAGCAATCCCGAGACCGCACCAGCCAAAAGAACCACGTATCCAAACCAAGATGGCCCCCCTGCAAGAAAATCAAAAGCGAAGCGCACAAACCCGTACACCGCCGTCTTCAACATGACGCCGGACATCAGCGCTGAAACAGGGCTTGGGGCTATTGGGTGGGCTCGAGGAAGCCAGAGGTGGAATGGGATAATGCCAGCTTTGGTCCCAAATCCCAAGAAGGCCAATAGGAAGATTGATGTCCGGATTCCTACCGGAAGGCCAGCGCTCGCCGTGCGAATCGCCACAAAATCCAGAGCGTGCGAATAGGGCAGAAAAAGGAAAAAACTCGCCACCACAGCAGCCGCGCCTGCATGCATCATCAGCAAATAAATGAAAACATTGTGACACCGATCCGGTGAGTCTCCCTCCATCAGGATTAGACCGGCAGAGACAAGGGTCATCAGTTCCCAACCTGCCAGGAATGCAAAACCCGTCGATGCCGTCACGACCACGATCATGGATAGGAGAAATAAGGAAAAGAACGCCCACATCCAGTTGCGACGTTGTTCGGAGTAATGAAGGTCAAAATACGACACGGCAAAAACGACGACCGGCACCATCACCACGCAGATCAACAGAAGGAAAAACGCACTAAGACGGTCCAGAGCCAATGAGAAAGGAAAAGGCGTCACACCGGAGAGGTCGACCAGAAGAGCCGACTGCTGCCAGAATCCACAAGCGGCCACGGCACAGCCCGCAAGACCGGCAGTCAGGATCAGCGTGACTGCGACCCTGCGCACGCCCTTGGCGTGGCTTGCCATCAGGATGACAGGAACGACGAAACCCAGTACAGCTAGGAGAAAATCGAACGCAATTGCAGTGGGTGCTATTTGCATCTGGCTATTTCCCGCGCCCCTTTTCCCGCATTTCCTCCAACATTTCACGCACACCCACCAGCTGGTTGTTGAAAATGTCCTTTGCCACGTCAAGCAGCTTGAAAAGATTCGGATCGGAAACTGAATAAAAGACGCTGCTCCCCGACTTCGTTCCAATCACGATGTTCCGAATTCGGAGAACTCCCAACTGCTGTGAAACGTTGGCGGGTTCGATTTGAAGTATCTCGCTGAGTTCGTTTACGCTCTTCTTGCCTCCCCGAAGGCAGTCCAAGATCCGGATACGGATCGGGTGTGCGAGCGCCTTGAAGAACTCGGCCTTGAAGTTGGCAAGCTGCTGTGGCATGCGAATATTCAATTATTTAAATATGCTAGACTACGCATAGAACGGTGTCAACCCATCAGCATCCGCCCAAGTGCACGCATAGATAGCAAACTGGAAGTGGTAGGTCAATTGGAGCCGAGTTCTTAGAATCTGTTGCGTAACCAGGCTAAGTCATTGATTCAATAGAGCATAAAACGGGTTTGGCAACAGACTCTAGTAAGTCGAGTGGCTTCAATAGAATTGGTAGGGGCGGTGGGGATCGGACCATCAAGCCCTTTGCAAACACGTAAGTTATTCATTCTATGTTCCGACAAAACCCACAAAAACGCTAGAAACGCCGAATTGAGGTACACGGCGGGTACACGAAGCCTCCACCGTTTTCACGGGTGTGCGTGTGCAGTTGTGGAGGTCTACCATGCAGATCAATGAAGAACAAAACCGCAAGGTGTTGCCGATGGGATGGTCAGCCGAAGAAGAACTCTTCATCGCAAGGATCCATCAGACTGAATCGGTGCGGCGCCCCGAGGCCACCTCTGAGTTCGCCGTTTATGACCCAGATAGCATTTTGGCGAAGGACAAGGGCAAGTCCCACCCCAGGCCACTTAGCGCCCGTATACGAGCACCCTAAAGTTTCCTGGCTTCACCGTTGGCAGCGGATGTGGTTGTTTTTCAGTGGGAGCCGCTGGCGGATTAAAATCTGCCGTACTCAGAAAAAGTTTGTGGGTCTTTGGATCAACCTGAATAGTTCTGGCCCCATACTCACTCTTGACACTTTCGACTTCGCTGAGCTTGTCGGGTGAATCTTCGTGATAGATGTGGATCATGCCTTCGCGAGTCGCTACGAACAGCATGCCCGTTGCAGGTTCAAAGGCGTTAGCATCCACTCCGGCGGAAATAGGATATGACTGGATGACTTTTCCGGTGTCGGCGTCCATCATCACCACGAACTGGGGATCGCGGCCTGCGGAAAATAGCCGCCGGTCCTTTTGGTCGATCGCCATGGAAACGGGCTGTCCTTCCGGTGCGGTCGGCCACCGCGCCTTGACCGTGTTCGTGCGGGCGTCAATGGCTAGAACCTGATTTTTTTCCTGATTATTGTCGTAGACCATCCCCTTGCCATCAACGGCCGGGAACTGTACGGCTCCGCCCAGATCGATGTTCGTTATCACGATTTCTTTCACCGGATCGATAACGGTCGTGTTGTGGCTATCTCCATTGAAAGTAAAGATGTGCTTTGTCACCGGTTCGTAGATTATTGCATCCGTGTCGACTTGGTTGGTTTTAATTTCGGCGGTGACCTTCAGGGTCTTCAAATCAAAAATGACTACCTTCTGAACGTCCGCGCCAGTCCGGGCGTCACCGTCAGTGACGAATCCTTTGCCAAGCTCTTTGACTACGACAATTCCGTGACAGCGTATCAGGCCACCAATTTTGCCCACCACAGAATAATCGTCAGCATTGAGGACCACGACCTCAGCACCGTGCGATATGTAGACGCGGCGTGCGTCGGCATCGACTGTAATGTAGTCGTAGTACTCGTCACCACCTGGGGCTGGTGGCAAAGATATTGTTTTAATTAAGTGATAACCTGCCGCCGCTGGTTTCGGTCGAGCATAGTTCCCCAACAGAAAACAAGCGCCGAACAATGCAAAGAACAGAATCACTGCAATACGCCCAAGGCCAGAAAAGTTCATGAACATTTCTCCTCTTGATTAATGCGCTGCGGCGATCGGGAACGCCAATGAGAATTCACTGCACACCCCAGCTCCAACTCCGGGATTGCAGTATGGCCCGATCACAGGCAGTCACCTGGTTCCTCATTTTTGCAAATATTTCCTCGTTGAAATAAACCCTGTTATTCCCCATGACAGAAATACTTAGTCAGGTCACTGAACTTCGAAAATTTGCAGCGCCAATTTCGCATCTGGCTTTCCCTTGCCTGAATCGGCGACGTAAAGCCGTTTCAGCTCGGGCACAAAAATTGATGATTTGGCACGGTAGGCTGTCGGCACTTCCGCGATGTGCTCGTAGTGATCCGCATCGTGTTGTTCAAAAACAGATGCTGTATCGCTCCCAGTAACGTAAATTCGTTTACGTGCAACGTCAATCGACATGTCACTATTCACACCCACACAAGGGAGAGAAGTCACGACTTTGCCGGTGTCGGTGTTGAAAACAATAAACTGTGGCGGTTTGCGGGTGGCAGTAAATAGTCGGTGATTAAGTTCGTCCAAGGCTATCGCGTGGGCTACGTGCGCGTCCGGCAAGGGCCATCTGGCAATTAGTTGACGAGTGTTTAGATCAATGACTCCAATCTCGTCTGTGCCTGTGAGGTTTACATAAAGCCTTTTTCCTGCATGGTCAATGACCATGCCCTCATTGGAATTTCCAGGAAGCCCGGCGACATCACCAACTTTTTTAAAAGATTTCGTATCAATGATACTGAGCACGTGTATCTTTCCGTCTGGTCCGCCGCCGTTCTCCACATAAAAATATTTATTTACGGGGTTGAGCACACCGTGGTCCACGCCTTTACCCAGTTTCAGAGTATTGACGATCTTGTATTCTTTACAATCCACTAGTTCAACGGCATCGATGTCGCCCTCGGTGACGATCAGGCGATCAGACTCGGGTAGATACGCCATCGTCAGGGGGTGCGCGAAACCTTCAATGCTGTGAACCCGCTCCCCCGTCCGGAGGTTAAACACCTCAACAGTTTTTTGGTCTTCGGATGCAAGAAATAGACGATTGCCCTTGAGGTCGACTCCGAAATGGTCGAAGTCACCCGTGAAACCCGGCATCGGGGTTGTTGCAATCAACCTCAGTGGTACCGTGTTCTGGGCCTTGGCCCTGAGCACGAAGAAAGTAAATACCATCATGCAAATCGCACTTAATTTCCGCAATTCTCGCCTCCTAAGAACTGCCACCGAAGATTCATCCAGCGGCGTCCGGTTCTATCCAGGATTTTCACTTGGTGCTGAGCGACAGCCTATGACCCTTGCTGTGGAGCAGACAAATAAACACTTCGACCGGCTTTCTGATGCTCCACCGGCATGGTCGCTTTCCGCAGGGACTCCCATCCCACGATTACCAAATTACCTTGAGGGCGAACTGAATTTGCCGGGACGCGGTGATCGTCGAGGCCAACCGTCCCGCGGCCGAGTTGAGGGTGCCGTTCGCGTTGAAGACCTCCTGATTTCCTAAGGAAGGCAGGGCGAAGTTGGCATGATTCAGGGCATTGAAAACCTCCGCCCGGAACTGGGCGTTGAAGGTTTCGGAAATCCTTCTGATGTAGTTGTTCTTGAACAGTGAGAAATCAAAATTTACCAAGCCTGGCCCACGCAGCATGTTGCGGCTGGCGTTGCCCATGAGATTGAAGCATATGGGGAAGGGCTCCGGTGTATTGGAAGCGCCAAAAACGGGTGATGTCGTGTCGCAGTTGGCCTGCCAAAAGGCCATATTTGGCGCCGTCGGAAGCCCGAAGCACTCGGTCTTGATGTAGCCTGCGACATTCCCTGGATTTACCAGCGACGAACAGCCAGACCCGCTTAAGACATTCGGAAGGTCATACGGGGCGCCGCTCCCTGTTCCCAACGGGTCACCATTGGTCCCGAAAAACGGAGTGAACGGCGGGCCGTCGCTGACCTTGAGGATACCCCCTAGCTGCCAACCGTTGGCGACCCATCCTACTGGTCCTGAGGACTTGATTGACGGGAGCTGCCAGCTCGCGTTGACCACCAAGACTCTGCCGATATTGTAATCGGAAACTCCACGGACCAGTTTCAAGTCATACCAATGGATGCCTTGGATGGCGTTTCCGTTGAGTGTGTCGCCGGCAATTATACCTGAGTTCGAGTCAATGCTCTTATTCCACGTAAAAGACCCTTGGATTTGCAAGCCATGGCTTATCTTTTTTACGACTCCAACCTGGAGTGCGTTATAAAAGGAACTTCCTCCCCAGTCCACTAACCGTAGGACTCCCACATTCGGGTTGACTTTTGTGCCCTTGCCAAGCGGCGAGGGCCACAGATAGCCCGCGGAACTCGCGGTGGGGAGGACGATATTGCCGTCATCCGTGCGGAACGCCTGGTGCACACCACGCGACCCTACGTAGCCGACCACCACCGTCAAATTCCTGCTAAGCTCTCGCTGTATGTTGAGGTTATATTGCATTACATAACTACGTTTGGGATTGTGTTCCACAAACCCGTTCTCCAGGTTCGACAAGCCTAGGATCGGAAGCACTTTGCCGGGAAACCTCCCCTTCAATGCGGTCGCATCACTCGTACTAGCATTGTCGAAAAATGGGGCCTCACGGCCATTCATCGTGACCGTCATATAGAGCAGTGGAAGCGTGTCAAACATTCCGAAGCCCCCGCGCACCGCGGTCTTACCGCTCTTGAAGGGATCCCAGGAAAAACCAACCCGCGGCTCGAAGTCGCGAAGCGTGGGGTTCGAGAAGTAAGGGCCTCCCAACTGGGGTGCCGCAGCGTCGACGGTGGGGAGGTTCGTAAGCTTCCCCTGAGTTTCTGACGGTACGGTCGACATCTCGTAACGCAGGCCCAGGTTCACCGTCAGGTTTGGACGCACGCGCCAATCGTCCTGAGCATAGGCTCCGACAATCGAGGCGCGCATATAGCGCGGACTGATTAGATTTGGAAGGGAGCCTGCAAAACGCGAAGGTTGATTGTTTATAAAGTTAGCTAAAGACTTAAAGGTAAACTGTCCCAGAAAGGTGGCGGTGAGGGTGACTTGGTTCAGTTGGTCCTGTTCGAAGCCCCCACCGAATTTAAAGGTATGGAGCCCTTTGGTCACAAAAGCGTCGTCATAAACCTGATACGCATTCCAAACGTATTTAAATGGGGGAGGAAACACAAAGGGCCCCATGGACGAAGGCCCGCTGGCCGGCGTGAGCCCCGACACGTTCGCTGAGGTCGCATTCAGCCCGGGTAACCACCCAAAAGACCCATTCCCTGCTACCGGATTGATGGCTGTAACGTTCGCGGCGGAATTCGTATGGGCCCGGTTGTAACCTAGCCGGAACGAGTTGAGGACATTCTGGCTGAAAGTATGGTTCTCTTCCAAAGCGACGATTTGCCGCTTCGCGACGGCCTGCTGCAAGACATTACCGAGGGCATCGGGCTGCGTCAACGGGGAGTTGTCGAAGCTGTACGTCCCGAAGAGGCTGTCCTTGTCCGAAATCTTTTGGTCCGCTCGAATGGTCACGAAATTTTCGCTCACGACCTGTTGGCCTGCAAAATTGTAGAATCCCGTATCCCCAGCGCCAATCAGGCCCGCATTGGGCAAAGGTTCGAGGACGAGATATGCTGCCACCGCATCATCAACGCACGTGGTCGCTTGTCCAGGAGCGAGGTTTGTGGAGGTTGCCCCGTTCGGCTCCGCTGGACACGCACCCGCGAGAGGCGTGCCGCCGGCGAGGATCCCCTTCCGTGCGGCCGGTGAGGGCACAATGTTCACATGGGTCACGCCCAGCGACTGGCGTATGCCCTCGTAGTCGCCGAAGATGAACGTCTTGTCCTTGCGGATGGGTGCGCCAGCCGAAGCGCCAAACTGGTTGCGCCTAAAGGGTGGGATCTTGGGCGCATCGAAAAAGTTTCGCGCATCCAGCGCGCTGTTGCGTAGAAATTCGTAAACATCTCCGTGAAACTGGTTGGTCCCAGAACGCGTGATGGCGTTCACCACTCCCCCTGAGGTCTTGCCGTACTCGGCCGAATAGTTGCTTGTCAGAACAGAGAACTCTTGAATGGCGTCTACTCCCAGGTTTCCGCCCAGCACACTCCCCGGACCGCCGTTGGCGTAGTCGTTGATGCTCACGCCGTCCAAACGATAGTTATTCTGTTGCGGGCGGGCGCCGGAGATGCTCACCTGCGCTCCGAAGCCGCGATTCACATCCGAGGCCGGGTGGGTTTCTGCCGTAATGACTCCCGGCTGGAGATTTGCGAGGTCGGTCCAAGACCGGCCGTTCAGAGGCAGCTCACGCACCGTCGTCGCGTTGACCTCAGCGCTGATCGTTGAGGAGGTCAGCTGGACAGTTGGTGCTTCCGTGGTGACCTCAACGGTTTGACTCACCTGCCCAACCCGCATAGTGATACTTAAGCTTTGCTGCGCTCCGACCGTCAATGTGATGCCCGACTGCACCGCAGTGCTGAACCCCGACGCCGTAACCGCGACTTGATAGCCACCGGGCTGCAGGTTGGGGGCTGCATAAAATCCCGCGCTATCTGTCACTACTTCACGGGTCACGCCGGTGGCCACGGCTTTGATGGACACTTGCGCCATTGGGATAGCCGCACCGGAAGGATCCGTCACCGTGCCGGAGAGCGTTGCTCCTGAGACCTGCGCTTGCGCTTGCCCCACTACAAGAATATTGAGTGCGATAAAAACTGATATTGAAAGAACAATGTTAATCTTTTTCTTGAATATCCTTCGTCGCATTGATAGCCTCCGCGTAGCGTGAGTCAAAAAACTTTCCACGAACTAAGTCAACTGGCCCCTATTGCAGTGATCAACATTCAGACCGGATTCCTAAATTGCTTTTACTCGGAACTCAACAATCTCAACAAAGTCCTTGGTCCGGCAAATAGACCAGGTAGGACGGCAGTTTTTTCCTGTCGCACAGCTTGCAAACTCTCAGCGTCGATTCCAAGAACCTGCAGGATAGTCGGGGCGACCTGAGTCGTTTGCACCGGAGTTTTGATCATTCGCGGGGAAAGTCCTGGACTGCTCAAGAGCAGCGCCACATGCGTGTCTTCCTCACTGAAACCGCCATGAGACGCTAAACTCGTATCTCCGACCGGGGCATAAATGTCACCGACATTAGGTATTACGACAATGTCGGGAAGGCGGATATCCTGGGTAGGATCACCAAACATCAACTTCAGAGATTCTCCCCAGAGTACCTTTTGGATCCCTGCCGCTGATTGATTGGAAGGCTGATTTAAAGTCTCTGCTACCTTGCCGGCTTGGCTCTGATCGGTGAGCCAGATGGACGTGATGTTCCCATCCGCATACGACAAAGCTACAAGGCCGCTCTGAACCCGATTCACCAAGTTTGGGATGATCGTGTCATCTATAATGCGGCGCTTGCTCCGATCCATTGGTGCCTGAGCGTGCTTTGCGGTTATGATAATTAAAGTCGAGTCGAGAAGCCCCCGCGTCTTTAAGGCACTGACCATCTTTCCGATGGACTGATCCGTGTGCTCGATCGAATCGAGCAGGGGCGCGCTCGGCGTGCCGCTTGCATCCGCATATCCTCCGGTCGGTGTCACCTGCGCAAATCTAAATACCTGGAACGCCATGCCAAATAGCGCCGGTACTCCTACAGAAACCTTCCCAGTGTGGTCTTGCCCGGCGATTTCGTTAAGGACCGCTTGGACCTTCACGTCGTCATATGCCTCCTGGCTCTTTACATCCCTCGCTGCGGATCCGATTTCAGGTGTAAACAGGTCATCCACCCCCATGCCGGAAGGGCCGCTGACCATCTCGTAGGATGGGTGCTTGTCAATCCACGCCGTGCGCATCCCGGCCGAACGGGCAACTTCAAATATTGTGTTCACTCGGAGGAAGCTGTGGGGGTAAACCGGCGCACACCCCTTGCTGGGGTCTAGAGGCAGCTTGGCCGGATCGATTCCTCCCCCTGCATCGAGAGCTTTCTTATTCCTATCAAGAGAATTGTTCCAGATGACCTCTGTACCGACCGTTTTGCAATTCGAGCCCGGGGGCGAAAGGGATCGAGCGTAGGCGCCCTCGTACCAAACGCCAGTCGAAATCGGGGAGCCTCCAGTGAGTAAAGTCAGCAAGCCCGGGAAAGAATTTGAAGGTTTGGAGGTAGAGGCTTCCGTATACGTCATGCCCGAGGAACTCAACTGTGCCAGCGCCGAATTCGGATGCGACCGAATGAAGTTCGCCAGATCCACAGCATGAAAGCCGTCGATACTCAGCAGCAAAACCCGGCGCACAGTGAAAGAGGGAGAGCTCTGAGCGTATACGCGGCCTGTTCGACATATAATAGGCAAGCAAAATACGAAGAGTAACACCAGACTCGTTCCCCGAGCCTTCATACCGAATCCTCCCTCATCCTAATGACTTAATAGCACGCCGCGTCTCAATGTCTACCAACCCACCTTTAGCGCGAATTGAATCTCCCTGGCCGTGGTTACAGTTGCGGTCAGGTGCCCCGCAACCCCATTGGGGGTGCCGTTACTAGAAAAAACATCTGCAGGGGTAAGCGGTGGAGTAAAATTCGCGTGATTCAAGATGTTGAAGAATTCCGCTCGGAACTGAATATTGAAAGTCTCTGAGATCCTCTTGACGTAGTTGTTCTTGAACAGAGAGAAATCGATGTTCGTGAGGCCCGGTCCATTCGCGATGTTGCGACCAGAGTTGCCCCGCAGATTGAAACACACTGGGAATGGTTCGGTCGTCGCAGGCGAGCCGTAGATCTTTGTCGTCGTGTCGCAGTTGGCCTGCCAAAAGGCCATACTGGGCGCGCTCGGGAGCGTAAAGCACTGGGCCTTGACGTAGTTGTCGGGATTCCCAGGATTGACGAGTGTCTCGCATCCTGGTCCAATCAAGCGATTTGGATAGGCGTAAGTGACGTCGCTGCTCTTAGTCTTAGCGGGGTCACTGCCGCTCCCCCACGTTGGAGTGAACGGTGGCCCATCACTAGCTTTAAAGATGACCCCGACCTCCCAGCCATTCGCTGCTAGCGCTCCTAGCCCCGAGGCCGACTTCCATTGTGGAACCTGCCAAACACCATTGATTACCACAGTGCGTCCCACGTTGAAATCGGAAACCGCACGATTCAGGCCCAAGTTGTACCAGTCAAGACTTGAGATGGAGTTCTGGAAGGCATTGCCAGCCACGGCTGACGAGTTAGTGTCAATACTCTTGCCCCAGGTGAAGGAGCCTTGCAGCTGGAAACCGTGGCTCATCTGCTTCTGGATTCGGAGTTCCAAATCATTATACGCGGATGCGCCAGCCCACTTAACGTACCGGATGGAACCGGCATTGAGGTTAAGCCTAGTACCGCTGCCAAGCGGCGCCGGCCAGAGGTAGCCAGCTGAAGTAAGCGTGGGCATTACGATATCGGCATCGTCGACGCGGAAGGGCTGGTGAACCCCGTGCGAGCCTACATATCCGATTGTCGCTGTCAAGCTGGGGCTTATTTGATGCTGGACGTTGAGGTTCCACTGCATCACGTAATTTCGCTTGGGCTGGTGCTCGACATCGACGTAGCGCAAAGACGTGGGCGTCAGCAGACCAACCGCGCCAGTAGGAAAAGACCCGGCAAGCAAAGCCAAATTGCTCGTGCTACCGCTCGCATAGAAAGGCGCCGCTTGGCCATTCAGTGTGAGGAACTCGTAGAGTAGTGGCAACACATCAAATACACCGAACCCGCCCCGCACGGCTGTTTTGCCGTTACGGAAGGGATCCCAGGAAAAACCCACCCTGGGCTCGAAATTTCGATTTGTGGCGTTCAGAAAGAACGGATCACCTAGGTGAGGCGTAGCATCGGTCAGGTTAATGATAGTCGAAAGCTTGCCTTGAACCTCCGTCGGCACGGTGGCCCTCTCATAACGCAGCCCTAGATTCACGGTGAGATTGGAGCGCAGATGCCAATCGTCCTGCACGTAAACACCGAATATGCTCTGACGCAAACCCCGTTCTGACTGAAAACCCGGCAAATTGCTCGTGAAGTTCGATGGCTGGTTCGCGAAAAAAGTGGCCAGCGAAGCAAATGAAAAGTTTCCGGCGAACCCTCCCGCCGTCAACTGGTTGTCCTGGTCGCGCTCGAAGGCGACGCCAAACTTGATGGAGTGAAGGCCCCTAGTGAGGAAGGCATCGTCATATCCTTGGAACGTATTCCAGCGGTAATGATACAGGGGACCTGCGCCCAACCCCCCTGGCATTAGTGTGAGCCCGCCACCGATCCTAATTATGGGTGCGTTCCCTCCGGGTACCGCTGCAAAGGATGGGTCAGTAGCCAGAGGGTTTATTGCAGCGATGGGCACGGTGTTGTTCACGAAGGTCCGGTTAAACCCGAAGCGGACCGAGTTGACAAAATTGGAGCTGAATGTGTGACTTTCTTCGATGGCTACGATTTGGCGAAAACTGAGGTTGCCTAACAGAACGTTGCTGAACGCATCCGGCGCCGCGTAGGCAGTCTTGTCAAACACGTATGTCCCGAAGAGGCTGTCTTTATCAGAGATTTTCCGATCCAGCCGGACGGTAAAAAAATTCTCGCTGATGTTTTGGTTAAGGGCGTTGGCATACTTTCCGACGTCGGGGTTAATGAGCCCCTGGTTGGGAAGGGGGTAGAAGGCCAGAAACCTCGCAGCCTGATCGTTGACGCAGGTGTTCGCGTTGGGATCCAGTTTTGATGACCCGGACGGACACGAGCTCACCACGGGATTGCCGTTGTTGAGGATCCCCTTCCGTGCCGCAGGCGAGGGCACATTGTCAATTTGTGTGAGACCCAGCGCCTGTCGAATCCCTTCATAATCCCCAAAAATGAAGGTGCGATCCTTCTGAATGGGCCCACCGATAGACGCTCCGAATTGATTGCGCTTGAAGGGCGGGATCTTGGGCCCGTCGAAAAAGTTTCGCGCGTCCAGAGCGCTGTTGCGTATGAATTCGTAGGCATTACCATGAAACTGGTTCGTCCCGGAACGCGTGATGGCGTTCACCACTCCCCCCGAGGTCTTGCCGTACTCCGCCGAGTAGTTGCCGGTGAGCACGGAGAATTCCTGGATGGCGTCGACGCCCAGGTTGCCGCCCAGCACGCTCCCTGGAGCACCGTTGGCGTAGTCATTTATGCTGACACCATCCAAACGGTAATTATTCTGCGTTGGACGGGCGCCAGAAATGGTTACTTGCTGTCCGAAGCCGCGATTGCCCCTGCCAGCGCCGCCGTCGTTAAAGGCCTGCATGATGCCAATCTGGCTAACACCGGGTTGAAGCGCCGCCAGATCCGTCCAAGAGCGTCCGTTCAGAGGCAACTCGCGCACGGTGGTAGCGTTTACCTCGGCGCTCAGCGTGGATGAGGTTAGCTGCACGGTGGGCGCTTCCCCGGTGACCTCAACCGTTTGACTAACCTGCCCAACCTGCATCGTGATATACAAGGCCTGCTGCGCCCCGACCGTCAGAGTGATGCCCGTCCGCACCTGAGTGCTAAAACCCGGCGCTGTGACACGGACCTCATAGTTCCCGGGCAACAGGTTGGGGGCTGTATAAAGTCCCACGCCACTCGTCGAAACATTGCTGGTAACGCCGGTGGCCACGTCTGTGATGGAGACTTGAGCGTTTGGGATGACCGCGCCGGAAGAATCCGTCACCGTGCCGGTAAGCATTGCTCCTGAAACCTGCGCGCGCGCCTGACCCGCCATAAAAATACTGATAGCCAGAAACACCATCGTGAGAGTAGTATCTGCCCTCCCCACGAACATTTTAAGTCGCATCGCAGCTCCTCCGCATGATTTCTGAGCAGTAGTGTGAGTTAAGGTGAATGAATCGGAAGGCATTCAAATCCAAAGAACGGTTCAAATCACCCCTGTTTTCACATTGCTGAACCGAACGTCTACACCCAAAAGGAACCGTCCCTGTCTTCAAGACTATGATTACAAGTATTGGGCCATCGCTGCAGAGAAAGGACAGTTCCCACGAACTTGACGAGCGAAAAATACCACCTACCGGTACTAGTGCAACTTAAGAGTTTCTGAAGATTTCGTTAACAGCTCTACAGATCAAACCTGTTGTGAACTCACACTGCTCTAACGCACAATTGCATGAAGGAGGGAGTCGGTGAGAAAAAGGGCAGCGTCAGCTAACTGGACGCTCGTTCAAGGCCAAACTAATTCGTCGATTGTCGCTGGAGTTTCTTGGGCAAAACTTTCTGTGCGACCCTAGCGGGCTGCAGCGTAGAAAGGCTGACGCGAATGCTGAATTGGACCCACGTTCACCTGATGTTAAATCATGTCCCGCTGATCGGAATAGGGGTGGCGATCGCTTTTCTTCTGATCGACCGGGCGCGGAGGAACCGAAAGCTAGAGTGGCTTAGCCTCCAGATGTTCGTGGTGTTCGCCGTGCTCACCATCCCGGCTTACCTCACTGGCAGTCCGGCTTCGCACCAGATGCGTGAGATGCCCGGGGTTTCCCGAGAGACCATCCATCGACATTCCAATGCGGCCGACTTTGCCTTCGCAACAATGGAAGCGCTGGGCGCGCTTTCGCTGTATGCGCTGGTCAAGTTCCGGAGCCAGGCAGCGGTTCCCGCCCGATTCAACACTGGCTTGCTGGCGCTAGCCTTGACGACTTTGGGATTGATGATCTGGACGGCCAATTTGGGAGGAAGGATTCGGCATCCTGAGATTGGAGCCTCGAGTGCCGCAGAACACATAGGGTTAGTTTTCGCGCAAACACCATCTTTGCCGTGTGCGAAGGCATTGTTCCGCGCCACCTCGTAGCGGCTGCCGAGCCCTCGGCGCCGCGCGCGATTCTTAATCGACCCTCTATGCTTCGGATTCCTGAATGATTACCACATCACCTTCATTGCAAATTGAATCTCCCGTGCCGTTGTGCTTGTGGACGACAGACGACCCACCGTCGTAGAGCGAATCCCGTTTCCATTAAAGGTGTCGGTATTGTCGGACGGTACGGCAAAGTTCGCGTGATTCAGAAAATTAAAGAACTCTGCCCGGAACTGAACGTTGAAGCTCTCCGAGATTCGCTTGATGTAATTGTTCTTGAACACTGAAAAATCGAACTCCGACGTGCCCGGCCCAACCATGATGTTGCGACCGGAATTGCCGCGCAGATTGACACACGACAGCGGTGCAGTCGGTTTGAGGGTGTTATAAATCGACGACGTCGTGTCGCAGTTGGCCAGCAAAAAAGTCATATCTGGCGCCGCCGGGAAGTTGAAGCAGTTGGAGTTGACGTAGAGGAGGCCTTGCGTTTTGAAATTCCCGTTAATGGGGTTGCATCCGGCAACTCGATCCGGATAGTCAAAAGTCTTGCTGCTTTTCTTGCCCAACACATCGCCGCCGATAGTGGCAGTGAAGGGCACGCCGTCGCTAGCCTTGTAAATTCCGCCCAACTGCCATCCGTTCACAACCCAGGTCGCAGGCCCGGAGGCCGACTTGAGCCCCGGAACCTGCCAGATGCCATTGATCACCAGGGCGTGGCCGATATTGAAGTCGGAAACAGCGCGGGTCAGTCTCGGATCGAACCAATCCAAGGCGGAAATTGAGTTTCCGAACTGGTCCCCCGCCACGGTTCCCGATTCGGTGTCAATGCTCTTGCTCCATGTGTAAGCGCCCTGGACTTGCAAGCCGTGGCTCATTTTCTTGACCAGTTGCAGCTCAAGGGCATCATAAAAGGAGTCCCCCCCATAGAACATCCCCGCTATCCTACCGAAATTAGGGTTGAGCGGAGCACTGGGTTTGGGACTGGCCTGCGTGCCAGTTGGTAGGAAGCCCGTGGCGCACGGATGGCCTTTCCCATCTGGTCCGCAGGGCCAAAGATACCCTGCCGGGGTCAGGGTAGGGATAACCATGTCTGGATCTTCAGTGCGGATCGGCATGTGGACGCCACGCGAGCCGACGTAGCCGACCATGGCCGTGAGGCTCGGCGTGATTTCTTGCTGGATGTTCATGTTCCACTGCATCACGTAATTGCGATGCGGAGTGTATTCGATATGAGTACCCCTCAGCGTGGAAGAGGAGGCGCCTTTCAGCAGCGGGAATGCCCCCGCGAAAAATGTGCCGGGAGGCAGAGCCGGACTGTTCAGGGTACCTATCAGGAAGAACGGAGCCGCCAGGACTTGCATCAGGTTGAGCTGATAAGTCATGGGCAACATGTCAAACATTCCGAAGCCTCCACGCACGGCTGTTTTGCCATTGTGGAACGGATCCCAAGAAAAACCGACTCGCGGCTCGAAGTTGTGAAGGGTAGGGTTTCTGAACAACGGCCCCCCCAAGGGCGGGCACTGGGTGGGATCGAAAGGCGGAGGGGGGGTAGTTGCACAATGATGGAATTGGTCGGTGATGTTGAGCAAGTTAACCAGCTTGCCCTGAACCTCCGTCGGGACGGTCACCATCTCGTAGCGCAATCCGAGGTTGAGGGTCAAATTCGGACGCAAACGCCAGTCATCCTGAACGTAGGCGCCGAAGAGCGTTTGACGCAGCCCTCGAGGTGTGTAACCGGTGCCCAAGGCTGAAACGAAAGATTTCGGATTGTTGATGAGGAAGTCAGTTATGGAACCGAAACTAAATTGGCCAGTGGGAGTTGAAACCCCGTGGTAATTGTTTTGCATTCGCTCCACACCCGCGCCGAATTTCAAGGAATGTGTTCCGTGCGTCAGAAAAGCGTCGTCATACGCCTGGAACGAGTTCCAGTAGTAGTGGTAGCTCGAGACGCCGCCTTTACCTCCCAGGAATTCCGGCATTCCTGAAATCCTTAAGTCGGCCGCAGTTAGTCCCGGAACAGCACCCAGGGAAACGTCCGCTCCAAGGGGATTGATCGCAGACACGCTGTCGTTATTTGTCGCATTAACGCGGTTGAAACCCAGCCGAACTGTGTTGATCAAGACGGGCGTGAAAGTATGATTCTCTTCGAGTGTCACGAGCTGCCGTTTTGTGTGTGATCCGAGCAACTGCACGTCAAACGCATCGGGCGAGTGATAGTCTGTGTCGTCGTACATATACGTTCCAAACAGGCTGTCCTTCTCCGAAAACCTATGATCGACCCTAGTGGTCACGAAGTTCTCGCTCACGACCTGCTGCCCTGCAAAGCCGAAGACCCCTAGGTCTCCGTTGCCGATTAGACCCGCATTGGGCAGAGGGAAGAACGGCAGATACTTCGCGGCCGATGGGTCAACCGTCACCGTACACTCGGTTGAGGAAGTGGCGGTGCAAGAGGATGGGGGGGTACCTGAGTAGTGAACATTACCCGCGCGCGCTGCCGGGGACGGCACAAAGTCGGTAAACGTGATGCCCTTGGAATGCCGCATGGCTTCGAAATCACCGAAGATGAAAGTCCGGTCTTTGCGGATCGGCCCTCCCGCAGAAGCACCGAACTGATTGCGCCTGAAAGGAGGCTTCTTGATACCATTCGCATTGTCAAAGAAAGTTTTGGCGTCTAGGGCGTCGTTGCGGAGAAACTCGTAAACGCTCCCGTGGAATTGGTTCGTCCCCGAGCGGGAGATAGCGTTCACCACTCCGCCAGAGGTCTTCCCGTACTCCGCCGAATAGTTGCTGGTGAGAACAGAAAATTCCTGAATGGCATCTACGCCCATGTTCCCGCCTAGCACACTTCCCGGCGCCCCGTTACCATAGTCATTGAGGCTGATCCCATCCAGCCGATAATTGTTCTCCTGTGGGCGCGCTCCTGAGATCGTCAGCTGGGACCCAAAGCCGCGGTTCCCTCGGTCCCCACCGACCGCGAAGGATGGCTGGGTCTGGATGGCACTGACCCCTGGCTGGAGAGTGGCCAGATCGGTCCATGAACGGCCGTTGAGAGGCAACTCGCGTACCGTCGTTGCGTTGACCACAGCGCTCAGCGTGGATGAAGTCAGCTCGACTGTGGGTGCTTCCGTGGTGACCTCAACCGTTTGACTCACCTGTCCAACCTGCATCTTGATATCGAGGGCCTGCTGAGCTCCTACCGTCAGCGTGATGCCCTTCTGCACCTGCGTGCTAAAACCCGTCGCCGTAATACGGATCTCATAGGTCCCGGGCAACAGGTTGGGGGCTGTGTAAAGTCCCGCGCCACCAGACGAAACGGTACGGGTGACGCTGGTGGCCACGTCTGTGATGGCGACTTGAGCGTTTGGGATGACCGCACCGGACGAATCCGTCACTGTGCCGGTAAGCGTCGCCCCTGAAACCTGCGCATACGCCTGACCTGTCCAAAAAACATTGATGGCCAAAACGATCACTAACGTGAGAGCACCGCTTATCCTTCCCATGAACACTCTAAATTGCATGGCAGCTCCTCCGCATGGCTTGTGGGCAGTAATGTGAGTAAGGTGAATCAATCGAAAGGCATTAGAATCCGCAGAACGGTTCTTATCACCCCTGTTTTCACATTGCTGAACCGAACGTCTACACCCAAAAGGAACTCGTTCCTGTCTTCAGGACTACGATTGCACGTATTGGGCAGTCGCTGGAAAGAAAGGACAGTTCCCACGAACTTAATGCGCGGAAGATATCACTTGGCGCAACCCGGACAACTTAAGATTCTCTGAAGTTTTCCTTAACGAACTTTATAGATCGAATTTCAAGACATTATATCTACCGCGTGCTAACGCGGTGCACGTTCGATGAAACTTGTGCGCCGCAATAACGATTGCCGCGCAGCGGAAGTGAATATCTTCATTGTGCTCTGGGTTCCAGCGGGATTCGAAACCTCGTTTACGGGGAATGCAACACAAAGGCATCGGTAACTTTGAATCGCCGGCGTGCAAACGTGGAGAAGACAATCGCTCAAGTAGCAGGGGTCGAAGAAACCAGCGGAAGACGAATCCAAAATGTACATCCACCTCCCGGTGCAGCCGAAAGTCCGATTTCACCGTCGTGTGCTCTCGCTGCCCACTGCGCAATCGACAGTCCCAAACCGGCTCCTTTATTTTCGCCCGTGCGCCCGGGGTCTACCCGATAGAATCGATCAAACACTTTCGCCAAGTGCTCGGTCGGAATGCCTGGACCGTTGTCGGTGATGCTCAATACGATGCGGGAGCCCTCACAACAGACGCGGGCAGATATGCTGCCCCCCGCGGGCGTAAACTTCACGGCATTATGAAGAATGTTGACCGCTGCCTGGCGGAGAATCATACGGTCTCCCCGCACGAAAGCATTCTTGTCGGTTTCAAAGTCGAATTTCAGCTGCTTTTCTTCAATGAGTACATCCAACAAACTGGCCGCTTCCTCCATAATATCCGCGACCGGAAACACTTCGACCTTCATAAGAATCTGGCCGGCGTCCGCCCTGGAGAGCGTCAGCAAGCTGTCAACCAGATTGGTCAGCCGGTTGATCTCCTCAAGTATGCTACCAATCATGTCGCGGTATTCTTCCGCGGACGCGTCCTTTTGAAGTCCAACTTCTCCCACGCTTCGGATCGATGCTAGCGGCGTCCGAAGTTCGTGTGAGGCATCTGCGGTGAAGCGCCGAAGTTGCTCGAACGACTGCTCGATCCTCGCAAGCATCTGATTGAACACCTGGGCTAAATGTCCGAGTTCGTCATTGTTTTCCACGGGCAATCGATCATGCAGGCGCTCTGTCGTGATTTGCTCAGCTCGCCGCGCCATCTGACCGATTGGATGGAGCGCCCGATCCGCCATCATGTAACCAGCAATGGCTGCGAATGCGAGAGCTAGCGGCAACGTCAGCAGAACGATCATCAAAAACCCCTTCAGATGGTCCCAGATCGGCTGTTCGCTATACGCCAACCGAATTAGAATTGTGTGGCCATCTAACGAATGCTGGCGGCTCGCGAGGATCACAGCCGTTCCGTCCGATGCGCGGGTGGAGCGTTCCGAATATCCTCCAACTCCTTCTCCGGCGAACAGGGCACCGCCCATCGTCCGGTTTCCGAGGCGGTCGTTGCGATAAATAATCGTGTTGTCTAAGGTGAGAACTTCAAGAAATCGATCCTGAACCAATTTTGATTCCGGATGGTTGTGGTACTCCTCATTCAAGCGCAATTGCCCGTCACCGCTGAAATACAACAGTCCTTCCACAGTTTCTAGATCCTGGACTACGTGGCGCTCCAACTGCGTGCGCATATGCCAGACAAGAACGAATGTAGCGCCAGCGACGAACACGACGAAAAAAGCAGCGAGGAATAACAGATACCATAGTGTTAAACGGATTCGCACATGTTTAGCGCGGGGCCACATCATTTTGTTTCCTCTCGCAAGACGAATCCTACTCCACGTACGGTGTGGAGAAGCCTCTTTCCAAACGGCTCGTCCAATTTCTGCCGAAGGTGAGCTATATGCACGTCGATCACATTGTCCAGGGGCGTATGTCGTGCATTCTCGTTCCACACATCCCGGGCGAGCATTTCTCGTGAAACAATGTGCCCTTGATGGCGTAGAAGGTACGCGAGCAATTCAAATTCGCGCGATGTGAGGGACAACTCTCGTCCTTCTCTCGAAACGGAATGACAAAGCGTGTCCATTTCAAGCCCTGCCAGATTCAAAATGGATACCACTTCAGTCACCTTCGTACGGCGGACAATCGCTTGGATGCGTGCAAGCAGTTCTGGAAAGGCAAAGGGTTTTACCAAGTAATCGTCCGCTCCAGCGCCCAGGCCTCGTACCCGGTCTTCGATTGCGTCTTTGGACGTTAGTATCAGTACCGGCAGTGCCAGGTTCTTCTGCCGTAATGCCTTCAGGATCTCAATCCCGTCGCGTCCGGGAAGCATAATGTCGAGAAGCAAGAGATCAAAGTGCTCAGTGGAGACAAGGAAGAACGCTTCCTCCCCGGTATTAGCTACTCTCACCGAGTGCTTTTCGGCTTCGAGGCCCTTCTGCAGAGCGTCTGCCAGCTTCTTCTCATCTTCTACAACGAGGATGTGCATGTGCCGCCTCTAATAGTAAGACGTCCTTTCCTGACGTCCAAGACGAGCTAGAATGACACTCAGAACATAGATTATATGGCACCGGACTACCCAAAAAGAACTCCGTATTTGGGTGAGACGAGATGCCAACAGCCCCCTTTCTGGTACCCTGATGTAGCGATGGTCGACAAGGAATGCTTCGGGCGGCGCCAGCTAGACCACCTGGGTTGATAACAGAGGGCCGACACTCATAGTTCGATGAATTTCGAACCAGTTGTACAGGTAAGGGTGAACTCTGTGGACGGAATCGTAGTGGCGCCCGCTCCGAGAAGTAGTCGAAGGCGCAGGCCGCCCACAATCATGCATTCTACCGTACGTCTAAGCTCCTGATTCTTTGAGGGTGGCAATTGCGAACTAAAGCTGCCAGGAACAGATGTTATTGAGACTAATTCTGAAATCCGCGTCGCCTACATCGATCCGACCGTCTAGTGCGGCATCGCCGCCGACCTCGGCACGGCCACCGGCGTCGAATCTTTCGTGAAGCAAGCGCCGGACGCCCGGGGTCTTCCGCAGTTTTTTTTTAAGTGAATTAAAGCTAGCCGCGAAGGTACTGGGCTCCCAATCGTTCGCTTAAACAGCGTTTATGCCCCGTAAGTTTCCTCTCCAGCCAAGCCCGCAACACCATTTGGACAACCCTCGCGCCCGCCAGGAGTGGCGTAGAGCTACCCAATGTGTCGACTTACTTCGACGTATGACCTTAATACTATTTTGCGTCAATCCCCAACTGCCCGACCATTCGCGCCATGCGCACTAAGACTTCGGTGGCACGATGGCTGGCGCCGATTGAATCGTCGTTTGATAACTCAAAGCCATTCGCCACATCCCGTCGCGGTTGACCCAGATGCGGCTGATATGCGCGGGCTTGCCGGCGTACGGATTCGCTTGAGCGATCATCACCACCGTATCGCCGAAGTGAAGAAACCGCACGGCAGGCGTTTTCGCGAGTTGTGGCGGCGCCGGTCCGATGCCAGGCTTGCTAAGCTGCGCGATGCGGCCTTCTTTTGTGACGGGTTCAGTCCCGCCGGAAGCGATCAATACGAACTCGTCGAGAAAATGCGGAGACCAAGCCTTCGGATCATGATTTGTAACCGCCGTCTCCAGTTGTCCCCAGGAGGTAAGGATTCCTTTCTCGGCATCATTCTTCGGCGTATAGGGCACGCCTTTGCACGGATTCTGGCAATCGTTTGTACTCGGTCGGCCAGTCGGCGCGGCGGATTCTGCTTGCGTCACCTCGTGATAGTCGAGCAGCCGCCAGCCCGCCGGTCGCTTCACCCAGATCCGCAAAACATGCACTCGTCCGTTGGCCACCTGGACGGCTCCGACTTGGCCATAAGTGCGCGCAGCTGCCTTGGCGCCACTCTCGTCGCCCAGCGGAGGCTTAGGCAGGTCACCGACGACCTTCGCTCTGCTGAGGGTTTCTCCAGCGGAGTTCGTCCACACGAACTGGGCATCGAAAAGCTTGCCCGCGGCTGCTCTATCGCTTTTTCCGAGAGCCGCGACCAAAGCGTGATCGGCTTGCAGGACTGCCTCATCATCACCAGCGGCCACAACTGGCTTGCTCGTGAACATGACTGACAGGCCGCTGCACACAATTCCAAGTGCGAATACACTCGTCAGGAAGCGTTTCATAAAAGCTCCTTTTTGTTCGGGATTTCCGTTTTGACTTCAGGGCCGACCGATAATGTACACCTGACCCCGTTAGTCTGCAATGCGCCAGCCAGGTTTTTTGAGTGCAGAGCCTTTCCGGCGGCCACGGCAAAGTCCCAAAACCAAAAATTGGCGCTTCTCCCGCCCATTCCTCAGACACTTTCCCTTCTCCAGTCTTGCTCGGCACCGAAATCTGTTTCGGTCTCAAGGGACAGGAAGTCCAAAACGAAAATCATGGCTTGAGTGTGATAGAGTTTCGCCCGATCAAGCACCAACCCTGTTTCCAAGGCTTCTCGTCGTAAACATCGAAGCGCAGAATGTTGCGCCTCATTATTCGAACCCTTAGGCGAGATCTGCAGTTTGAAAAATATTGTGACCCGTGGAAGAAGAAGTTGCGGGGAGCCTTCAACGGCCTGCAGGTTCTTGCGGAGGTTCTCGATGCGCCGTCAGCGCTGGGTACAAATCATTCCGGTCGCGACAACCATGTTCGCCATCTCTTTTATTAACCGGGCTAATGTGTCACAGGCGCTGCCTTCGATGAGTAAGGATCTCCATATGAATGACCTGCAGGCCGGAACGATTGTGGGCATTTTCTATTGGGGCTACCTGGTGCTTCAGATTCCCGGTGGATATTTGGCATCCCGTTGGAGCACCAAATGGTTCGTTGGCATCCTGCTCGTCTTATGGGGAAGTGCCGCCGTGGGTTGCGGTTTGGTTCGGACTTGGCAAGAACTGTGGGTGATGCGGCTGCTTCTTGGCGTTGCCGAGGGGGGAATGTACCCGGCGATGATTATTCTTCTTTCGCATTGGTTTCCTCGCAAAGAGCGGGCGAGCGCATACGCCTGGTTTACCATGGCAGTCCCTCTTTCCCTGGCCGTGTCAGCCCCGCTTTCCGGGTTTCTGCTGGATCTCTGGAATTGGCGTGTAATGTTAATTGTCGAAGGGGCGATGCCCTTGTTGTGGCTGTTTGTCTGGATTGCACGTATCCATGACTATCCACATCAGGCCCCTTGGATTTCTTCAGACGAGCGCGAATACCTGGAAACCGAGTTTCAGCATGATGTCGCAGCAAGAGAACCGGCCAGTCGTGAATATTATTTTCGGGCGTTGCTATCTCCGCAGGTGTTTTTGTTAAGCACAATTAAGATCCTCATGCTCAGCGGACAACTGGGATATCTATTTTGGCTGCCTAGCGCTATCGAAAAGGCGAAGAGTATAAGCCACTTCGTTGCGGGAATTCTTTACATGATTCCCTTCATCGTGGGTTCTATTTCCATGGTGCTCATTTCGTCCCGCTCGGATAAAACTCGTGAACGGCGGGGCCACGTAGCCATGCCGATGGTTTTGGGCGGATTGGCTCTTCTCGGCGGTGTTCTCACCAGCGAGAGCTCCCCGATACTCTCATTCGCATTGGTATGTCTGGCCGCGGTGGGGGCGTTCGCGCCGCTGGCGACGTTCTGGGCGATTCCGACCGAAATGTTCTCGCGAAAAATGGCAGGATCCGTCGTGGGCTTTATCAACGGTATCGGAAATCTGGGGGGCTATTTCGGTCCTCTGTTGGTGGGCTATCTGAGTAAGCGCACAGGGAGTTTTTCTTATGGTTTCGGTTTGCTCGGCGCATTCATGTTGCTCGGCGCTACCCTATGCTATGGATTAACACATCGGCCACCGCTCAGACCGGTGGCCGATGCTTTCGTACAGAGCGATTAACACCCAGTCGTTTGCTAACTGCGAATTAAATGACGCCGGAGCGTTTCAAGTCGGCCACCTCAGCGACTGAAAGCCCAAGCCAGTCGCCATAAATCTCATTGTTATGTTCTCCAAGCGCGGGGCTTGGCACTGTTGGCACCGTGGGTGCGCCGTGCAGACGCAGCGGCGTGGCCGGCACCACAACGCGACCAATTTCGGGATGGTCGATCCATTCGAGCATACCGCGCTCATGCATGTGCCGATCCTGCATCACTTCGATCAAGGTGCGCACGGGTGCGCACGGGATGCGGTGGCGTTTAGTGATTTCAAGAATTTCATTCTTGCCAAGGCTCATTGTCCATCCCCGAACGATGTCGTCGGTATCGGCCATATTTTGAACCCTCTTGCCGCTGGTGACAAAACGTGGGTCGCTTTTCAGGTCTTCCCGGCCCATCGCTTCGAGAAGTTGGGGCCAGTGGTTTTCGACCACGCAGGCTAACGCGACGTGACCATCCTTCGCCGGATAGACATTGTAGGGAGAGATGGCAAGCCCGCCGTGCCGATTGCCGGTGCGCGGCGCCGCTTTGCCACCCGTGTTGTATTGCATGCCAAGATTCGAGGCGAGCGTTGGGTAGACAGCCTCCTGCATGGACACCTCGACGAGCCGCCCGATACCAACGTGCTCGCGTTCGTAAAGGGCAGTGACGATCGCAGCATAGAGATGAATGCCGCCTAGAAAATCGGCGACGGCGATGCCGGCTTTCAACGGCGGGCCGTCCGGAAAACCAGTCACGCTCATAACTCCGGAGGCCGCCTGTATAGTCACATCCATCGCAAGATTGTCGCGGTCAGGTCCAGACAGGCCGTAGCCCGTGCCCGAGGCATAGATAAGCCGGGGATTGATCTCGTGCAGCGCGGAGAAGCCGACGCCGAGGCTATCCATGACGCCTGGCGCGAAGTTTTCGATCAGGATGTCGGCCCGCTTCGCCATTTCCTTTAACAATTCACGACCGCGCTCGGTCTTGAGGTTGAGCGTGACGCCGCGCTTGTTCGCATTCAGCATCGCCAACGGGAGCAAGCCGCCCTTGCCAACCCCGATGCGAGTCCGCGCCGGCTCGCCCGTCGTTGGTTCGACCTTGATCACATTGGCGCCGGCCTTGGCGAGAAGAAATCCTGCATAGGGACCCAAATAGATCTGGCCCATATCTATCACCGTCACGCCCGCAAGGGGAGTGCCGGGGTTAACTGGAACTGGCATAAGGGTACTTCTTCCTCTGCGAATTGTGAGGCAAACTTCTAGGGTCCTGAGTCATATATGAATGCAAAATTCAAATGGGTGCGTGTGTCTTTCCTTTAGAAAGAAGGCTGAGCCCGTTCTCTCGATTTCCCACGTGCTAGTGAAGCGAGGCCCCAATCAGGTCGCGTGCGATGATCAGCCGTTGTATCTCGCTCGGGCCTTCGCCAATACGGCGGATGCGTATCTCACGGTACCAGCGCTCCAGCGGCAGGTCCTTGGTCATGCCCATGGCGCCGTGAATCTGCATCGCCCGGTCGACGACGCGTCCGCCCGCTTCGCTAGCGACGAGCTTCGCCATCGCAGCTTCGGTGCGGAACCGCTCGCCCCGTTCGGCCTTCTCGGCCGCAGTCAACGTTAGCAAAAGAGATGTGCGAATATCGATCTCGTTGTCAACAATCATCCATTGCACAGCCTGGCGCGTCGCGAGCGGCGCGCCGAAGGTTTCGCGAGTCTTTGAATACTCAATCGCCATCTCCTGCGCCTTAATGGCGACGCCGATGCAGCCAGCAGCATAGGGAATACGCTGGCGGCTGAGGCGGTTGTTGGCGATGCCAAACCCCTTGTTGACCTCGCCCAACACGTTCTCCTCAGGCACGCGCAGGTTCTCGAACTGTAGCTCAGTTGCATAATGAGCCGAACGCAGCGTATGGATCACCCGGCGCACATAAAATCCCGGCATGTCGGTATCGACGATGAAGCAGGTGATGCCGTCGCGGCCCTTGCTCGGATCGGTGCGCGCGAAGACGATGCCGAAGTTCGCTTTGTCGGCGTTGCTGATGAAGGTCTTGGCGCCATTGATGATCCAGTGTTTGCCGTCCCGCACCGCAGTAGTCTGGATAGAGCGCGCAGGATCGCTGCCGCCGGAAGACTCGGTCAATCCAAAGAAACCGCTCTTCTCACCGCGTAGCATCGGAATGAGGTAGCGCTGCTTCTGGTCTTCGGATGCCTCATAAAGTTGAGCGAGGCCGGCGCTGCCGAAAACGCCGTAACAGGGCGCATAGAGCCCGGCGCGATGCTGTGACATCTCGACCGCCATGAGCATCCGCGTGACGAGGTCGATGCCGGGACCGCCGAACTCGACCGGCATGTCGAGGCCATAAAAGCCCATGGCCTTCACCATCGCCACCAATCGGGCGTGGTCCTCCGGCGGCAGCTCGCTCGCGTCTGGATCGAGATGCGCCTCAAGCGGAACGATCTCCTCCCGGACGAAGCGCCGCACTTGCTCGACGATCATTCGCTGCTCTTCGGTCATTCGCAAGTCCAAGATCGTTCCTCCCTCACCCCGGGCTGAGGCGACCAAGCCTGCGGGGGTTCACATCGGTGTTCGCCAAAGGCAGCTTGCCATGGTCGGCCACGTGCAACATGAGAAGTTCTAGGTGGCGTGAAATGTATTGCATGTTGACCTCATAACGGAACCGGGTGGGCTTCTCCGCGCGCTCCTTGAGCCAGCGTTCCAGTTCGCTCCGCAAGCCGAACAATGTTCGGGCGCCCGCGTAGCCGATGTAGAATACGCTCCCGTCCATTTCGGCAAGTTGATAGACGCCAAGCTGGCCGGGCAGGTTGCGAACCTCCAAATCGTTCAGGTCGATCCAGGGCTTTTCCAGTCGAATCCTCATATCCTGCGCCGCTACTTTCCTTGGAAGTTGGGTTGGCGTTTTTCAATCCGGGCGGTCATGCCTTCGCTGGCGTCCGCGCTGCGGCTCGCCTGCATGATGAGCGCATCGATATCGTTGTGCGAAATGGTGTCGCGGAATTGCATCTCACGCACTATGGTCGCCTTCATGGCGCGGAGCGAGAGCGGTGCATTGGCGACGAGCCGGTCTATGATACCCGCGGCCTTGGCCTCCAGCTCTTCGGGCAGCGCGATCTCAGCGATGACGCCGAGCTCGTACATCCTAGTAGCCGGGATTGGGTCGCCGAGCAATAGCATCTTTCGCGTTGTCACCGGTCCGGCGACTTCCATCAGCTTCTTGGTCAATGACCAGGTCGGCGCAAGGCCAATCTGGGCGAGCGACATGCCGAAACGGACCGCGCTGCTGGCTACAACGATGTCGCAGTGGAGCGCAAGCTCGTTGCCGCCGGCGATAGCGTCACCTTGCACGACGGCCACGACCGGTAGCGGGTAGATTTCTATTGCATGCAGCATCCCCTCGATCGAGCTCCTCCCTTCCTTGATTTCCCTGCGCGAGCGGAGGTCGAGGCCGGCGCAGAACACCGGGCCCGTGGCACGAATCACCGCGACCCGCTCGCTTGACGCGGACGTCTCACTGAATGCCGCCATCAGCCCGTCCAGCATCTCCGTGTCGAGTGCGTTCCTCTTATCCGGCCGGTTCAACAGCACCGTGCGTACGGGGCCGTTTACCTCGACTTCGACCTTCGCCATTATTCTCTCCTGTGGCGCGTCATTTTTTACGATCGCGCTTAGCGGCTCAATCGGACACTCAGTTGTACCGAAATCAACACACCGTTCCACGGGATTTTCTCAGCGACATTGCTCCTAAAGAAAGTCAAACCGCATGCTCCTCCAATCTGTATTCGTGATGTAGTCCACCCAGAATAGCCTTCGCCACAACTTGACGATCGTTCGAAATGTGGTGTCCGCAGGCGTGGACGTCCAGAATCAGAGCGAGGATATTTAGGAGCAGATGGATAAGCCGCTTTGCGGCGGGCAGGCGGTAAAGAATGCCACATCCGATCACAGGGATGTAACCCTCTTGCTCTTATGTCCTTCCAATTTCGAAAAGCATTCTCACGCGATTTTTGCGGGGCACAGCGGCAAGCTTTGTTCAGCGGGGTTCTAGGCCTTTGGCCTTAAAGGTTGGCGCGGCCTTTGGCCCCGCAAGAAAAGTAATCAGCGCCTTGGCAGCCTCCGCATTCTTCGCCGTAGCGCTGGCGGCCGCTCCAAAACGGATATCGTAGTGGAACTCCCCCGGGAGCGGGCCGAGAATTTCGACACCGTGAATCGGCAGTATTTCACTGAACAACGTGATTACAAGTGCCGCCTTGCCTGCCGCGACGCTTTCCGTAGCCGGTCCGGACCCCTGCGCCAAGATAATTCTGGGCTTGACATCCGCAGCGATCCCCATGCGTTCGAACATTTTCTCGATATATGCTCTGCTTGCGCCATCCTGTGGATACGTAATTGATTCTGCGTCCCGCAGCGTTCGTTTTAGCGCCTCGGGCGTATGGATGTCAGGCTTGGCCGCACCCGCGCGGATTCCGATACCGAGTTCGGAGCGGCCCAGGTCGGCGCGTGAACCGCCTGCGAGCTTACCCTGTTTGATCAGCTCAGCAATTGCTTCG
>JBGPPL010000013.1:0-106100 GCA_041488495.1 Terriglobia bacterium
AACCGATCTATAAGGCTGTACTCGGTCAAAACCTAAGCAGGGCAGTGTTCCTTTCACATCAACGCACTTGAACTAATTTAGCTTCGTAGACTGCTTCAGGTGGGCTTTGAGCTAGTGTTGCGTCGACCCATTGAGACCGCCCGACTTATCGGGCACAACGTCACGGGCGCGGCACATGCACCGAGAACAGGACGAGCACACCATCGATGGAGCTGAACCAATGCGGCGTGTTTTCCGGAACGAGAATGAAATCTCCTTTTGCGACGGTGCGCGACATTCCGCCTTCAATCGCGGAGCCACTGAGGTTCGAGGAATTTGTTCGAGCCTCCTTGACGAGCTTGCCACCCGTCATCAAAGTCGCTGATCCATCGATCACGTAGAAAATCTCTGCCTCCTTTTCATGGACGGCGGCGTTGCCAACCGAAGGGCGGTATTCGAGGTGCCCGTCGTACGATCCCAGCTCAAGCATGGGTTCCGCGACGGTTGATTGGCCTTCCTTGTGTTCGCTTTTCGCTTTAGCAATAAGTGCGGTGACTTCGGCAGAAGAGGTGAAGGTCTTCGTTGGCTTCTCAGGCGATTGCGGGGCGGGCTGCTTCGCCAATGCTACCGCAGCCACAAGAGTGAAAGCGAAACTGATTGTCATTCTGCGCATGAAACCTCCAAGTGTGCTTCGTCTAGCTGGCGCATCGTACGCTTCTCCTGCCCTCGACACAACGAATTCCCCGCCAGAGCAGGCCGCAACCGGGATGCGAGGTTCTGGCGGCCAAGTCCCGAGAAACGGGATTATCGGAATGTGGCCCAAGACACCGTCGTGAGGTAGAAAGCCACATTCCGATAAGACGTGCCAGCTCAACCGGTCGATGCAACACCATCTAATCAGTTGATCTGACAATACTTCCCCTCGACAATCGATCTGTACGGCAGTCCTCAATCAGAACCTAAACAGGGCAGTGTTCCGTTTGAATCAACGGTCGCCAACGAATTTAACCTTTGAGACTGCTGCAAGTAGACTTCGAGCTAGTGTTGCATCGACCCATTGAGACCGCCCCGTTTATCGGGACTTAGGCAAGGCCCTTCATTGCTTCATTACAAGGATGGATACGGCCTCCTGCCTGAACCGCGTGGTCGAGCGTTTCATTCGTACGAAAAAAGAATCGTCCAATTTTGTGCGTATATTCGAGATGATTTACTCATTGACATTACCGGGTGTGACGCCTAGCATCCCCACCATATTCGGTATCACCAAAATACAGGAGGTGACACGTGAATCTAGCGACACGACTGCGCATTCTTCGGGTTGCATTGGTTCTTTTTGGCCTGATTTTCCTCTTTGGTGTCTACCCGCTCATGATGGCTTGGTGGCCATCCGGATGGCGCTGGAATCCGAACCAAACAGAGTACGAGCAAATGATTCTTGGGGTCTATGCGACTCTGGGGGTATTTCTCATCCTTGCGTCGCGGAATCCGCTGCAACATCGAAGCCTCATTTGGTTCACCGTTTGGTCGAACCTAGTCCACGGCGGCATCATGGCCGTACAAGCGATGAACATACCCACAGAACACGGCCATCTCCTAGGGGACGTCCCTGCATTGGTGCTTGTAGCGGTGGTTCTAGCGGTGTTGATGCCCCGTGGTGTAGTTGCCGAAACGGCGACTACCACGGCATAGCAGAAAACCGCAGCAAATATAAAGGCGCGTCCAACTCTAGCTCTAGGGAAGTCGGCGTGCCGGGAGGTGGTTCTTAGTGTCATATGGCGGATTACCAGTTACCGATAACGCCTGCCAGCTCAACCGGTCGATGCAACACCATCTAATCGATTGATCCAGCGATACTTCCCGAAGAGAATCGACCTGAACGGCAGTACTCAATCAGAACCTAAACAGGGCTTTGTTTTGTTTGATTTGACGCCCGCGAACGAAATCAGCCTCGTAGACACCTCCAGGGAGACTCTGAGCAAGTGTTGCATCGACCCATTGAGAACGCCCCGCTTATCGGAATGTGGCTTTTGCTCTTGTTCCGAAAACTCCTCCGCGCACGGTCCCACAAGCCTTTGAATCTATACGGCAGGAAATGGGCGATTCGGGTGTTCCAAAAACAACTGATTTTGGAGCATAGGAGCCATTTGTCACCGGCGGTGCAAGATCGTCTTTTTGTTGGCAGGGAGAATTACCAAGATTTGGGTACGTTGGTTCTGGCGTGACCCCGAGATCCGGGCATAGGAAAGCGGCACCAAACTTGGCGAGCAACTCCACAGTGGAATGGCCTTAATGGCCGAAGTGCTTGCGACCGAAGTCGCGGTTAAGGCATGTCTCCGTACGTCATCCCAGAGGGCAGCGCCGCGTACTAGCACTCGGCGTCACGAAACACTTCGATGACGGGCAATTGGACGTAATCGATAAATGGATCGCGTAATAAGCGCGGTTGCTGCCGTGGGGATCCGAAAGGTGACGTGCCCCGTCGTCCAGTTAATCCAGCCCTAACCGGGATTTGAAAACCTTTGAGAATTTCTCAGCGGTCGCTCGAATCCATTTGTGTTGACGCGGCCAGTCGGGTTTGTCCTCAATCTTGACCGGTAGCGTGGCCCAAGCCGAAAAGTCGTTCCATTCAAGCTTTTCGTCGAGTTCGGATTGCAAATCCGCCACTTCACGGTTGTGCAGATCGATTAACTTTGACCGGAGTTTTCGCCCGGCACTATCGACAACCCCGAAATACACGTAAGCTGCACCATATTCTGGGTAACATTGTGCTCCGAATAAAATTCCTGTCTCGATTTTCTCGAACTTGCAGGTCTTGCGTCCGCCCTGCAATTCGCGTTCACGAAATCTGATTGCCGAACCTTGAAGTACCTCGGCGCACGCCTTCCAGTATTCAGCGAATTGGTGGAATCGCTCAACTTCCTGTTTGATCTCCGGATCGGTCAGAACTTCCCGCTCGTATGCTTCAACACGGGGTCTAAGGACACGCAGGTAGTCATCTAGTCTGTCCCCAAACCACTCATGCTGCAGGGGCCAGTCTTCCTTATCCCAAATTTGAAGGCCCGTATCGTCGGTGTAGATGTCGGATTCGCCTTGCTCTATTTTCCAGATTAGCGAATATCCCAACTCCGATTCTATGAGTGGCTTTTCCTTCAGCAAACGCGCCGCGACAGAATCCCCCAGAGCGCCGTACAGCATCTGCGTGACGTAGAGAGACCCTCTTTGAGGGTACATGCCTGCCTCCAATACGCAATAGCCGCTCGTGCCCACAGCAACTGTAACGTAGCTTTTTGGTCCAGCAGCGATAGCCCCCGGTGCCATTCCCCGTTCTTCGAGGCGCACGTCCAAGTGCCGCCAGTATTCAAGTCGCTTCTGCTCTACAGCGGAGAGTCCTTCTGGTTCTGGCATCGCTTCCGCCGAGGCAGCATACTGCACATCAGAAGGTGGACGCGGCCATAGTCGGATGACTTCCTCCACAAGCTTCTTGCTGCGTTCAAGGATTGCCGAGCCTTTGCAAGTCGGCATGGATAATGGAGCACGTCGGGCGCTGGTACCATTGGAGAACAAACGCAACTTCCTCGAAGTCTCCGGGGACATCGTGGAACGAGTCGATCCAGTATTCTTCTCCGATCCGATGACCGCAGCGATCAAAGCGTTGGGCTTGATCCAGCTCGAACACAAGACAATCGCAGCGGTCAGGAACAGAAGCATTTTGGATTCCGGGTTCATGGTGGTAAATCCTTGCCCTGCAGAATCCTTCATCTAGGTCGTGCAGATCGGCTTCGTGAAAGCAGTTTTTGCAACGCATTTCCCTTCAATCCATTAACTGCATATCATACGTTCCCATCTCTGAATTGCCAAAACTTAAGATTCGAAGGAAGAATCAAGACAACGGAAGGCGCTTGGCAAGGTATCTACAGCCTACATAAAGTGCGATCTCGGAGGAGCATCGAATTGGCAATCTCGTTCCCTTGTTCACCAGTGAACGTGAAACATATTGATGCGAAAGGAAGCGTTTCAAAGCCGCGACATAAGCTTTGAGACGGACATGTTAAAGGCGGTGGCAAGCAGCTCAAGATTACGAAGACAGATTTCCTTCCTTCCGTTTTCCAAGTCCGAAATGAAACTCCGATCCATACCGACGTGTTCAGCCATATAGACCTGTGTCCACTCCCGTTGCTTTCGGAGCGTCCGCAGGCGCTTTCCGAGCCGAACACAGATGTCGGTGGACACGAGCGCAATTATGGCTGTAGGCTTTCGCCGATAAAGCGGCTATAGCCGTCAGAGGCCCTGAGAGGCGACTGCTGGGCACCTGGGCCGGGAATCACACGCGACATCGGAAGAAGGCTACGGGCATGGAGGCCACAAGATATGGGTGCTGCGGTGATCAGCTTGGATGATGGTCAGTTGATTGAATTGATCGAAGCAGCTAAGCGAATGCTCTTTTTCGCGGGTCCTGGAATGAGCGTGCCCGTCGCAAATGCGATTCGTAAACGCTGGAACGAAATGGGTCCCGATGCAGTGCAAATCATCTTAGATGCTGACCCGGAAATCTGCCGGCTCGGATACGGGGAGGTCGAGGCCCTTCGTGTGCTGCACGAAACTGCGGGCAGGCTTGGAAGTGCATTGCTTCACCGCCCAGGAATAAGAATATGCCTTCTGATCAGTGATGACACTACGTTGGTTTTCTCACCGACCCCGCTGCTCGTCGAGGGAGACTCCACACAGTTCCCACGTCCGAACGCCATTCGATTCGACGGAAGCTCGGAATCTGGTCCCAATTCAGCCAGCAATCCACTGAGCCCAGCACAAGATCTCTTTCAAGGAGGAGAGCAAGTAACCAGTGAGAGAGTTGAAGCTGTTGCTAAAGATCTCTCGGCCAACCCTCCTCAGGAATTTGATCTGGCGCGTACGGTAATAGTATTCAACGCCCCGTTTGAGTTTGTAGAGTTCGAGCTTAGGGGCCTTTCGATTTCGCGTAAAACCGTTCCGATTTCTTCTGACCTTATGGGTTTGGCAGATCCAAAGACTCAGAAGCTGCTCCGAAGCACGTTCAGGCTGGTCGGCGAGGGCAGCGAGATTTCTGGCTACAGAGTGGCAAAGTTGAAGGAGTGGATTGTCAAACGGTACCTGATTGTATTGCCAGGCTACGGAACTGTGGTCCTAAGATCCAAAAAACCAGATTTTGAAACTGCGGTTACAGCATTGAGACACTACGTCAGTCGTTTCCAAAAACGGGTTCAGAAGCAATTGGAAGCAGAAATGGAAGTTAATCGAGGTACCCTACTAGAAGCACTCACTCCAGCAGTTTGCAAGAAACCCCCTGTGCGTTGGAAAAGAGATCTAGGCCGTCATCCCTCTGAGGAGGATGTCCGCTGCCTCTTGGATGCTGAATTGAAATCGGCATTTGGGTCAGTTGCGGATATATTTCAAGAGATGAAGGTCAATGTGGCTTATAAAGGTGTCACGTACGAGTTGCTGAAGGACCCAGATTTCATTAAGACGGCGAAGGTGAAAATGCCGGGCTTGAAAGTACTGTTCGAAGAGTTCCTCGCGGCCATAGAGAGGAATCGGCGACCGAGCCCGAAGGCGTCCTGAGTACCCCTCCGTCCTCGTTCGAGCCCTTCGCTGAAACACCCTGTGGTTACGAAGCAACTTCAGACGATAGCTTTATTTGTCGAGACACTCGAAGATCGCGTCCGGTGAACAGAGACGCACCTTGGTTCCTTCTGAATCCGTTCCGACATTTGTTCTGGCAACGATCGGTGACACAGCCCGCCCACAGCGGCTCGAATGCCGCCCATATTGCAGTCCTTTCGTACTTTGGTTCTTTGACAAACAGGGGTCATAGCTTCATCATGTGTGGCCATGGGCAACTATGGGGACTACCTCGGTCAGCCTATTGCTACTGATTTTGTCAAACTGACAGCAGAGCGAAAGAAACAGCTCCGAGCAATTTCGGCCGCCCGTGGCGGTCGAGATATTCTGGTTTTCGCCGCTGACCTGAACAAGGATACGCCGCTTACCGCTATTGGGTACGTTGATATTCTCCCGATCACAGATCAGCTTTCAAATCTTCAGGGCAAAGCACTCGATCTGATCTTAGAAACTCCAGGAGGGTCAGGCGAGGCTGCCGAAGACATTGTTCGCCTCCTGCGGGGCAAGTATGAGGATATCGCCGTCATCATTCCAGGCTGGGCGAAAAGCGCGGGTACTATTATGGCGATGGCTGCCAATGAGATTTTGATGGGACCACCGTCTGCCGTTGGTCCTATAGATGCACAGATGTTTTGGCAAGGTAAGCGCTTTTCAGCTGACGCGCTACTTGAAGGAATGGAAAAAATCAAACAAGAGGTGACCGATACTGGCATTTTGAATAAGGCATATATCCCAATCCTGCAGGGAATGTCGCCTGGCGAGCTACAGAGTGCGGAGAATGCGCTGAACTTCGCCAAGACACTTGTCACCGAATGGCTAGCTGAGTACAAGTTCAAAAACTGGGCAACTCATTCCAGCACCGGTACTCCCGTGACTGATGCTGACAAGAGGACCCGAGCTAAAGAAATCGCCGACCAACTATGTGACCATCGTCATTGGCTCACTCACGGCCGCTCGATAAAGCTCGACGACCTCAAGAAAATGCGGCTCGCCATAGTCGATTATTCGCAAGACGCGAAACTGCTCGACGCGATCAGTCGATACTTTGCTCTTTTACAAATGACGTTCGCGACGCACATCTACAAAATCTATGAAACCCCGGATTCACAAATTCTGAAGTTCGCTGCTGTTGCCGTCCCTCAACAACTCGGCCCACAACAAATGCAAGGAGCAAGCGTCGCCGTTCTGGATTTTGTGTGTAGTAGTTGCAAGACAATGTCTAAAATCCAGGCGAATCTAGGAGCTCCACAACCACTTCAGCCGGGCAGTCTTGCTTTCCCCGGCGACAACAAATTCAAATGCCCGAAATGCGGGATCGAACACGACCTTACTGATACGCGTCGTCAAATCGAAGCACAAGCAAGGAAGCCTGTAGTTTGATACACTAGGGGGTCACCAAATGGCTCAAGATACTTTTACAATCGTTTTTCAAAAACTGGCGGAGGCTACTTCCGAGGTCCCCGCTCATGAACTTTTTATCCGTTCCGAGGCCTCAATCGCGGAAATCGAAGAGATTGCTGAACTGCGGCGCATCGTTCTAGAGATCACCGACCCCGAGCCGATGTCGTACACAAGTACCTAGAATCCCATCAATACCTGCTTACTATGGGGCATTGCACCGGCGCTGACACACCCCGCGAAAAACGCAGCTCCCCCGCTCTTTCATCTTTAATGGGCACTCCTTCGCACGGTTGAGTTCCGTGGATCTGGGATCGCCGTTGGCTCTCTGTAGCCGCCACATTTTGGTCGGGTCTGATAGAGGCCCCTTATATTCATGAGCTCCTCTGCGGCGCGAAGCCGTGTGGCGTGGTCGGGTACTTCTCGAATATCCTTCACGACTTCTTTGGGCGCCATTAGTGGAGGTAACGCTTAAAGAAGTTCGCCACTTTTGCCAAGTGCGACCCGCGCAATTCCCCCTGTTCTCTCATCCGCCGCGTGTATTCCCGAGCTCGAGTGAGTTGCGCGTATGCGGGCTCACCGCAGCGTCGGGCTTCCTGATACATTTCGCTCGGGTCTGCCTGAAATTGCCGAACCAGCTTCTGCAGCCACGTGTGGCTGATGCCCAGTTGCTTAGCCCAGGCACGGCCTGACGGTTTGCTCCCGCGGCCGGTGTACCACACGAATACATATCTGCGGATCATGCGCGATTCGTCAGTGCTGCGCCAGGGACGAGGCGGACGCCACCGCGCACGTGCTTTTGCGAGGTTTCGCATTGAAGATTCATATGAAGGCATGTGTCCCCCCTCCCCCTAGGTTTAGCGGAGTTGCCAGCCTTTCCCCGCTTTCCCTTGCACGGTTCTAAAGGACTTAGCAGCACCACCAAAAATCGGTGGCAAATTATTTTTCTGATTGTTCGCGCCACCTTGCGAGCACTTTTGTAGAAGCTCTTCCGTAATAACCGCGGGACAATTGGTGTCGTACTTAGCACACTGATCCCAGATGCGCCGTACCCAGGCGATGTAAGTTTCGCCTTCTTGGCGCGGGGTTTCCTTCACTATTTCTGAGAAACGTTTTCGTTTCTTTAGGCCAACCTGGGAGCACTTCTGCAAGAGTTCCTGTGCTCCAGGAAATCCCTGCTGGGCGAAGATCTTCACAATTTTGAACTGTGCCGGATGCAAGGGGCCGCGGCTAGCCTCGTGCTTCAGCTTTGCCAGGTCGTCGAGCACGAGGGAACCTACCTTGGCGCGGATGGCGGCCAGGGTACAAGCGTCGCGTCGTTGTTCTTCCCATTGAGTCATAGGCCGGTCTTCAACGATCGCGCGAGCGAGAATCTGATATGACTCCTCGGTCGCGTTGTTGTAACGCTCCTTGTATCGCCACTTCTCCAATCCATCGAGGTAGTGCTTTAGCAGTTGGTGGGAAGTGCCAAGCATACGAGCTAGCGACCTCAGCGACGGCCGCAACGATTCAGGAGTCTGCTTCCAGGATATGAGGCTCTGGCGGAACTCTGCCGACCGAGATTCCTGCTTGGGCTTCCTGCCTCTCATTAGACTCCTCATGCAAGTTAGTCTTATTTTAAGACCAGACCCCCTTTAGACCCGCATAAACACTAGCGATTTGAAGCTCGGTGCGGTTGAGAATCTGTTCCAGTGCTTTCCAAACCCGAAGGAAGGTTTCACCGGGGTTGAAACAAAGTCCGCACCTCTGACATTTCCGCCTACATTCCACCAAACCCGGCTTGTGCCGCGAATCGCAGACGCGCAGAGTTCCTTGGCAGTCCGGATAATTCATGCGTCGCACTTACTTTCTCATCGATCTGGAGCAAACATATTCAAACGCTCCGGTTGCCCAAGTTGCCCATTTGAGGAGATATTCAAGAGACGTAAGTGGTTGCAGCACCGCGCCTTATGAATTTTTCCCCATCGTTCGCAACGATGAGGTCGGGGGTTCAAATCCCCTGCCGTCCACCAAATTCCTCAACATCTCGCGGACTCGTTGCGCTTGACGCGAGAGAGCCCTCGCCGTATGGTCTTGCCCGAAGATAAACAAGATACCAGACATTCCGGAAAAGACGATTTTGGGGAGGCTACGCCATGAAGCTGGAAATTGAATGCGGCTGCCATCACGGACTATCGCGCCGAGAAATCTTGCAAGGAGGCCTTGCCGCGGCAGTCACCGCTGTGAGTGGGATGAAGGGGGCGGTTGCCCAACCTGCTGCGACGGGCGCGCTGAAGAAAAGCGGGGTGCGCGCGATTGATATCCACGCCCACTACTACCCGCAGGCCTACCTTGATCTCTTCAACACAGAAGACCGGCGTTTCAACGCTGAGTTCCGCATGACCGAACAGGGCTTCTTCTTCAAGACCCCCAGCCAATCAAGCGGGCCGCTTTCCACCAAATTCATCGATCTCAAACAGCGCCTTGCCGACATGGACGCGCAAGGCGTGACGGTCCATGCCCTCTCGCTCACCGGACCGATGGCGTATTGGGCGGACGGCAAGCTTTCACACGAGCTTGCCATGACGTGGAACGACGCGGCCGTCGCGGCGCATCAAGCCTATCCTGACCGATTTGTGGTCCTGACGACTCTTCCGATGCTCGACCCTGACCGCGCAATCGACGAGCTCAACCGAGTGAGCAAGCTCCCGGGCGTGCGCGGCGTTTACATGGGGACCAATATCGACAGCCGGGACCTCGACGATCCGTTGTTCGAGCCGATTTTCGGACGCATCGAGGCGCTCGACCTGCCGGTCTTCTTGCATCCCTTGGTGCCGGTCGTGGGCGGCAAGCGGCTGCAACCGTATTCTTTCACCAATTTGGTTGCATATCCGTTAGACACGACGATTGCCGCTTGCCACCTGATCTTCGGCGGCGTAATGGATCGCCATCCAAAACTCCAGATCACACTGCCGCACGCCGGCGGCGTGCTGCCAAACCTCATCGGCCGCCTCGACCACGGGTGGAAAGTGATCCCAGCGGCCCAGCACCTCGCGCATGCGCCGAGCACGTATTTGCGCCGTTTCACCTACGACACGATCTCTCATTCGAAGCCGCTCATGGAGTACATCATCTCCCAGGTGGGCGTCGATCGAATCATGCTTGGCAGCGACTACTGCTTTGAAGTGGGTTACGATCATCCCGTGCAAGTGGTCGAGGAGCTTCGCTTGAGCTCTGAGCAGCGCAAGATGATATTGGGCGGAACGGCTGCGAAAATCCTCAAAATCTAACCCTGAACGAGTAACAAGGGGCAGCGCAGTGTTCCCTGCATGCAAGCCTCTGCGTGGCAGCTGGTGACCACTGCCGTAGTGATCTTCCTTCTCCTGCCCTGGGTCGCTGGGGAAAGCAGCTAGCGCCTTAACGTGGTGGAGTTTCCTTCTGCGGCGACGCGGGGCTTGTCCTGAGCTGCTCAGCGGCGGGTGCGAGAACGGCCTCGACGGCGCCTTTTCTTTTTCGTGCGATCTAACTGATTTCTTTGGAGTTGGGTGCCTTGTGAGCACACATCTACAACCAGTCTGTGGCTCTGGACGCAGTATCACGGTAAAATACAAGAATGGGAATACGGCTCATTGCCCTAGATATCGACGGCACGCTTCTCGACGACCGGTCCCAGCTCCCGGACATCAACCGGCGAGCGATTGTGGATGCCGCGGCCCGGGGCATCGAAATCGCCCTGGTCACCGGCCGCCGGTACGATTTCGCGATGCCGATTGCCCGGCAGATTCCCTGCCCCCTGACGATGATTGTGAACAACGGCGCAGTGGTGAAATCGAGCGACGGGGTGACACAGTTGATCCACCATCTCCCGCGCGGCGTTGCGAGACGCGCGATCGAGGCGACGCCGCAATTTCGGGATTTGGCTTCGGTTTGCTTCGACCGGCCCCGGGAGAATCAGCTCATCTTCGAACGGATTGTCTGGGACGACCCTCTCCGCCGCAGGTATTTCCAACGAAACAGAGAGTTCATCGCCGAGGTGTCCCCCATTTTGGACTGCCTCACGGAGGACCCTATCCAGGTGATGTTCACCGGATCGGTCAGCCGGATGCGAGACGCAGAAGCCGCCCTGAGCCGTTTGCCGTTTGCCGACGAGTACTCGCTGGCCGTGACGCTGTATGAGGACCGCGACTTTGGCTTGGTCGATGTGATTTTTCCGGGATGCTCGAAAGGCGCCACGCTGGCGGAATGGGTGCAGCGCCGCGGGTGGTCGCGGCAGGATGTGATGGCCATAGGAGACAATTTGAACGACCGCGAGATGCTCGAATATGCGGGGCTTCCGATCGTGATGGCGAACAGCGTCCCTGAGTTGAAATCGCTCGGTTGGCGTGAGACGCTCACCAACGACCAAGGCGGAGTCGCGGCCGCCATCGAGGCTTATGCGCGTTAAGAGGCACAGGTTGATTCGATTCCCGTGGACAGCGGCGAAGCGCACAGCCGGCGCAGCGATAGTGCTATTGGCCGCCCTGGTGCCGGCCGCGCGGGCGGACTACGCCGTCCTGCAATCGGGTCAGCGGATCCACATCACCAGTTATGAAAGTCTCGGAGAAACGATTCGCCTGACGATGCCGGGCGGGACGCTCGAAATTCCTGCGGAATCCCTGCTCAGAATCGATCCGGAAGACACCTTCCTGCCGGTCAAATTAAAATTGCTGGACGTTCCCTTTGCCAATTTCATAGCGGCTTCCGCGCAAACGCATGGCGTCGCTCCGGAGCTTGTGGCCAGCGTGATTGCCGCAGAGTCCAACTTCAATCCGAACGCTGTCTCGCTGAAATCAGCCCGCGGACTGATGCAGTTGATGCCCGAAACGGCCGCCCGCTTCGGCGTGACGAACGTGTTTGACCCGCGGCAGAACATCGACGCGGGCACCCGCTACTTGAAGGAGCTCTTGCAACGCTACAACGGCGACCTTGCGCTGACACTGGCGGCGTACAACGCCGGCCCGGACCGCGTCGGACAATTTCAGACCGTTCCGCCCTACCGCGAGACCCGCAACTACGTGCGCCGGGTGACAGAACAATTCAGGAACAATTTTAGGTCTTCAGCCCCAATCTTGTCCCAACGATAAGAGCGCGTAAATTCACCCACCCGTCACTGACAAAAAGGTTTGGTGTGTCCGCGAACGCGACTGTAATCTTGCCCGCGAACCTTAAGAATTAATTTGAGGCCGCCCGCTTGCGAGAGGACAACGAAAAGCCCCACGTTTCAACAAAGCTGAACCGTGGGGCACCCGTCACCCCCAAGTTCGAACCCCACAAAGGTTCGGCCATCTGCCACCGATTGAACTTGCAAGTATTACTCTCCCATTGGAAAATTCACCGTCGCAGTGTCTTACGAACTCGATGAACACCCTTGATGCAGAGCATCGCTTCCGACGGATATGACGGCGAGAAAACATCTGTCAACCCAGAATGGCGAAAAGGGCAAAGGATCCAAGCTTCTGAAAAGATCCTTCGCGATCTTGGGGCCCGGATTGATCACCGGGGCGGCCGACGATGATCCGTCGGGAATCTCAACCTATTCCGTTGCTGGAGCAGCCTACGGATATGCCACGCTGTGGATCGCGCTGCTCACGTTTCCGCTGATGGCCGCGATCCAGCTGATGTGCGCACGGCTGGGCATGGTTACGGGGCGCGGGCTGGCAGCCGCCGTGCGGATTTATTATCCACGCTGGGTGCTCTGGGGAGCCTGCTCCATTCTCGTCGTCGCTAACGTCATCAACATCTGTGCTGACCTCGGTGGTATGGCGGAGGCCACGCAACTCATCACGGGAATTCGGTCACTGATCTGGATTCCATTCTACGCATTTTTCATCATTGGGCTGTTGTTTTGGACTTCCTACAAGGTGATCGCGCGAATTTTCAAGTGGCTGACGCTCGTCTTGTTCGCCTATGTGTTCGCATCGTTTTATGCCCATGTCGATTGGAGACACGCGCTGGCGGTGACGTTCGTGCCCCATCTGGAGTGGTCACGCGGATTCCTCGCGGTGCTTGTGGCGATTCTGGGGACCACGATTTCTCCCTATCTCTTCTTTTGGCAGGCCGCCGAGGAGGTCGAGGAAGGGCGAACCAAGGGCCGAACGCTCGCCGAGCGCAAGGGCGCGACCACAGGGGAATTAAGAAGCGCGCGCGCCGATACGATCGTGGGTATGTTTTTCTCGAATTTCATCATGTATTTCATCATTCTGACCACTGCTGCCACTTTGCATGCGCACGGGCAAACGGACATCACAACTGCCCGGCAGGCCGCGGAAGCGTTGCGTCCACTTGCCGGCAATGGGGCCTACCTGCTCTTCACCCTGGGCTTGATCGGCACTGGAATGTTGGGCGTGCCTGTCCTCGTGGGATCGTGCGCTTATGCGGTGGCGGAAGGAGCAGTGTGGCGTGGATCAATGGCCGACAAGCCAAGAAGCGCGCGCAAGTTCTACGCAGTGATGGCCGTTGCCATGGCGTTGGGCCTCGTGCTGAATTACTTGGGTTTCAACGCGGTGAAAATGCTGTTCTGGTCGGCGGTAATCAATGGCCTTCTGGCGCCGCCTCTGATCCTGCTTGTCATCCTCCTGACCAGCAGCCACAAAGTAATGGGCAAGCGTTTGAATTCGCCGTTACTCAGGTATTTAGGCTGGGCTACCTTCGGTGTCATGACTGCGGCAGCGGTGGGGATGATCCTTACATCTTGAAATATTCATGTGCGACTGAGAGACCTGCATCATAGTTACGATTGGACTGCCTAGAATCCAACATGGCGTTCGACCTCAAGCGCTTTCCTGGGCCACGCCGGAGAAAACATCTTCGCGATCCCGGAACACGTTTGATCCAATTCACGTTTTGCCCTCAGCCCGTCGCGACAGGAACTAAGGGGCGAGACGAGGCCGGGTTCAAGAATCCTCAAGACAGGGCCCATCGTCACGACAAGTATGAAGACTGACCCAAACAGTACAGCCGGGTGCGCGACATTTCATCGCTCACTTGCGGTTCTGAAAGCCAGGTATCCTCTCAAGGATAATATCATTGCTGTAGCTCCCTGAGCAGTATTGTACTGATGGCTTAGGCTTTGGGTGCCCTATCTCTTGTCGGCTTTCAAGAGGTGGGGCTTCTCCGAAAGCGATTACCTCAATCACCCCATGCCGATAAAATTGAAGTTTATTTACTTCATATGAGATTTGACAGTCAGGACCCTGGGCTAAGGCGTGACGCAATCGATCAGATTATGGGCCGAACGGACTTTGTTGTTGCGGTTGCAGAGTTCCCCCTGGAAGATTGCCCAGCGGCGGCGTTCCTGGAGGAGGCTGTGGCCCGGTGGGCGCATTCGGGTTCGCAGGGCCTTGTCCTGGGATCGCCACCTGCTGGGTCGGATTCCAGATGAATTCCCACTTCTCATACGTGTCGCCGCCTTGGTAGACGCGCAGCGACGACACTTTGATCTTGCTTCCGACTCCAATAATGTTTCCACCGATAACGGCACCTTGCAGTGGCTGGGGCTGGGATTCCAGCGGATTGGGCGCCAGGGCGCCGCTTGCTTGCTGTCCAGTCTGCCCCGGTGCACCGGGAGCGCCGCTGTTGTTGGCGCCTGGAGGCGGAGGAGGTTGCGCGCCTGGGCCGAAAGGGGTCACACCCGGCATTGTCGGAGTCGAGAGCACGCTCTGCAGCACACTGGTGCGGCGCAGGCTTCCGATTAGTTGACCGTTCGGTCCGACATAAATGAATCGCCAGGTGCCGTCCTCTTTGTTCATGGGGTCGGTGTAGGCCTGACGGAGGAAGCGAACTCCGTTGGTCTGTTTGACCAGATCGTCGACCTTCGTCGGATATCGCCCGAATTTTCGGAAATACAAACCGATCGCGCGCTGATACTGCTCCCCGCGCCAAACCATATCTGCTTCGCGCTCACGCCGGCCTTGCGTGAGGATGTTCTGCGTCGCAGCAGACGCCAAAATCAGCATGGTCGCGACCATGAAAATGACCATGAGGAGGGAATAACCGGCTTGTTTCCGGCGGCGCGTATTGTTTCTCGATTTCAGCACGGCAATCAACCGTTGGGACCGGGCTGTTCCAGAGTCAACGTGGCCCTGCGTCCGGAAGAGACTTCCTCGACATCGGCCGTCGTGTTCGTGATCTTTACCACACGGAAGCGCCCCATGAGTGTGTCGCCTTCGCCCGCAATGAAGACGTCCTCATTGTTAGCTGTTGCGAAAAATGCGCGACGATGATTCCCGCGAGAATCGCTGACATATCCGAAAAATTTCGCCTCAACGGTAAAGGGCAGCAGACCCGTGGGAACTGGAGGGGCCACGTTCACCGGCGTCTTTTGGGGCGACGCGGGTGGCGGAGGCAATGTGGCGGTGAAAATATTCCGGTGAGCGCCCTTGTATTCCAGGTTTAGAAAACGCTGCAGGATGTCCATGCGCAGGGCCGGGTTGTCTACGTTGACAGGGATAAACCGCGCGTCGGAGGCGGGAACTTTCGCGGAAGTCCCCGATGGCCGGTAATACGAGTACACAACGATGCCAAGCACAACAAACAGCAGTCCAAGCACGATCATCTGATTGCGGCGCGACATGTCAGGTCCGGAAATAGGTCCTCAACTGTATATTCAGGCGCAGTTTCCCAACGTTGCTCGAAGCCAGCGCCAGGCTATCCAGGACATAAAAGTTGTCCGAATGCTCAAGTTTATTGAGAAAATTAACCAAGCTTTCGTAGTCTCCTTCGACGGCTGTGGTCATTTCTATTTCCATCAGGCCTCGGGCATCGGGACTATGCTGGCGGAATGTAATCGTGTCGGTCCGCAAACCAGCCGAATGAGACAACTGTCCAAGGTCCTCGCTCACGGCTGAATACCCCGCCCCTGCGGGACGGAAATGCGTCGTAAAGAATTGGTCCCACTGCTTTTCGTCCGCGGGGAGTTCCGCACGAAATTTGTCCAGCCGCGCGTTGTCCGCCCGATAGGATTTTTCGAGCAGATCAAGGCGCTTCAGCTCGCCGAGGGCGACGTGTGGCGACTGGTTGAGCCTATAATTGACACCCGCGAGGACCACGTCCAGCCCCAGAATGATGATGAGACTCCAGCGCACAATGCTTTTGCGGCGTTGAATAATTTGATTCATCTCAAATCACCGAATACTGGGCCTGCAGCTCCAGCACCACGCGGTCGGTTTGATCCGCCCGGCTCGAGGTCGATTCGTTCAAGAGCTGAATATGCGAAAACTCAGGCGATGTTTCCAGCGCTTTCAGGAACTTCAACTTGCCTTCATCCGTCATGGCGCCCACGACGAACCGCAGCTGAACGTTATCGCCCGCCAGCTTCGGTTCGATGCTCACGACACGGACCCCTTCCGGGAGGATACGTTCCAGGTCCATGAAGATCTTGATCCAGGGAAACGCGCGTTGCTGGATGAGCGCATTCAGATAGGCCGCCCGCTGGCGGCGCCTGACGGTTTCGGGCTGGTCGAAAAACGATGCCAGAGTCTGACGCTGTTGTTGGAGTAAGGCAATCTGGCTTTCGAGTGCCCCCTGTCGCGCGCGGAACACTTTGTCGCCTCTCCATACGCTGTAGGCATGCCAGGAAAGCAGCAGCAGACCCACTAAGGCCAGAAAGCCCATCGCCGAGACGCCCACCGTGAACCGGCGGTTGCTCTCGAGCGGCGACGTTGCAAGATTGAGGCGAACCTTCATGGGGACTCGATTTTCTTCCTTTCTCTAGCGCGGGTTAGGCCCCGCGGTTTAGCGTCCATCCGATCAATGCATCGAGGCCGCGCTCGGCAAGCGGTTGCGCATCGGCACGGATCCGTCCCTCCGTCGATGCCGCGCTAAGCAGCGAGCCGACCGGGCAATGCAACTCGCGTTCGAGCGGCTCCCGGAACTCTTCGGTCCGATTACCCAGGCCCGCCAAGCGGACCTGCGCGATTCCCTCGCTCCACGAGTCCTGGTAATAAGCCGCCAGAGGATAGATTTCATCGAGAAGGGCCTGTGGCGTCAAATGTAATGCGTCCGCCGGTAGAGTGATGCAACGGTATCCGCACAACACGCCTTCCCGAACGATGGCCGTCGTCAACGTCGAACCTGCGACACGCGCAAGCAGCGCGGGCCGCCCATCGGAAAGCAGCGGCAACGCAGCCAGAGTCGAACTCATGACGACACCAGGCGACATTCCCACCGATTCCACAAGGGATTCGTACTCGCGGACAATGCGCAACCTCGCGAGGCCAGTGACGATATCCACTCCATCCTCGCGGGGAGCCTGGCGCATATAGGAAATCAGCGTTTCCTCTGCTTCGAATGGCACACTTTTCTTGAGCCGCCAGCGGAGCAAGGGAACTGCTTCCTCGGATTTCCTCGGAAAGAAGTCAAAATGAAGCACAAACACACGAATCACCGCGTCGGGAACGAGCAAAGCGACATCCTCACTTTTAGCTCGAAGACGGGCGAACACGCGGCCCACCGCCGCGCGCACTTCAACTGCATGAATCAAATTGGATTCAGCCGCCGTAGGCAAAATGGATCCGGGCGGGAGCGCTTCGATGGCGAAGCCGTCCAGGCCCAGTCCGGTGCGCGTCCAACGCGCCGCGGCGACATAGTCCATCGCAATCTCGCAGGCAATCATCGGATGCGGGATGGCGTCGAACCAGCGCGCCATGCGCCGGATCACTGAACTCTGATAGAGTCCCTGCCGGATGCCGTTGCCTTCACTCAATGAAGGTCACCTTGTTGATTTCTTTGAGTGTCGTCACGCCGTCGCGCACTTTGGCAAGGGCGGAGTCGCGCAGAAACGTCATACCTTCTTCGCGCGCGACCCGCTTGATCTCCGACGTCGGCCGCCGGCTGATGATCATCTCGCGGATGTGGTCGGATAGGTCCAGCAATTCGGAGATGGCGCTGCGGCCATGGAAGCCCGTGCCGGAGCACTCGAGACAACCGGCTCCTTCCACAAATTGGAACTGGCCCCAGACATCCGGGTCAAGACCCGAAGCTCGCAACACATCCGGGGAATACCGAACCGTCTTCTTACAATGCGCACACACAACTCTCACCAGCCGCTGCGCCAGAATGCAATTCAAAGCCGAGACGAAGTTGTAGGGCTCGACCCCCATGTTGATGAACCGGCCGATGACGTCGGTGACGTTGTTGGCATGGACCGTGGTGAATACCAGGTGTCCCGTGAGGGCGGACTGAATAGCGATCTGCGCCGTCTCGTTGTCTCGAATCTCGCCGACCATGATCTTATCAGGGTCATGGCGGAGGATGGAGCGCAAACCGCGGGCAAAGGTCAGTCCCTTTTTTTCGTTCACCGGAATTTGCGTGATGCCGCGAACCTGGTATTCGACGGGATCTTCGATCGTGATGATCTTGTCTTCGTCGGATTTGATCTCGTTGATGGCGGCGTAAAGGGTCGTCGTCTTTCCCGAGCCGGTCGGTCCGGTGACGAGCACCATTCCATAGGGTTCGCGGATGTACCGGCGAAACTTACGCATGTCTTCCAACGAGAAGCCCACGACTTCCAGACTGAGATTTTGAAACTTTTCCGAGAGAGTCTCCTTGTCGAGAACGCGGAGAACCGCGTCTTCCCCGTGGATCGAAGGCATGATTGAAACGCGGAAGTCCACGAAACGTCCTTTGTACCGGACTCGAAAACGTCCGTCCTGGGGAACGCGCCGCTCGGCGATATCCAATTCGCTCATGACCTTGATGCGGGAAATGATGGTGGAAAGCCAATCCTTGGAGATGGGCGCCATCGCATGCACCAGGACGCCGTCAATACGATATTTGACCGCGACCTCGATGTCGCGGGCCTCGATGTGGATGTCCGAGGCGCGCCGTTCGAGCGCGGTGAAAATGACAGTGTCCACCAGGCGAACGACAGGGCTCACCGCCGAGTCTCTCGTCAGCGTATCCGCGGAGATGGTCGAGTCTGTTTCCTCGTCCTCCTCGACGACGGTCAGCGTGAACGCTTCGGTCGCTTGATCGAGCACGCGCTGGGACTGTTCCGTGCGTTTCAGGAGGTCGCTGATTTGCGTCGGCGTAGCGACTTTCAGGATCAACTTCTTGCCCAGCAATAACGGGAGCTCATCGCTCAATAAAACCTGGCTGGGCTCCGCGACAGCAATCACCAGAGCGCCGCCTTGCGCCTCCATGGGCACGAAGTTGAAGCGGAACATCAACTCCGCGGGAATGCTGCGGAACAACTCCGGATCAATGCGCTGCTCGAGCAAGTCCACGAACGGACACCGATACCGTTCAGCCAAACGGCGCGAGCGTTCGCGCTCCCCCTGGGGGTCGGATGCTGCAGAGGCTAAGGTTTGATCGACTGTGCTCATTGGACTATCCCTACCCCTGGCCGCCGACAGACAAGGAAAACATCGGCAAATACAGCGCTACCAGTATAAAGGCTATCAAAACTGCCATGAACATCAAGATGGCCGGCTCGATCAATGCGACCAGGTTCGCCAGACGAGTGTTCACTTCGTCTTCGTAAAATTCCGAAACGCTGCCAAGCATGGGCGCGAGGGCGCCACTAGCTTCTCCAACTTCAATCATTTCGAGCGCCAATTCTGGCACGAGACCCGTGGAAGCAAGCCCGTCGTGTAAGGACTGCCCTTCACGGACCAATTGAGCACCTCGTGAGATAGCGCCCGAAACAAGCCGGCTGCGAATTGCACCACCCGCCGTTTCCATGGCCTGAACAAGAGGGGTGCCTCCTGCCAGGAGGGTCGAAAGCGTCCGGCAAAACTGAGCAACCTGAAACTTGGCGAGGGTTTCACCCACCAAAGGCAGCCGCATTCGCAGGCGCTCCAAGGCCAGTCCGCCCCTTTCGGTACGCGACCAGGCAAATGCCACCAAAGCCAGGGCCGCCATCATGCCGATCGTCCCCAACAAGATCGGACGGTAGGTGACGGTTGCCGCCACCAATACGCGGGTCGCTGTCGGCAGACTGACATTCAAGTCGCTATAGAGTGAAGCGAATTTCGGAATCACAGAGCTGACCAGGTAAGTCACTATTCCCGCGGCAGCGCAAATGAGAATCGTCGGATAAATCAGCGTGGCGATCAGTTTTTTTCTCAACCCGGTGGTAACCCGCTGGTAGGCAATGTAATATTCGAGAACACCGGACAAATTGCCGCTCTTCTCTCCGGCCAAAATCGAAGTGGTATATACCTTCGGGAACACTCCCTGCTGTTCCAGCGCATCGGACAATGTGGTGCCTTCGCGAACCAGACGGCGGACTTCTCCGAGGACAGGTCGAAGCCGTGGAGCTGCGGCGCGCTCGGCGAGTAGATCCAGAGCCTTCAGAATGGGGATTCCTGCCTTGATCAGAGTATTGAACTGCTGATTGAAGACCAGGAAGTCATTCCCGTGCATTGTGTTGTCGCGGCGGTGGGTTAGAGCCTCACCCCAAAACCTGTCCCGAGGGCGGACCTGATAAACGAATAGGCCGCGGTCCGAGAGCTTCTGACGAGCCTCGGCAATGGACTGCGCGGGTTCCACCTGCGAGTAAACCCTGCCGCTAGCGTCCGCGACCTTGCATACAAACTCACCCATGGTAACCAGTGTACCTCAACCACCTAGATGCCAAAAGGAGACGCAAAGGCTGGGTGCGCAGGGTGGTAACTCTGGAGCCATTTTTACTCAAACAGCATTCAGAGCTCGGATTCCCAATTTAGAGTCTCCTTACGAACCTTCGGGGGTTCGTTGGTATCTGTAGTTATGCGGGTTCGGACGGGGTGAGAACGCCTTGAGGGTGCGCACCCGGTGGGGGAACAAAATCAGCCATTTCAGCTCTCCTGCAACGTCTCGCTGAAGGTCGATTTCCAGGGATCGCGGGTCAGCTCGGACAACGGCCTGATTCTGGTGCGGGAGTTGGACGAACGATTGGGACTCGGTGATTTCATCGCACAACACCTGACAGATTCACGGCGCGGAAAGAACACACACTAGTCTCTTAGAGACGGCCCGGATGCCTAACGCGCGCACAACGACTCAAAAGGAAGCAAGTCGGGGTACAATGCCGCCTGCCGGAAGGCCACAATGGAAATCCCGACGAATGGCATTCCTGCGCTGGATCTGGAACGAGAGGAAACACAGCAGCATTCGCAGCAGCGCTACCAGGCCATTTTCTTTGGGACGGCGGCAGTTCTGGCAGCGCTGTGGATTGACTTTGGAGCGTTTCATCGCCTCCATAACAGCGATTCGATAGTGCCGGTACTGGTGAGTTTATTTCGCTGGACGCCCTTTTACTGGGAGCAGGACCGGCTGGGAATGCTCGTTCCGTTGCTGGCCATCCCATTCAAAAACCCTCTTGCAAACCTGCTGGCCCAGTCCGCTTTCAATGCGTTCTGTGGCTTGGCTGCTTTCTTTTTGTGTGCGCGCTATGTGGTCCGCAGAGCATGGCTGTTGACAGGAGCTCTTTCGGCTTCCCTTTTCCTGCTGTTCAACACCACAGAGACACGTTTCCAGTACCTTGGACTTGCACAACCTTACGGAGTGGGAATGTTTTTGGGTTTGGGAGGTCTCCTGCTGTTGGAGAATTCGAAGCATTCTCGCCCATTAAGAATTACTTTCAGTTTTATTTGCCTGCTTGCAGCGTCGTGGGTCAATGCCGCTCTTATCTTTGCGCTGCTGCCTCTGACATTTTTCCGCTGGTATTTCGGCGGCGACAAGCATCGCAGAAGCCGGCCACTTGGTTTCCTCCAAGACCAGTCCGGCAGGAACAGGAGTGTCTCGCCCGACGGCGGGTGGAACGTTTTCCTGCAATTCATGTTAAGAGCGAAGCGCTGTTTGAATCACGAAATGGGAATTGCCATGGTGCTTCTATTTTTGAGCTTTGTTGTCAATTATGCTTATTCTGGGATTGTTTCCTATTCAGCCGCTTATGGCGACTGGCCGTATTCTCCCGTCCACCCGTCGAGGTGGCCCGCAGTCTGGTTTCAGTTTGGCAAAATCATCTGGTCTGAATACCTGATCGAATCGTGGGGAATTGCGGTGGCGTCGCTGCTGGTATTGGGAGTGCTTGCTCGCCTGCTGCCGCGTGGAAGAGTCCACGGAACGAATCCTCCCGCAGTGAACCTGATAGCATCTTCGGTGGTCAGCTTTCTGCTGATGGGCAGTCTTTCGCATACAGAGAACACGTTATTTGACCCAAGATTCGCGCTGCAATCGATGGTGCTGCTTCAGGTTGCAGCAGTCGCCTGGGCTTTGCTGCCTGCTTATGCTCTCCTAAGCCTCAGCGGGCGGCGCGCCGTGACGGTGGCGGGCATTTTTCTGTTTCTGAGCGCTCCCCTATATTTGTATGGCTGGCCGTCACTGGCAAGAGTGCGGGCCGACATTGATGAGACACTCGGTAAATACACAGCGGAAATTCTCCAGTCGGGTGCAACTCACATTATTGGCGACTACTGGAAGGTCTGGCCCGCAACCTTCCACGCCAATTTGGCGCTTTATGAAACCGGCAGCGACCGTAGGGTTTGGGGAGTGACGATTAGAAGCACTCCAACTCAAGTATTCTGGTCGCAAATACCGCCGGAGAAAATGCGGCTTGCGGCCGTGGTGGGCGACGGTGAGGTGCGTTCGATGCTGGAAATGTACTCCTTCCCGCCGGTCAAAGAGGAGCAGAGGTTGAAGAACATTGTCATATTGAAGCCCTTGTCGGATTCAGAATGACCTAGCGCAGGTTCCCAGAGTTTGTCTTGCCGAATACCCCGCAATGGCAGCCTCGGGACCGTTTGCCGATATTCCTCCGGACAACCAGCGGCTGTTGCGATGACTCCACGGACCCATGTAATCAGCAGCAGTTAAAATTGTGAATCTGTCTTCAGAACCCGTCCCAGGCAACGCAAGGCTTACCTTGCACCAAAGGACCGGACAATTCACAGCCCGCCAAATACAGGACTTGCTAACCCTGACCTATATTACTAGAATACGGGCGCTAATTCGTTGTGAGCGTCAGGGCTCGACCAGATGGTTCGCATCACGAGAAGACGCAGACGCACAAACTTATGAGGTGCGGGCCTGTGCGCCAATTCGACGTGCCGAGTGGAACGCCGGCTGGCAGCATCCGCCCAACTTGACTTTCTACAACCGGTCCCCCACGCACGAGCTGGAGACGAAACTCTCCGGTTCGATTTCGCGGCGTCCCAGGCTATTCCTCCAGCGGATGAGCCTTTCGGGACGCCGCTTCTATTTGTGATGAATTGGGGGCCACCTCAAATTCGGTATCCCAATGCCACGCTGAGATTGTCTTGCGCAGCAGAATTCTGCGGTGCAATCTCATGCGCACGGGTGAACAAAGTGTAGTCGTTCGTCCAGAAACTTGTCGCGCGGACGGTGCGCAGGGCAAGGACAACCGCATATACAAAACCAAATCGCAGAGTACCCATGTAAGTAATGGCGGTAACACGAGCACGACACCAATGAAATATTGTTTCTGTCGAGGTGTCTCCCGCGATATAGGATGTGCCAACGGTGATCCTTGTCCTGTCACGACTTGCCGGAATTCAACTTCAACCTTAACACTGGTGATCGCACACTTCACCGGAGGCTGAATACGCGGTGTGAATCAGTTATTTCGATTTAGACGTCTCGAAAGAACGTTCAGCGTGGCGGAGTGGTGAGTGCGGCGCCATCGACAATCGCAACGCCAACCGGTGCTTGGAAACGGAACATTTCATCTGGTAAAGGAAGATCTTCCCGCCAGTCTCCAAACCGGTACTCCAGCTCAATTCCTCCGGCCTGTCGAATCCGTACGCTGGCAAGTTCCCCGCTTGAGGAATCCACTTCAAGCAGAACTTCGATGAAGTCTCCCGCGCCGGGGAGTTGCGTGGAGTCCTGTGAGGAAGAAGGTTCGGCTGCGGGCCTCACCTCTTTTTCGCCCTTCGGCGAGCAACGCAGGATCGCGTGGCCCGCAATAGTCGCCTTTTGGCCGACTAGATCTATGCGGCCGCACAACCGGGAAAGGTCTGCTTTCCCCGTCAGCAGAGCAAGCGGGGTGCGCCAGTCGGAGCTTTCCTTCACCGGGGCCCGCGTGACGGTGTGGTCGGCCGGAACATAAAACCAGACTGTCTTTCCGTCTGCAATGAAGAGCTTCTTTTCGGGTGCTTCGTATTCCCAGCGCATGCGCCCCGGCCGGCGGAAATACACAGTGCCCGACTCGATTCGCACTTCGCGGGGGCCCTCACTGTAACGCTCCAGAAATACGGCGCGAAGCGTCCGTGTGTGGCGATAGTGTTCCTGGAGACGCTGCGCAATTGTTTTCGCGGAATCGGCCGCGTTTATCGAAGGCGATCCAGGCACAGCCGGTAGAACATACCCTGCGATGAATATAGCCGTGGCAACAAAGTCCAGTCGCGTTCGCCGATGATTCACAACCAGAGTGTAACAGGAAGTGTCGGCGACAACTTGTTCTGCCGGGCGTATAAGGGGAAAAAATCGAAGGGTCAGCTAATTGGCATGTCGCCGGGTCCGGCAGTCACAGAGTTGTTGAACCGGATCACGGACGTCTGGTCCGTATAAAAATGACGCTGGCCCGAACTGCCTGCGAATTGGGGGTCGGCGGTCACACAATATGTCCCGACATGCCCCGCCGGATCAGTCGAGAGCACTGTAAACGTAAATACATATCCGCTCTTCAGCCCGCCCGCAAGAACTTCGTCGATCAAACCCGCATTGTTCTGATCAACGACCACTCCATTGCCGGAGAGTTTTGTCAGGCTATCGGAAAAACCAATTCCGTATATTGTCGAGTAGACTATCTCGGCTGTAGAAATGTTACGCAGGCTTTGTCCCGCCGAGGCCTCATTCGTGCGCATTTTCGTTTTGATAAAATTCGGGATGGCAATGGCAGCTATAATCATGATCACTGCTACGACGACGAGGAGTTCGATTAAAGAGAACCCGCGGTTTGAGCGGCTGATTCTTTCGGATTTTGTTATCCGGTTCATGATCGAATCTCCTGTCGCATCCTCACCAAGATTGACTCAGAATTCCTCTCAACTAGTAAGACAGGGGAGGAAGGCATCGCCTTCCTCCCCTGGATGAATTGCTTCCAACTGTTACTAGCTGAGTGGCGAGCTGGATACAGTCGCTGCACCGGACGGATTCGCCCGGATCACACCGCTCTGGTCAGTGAAGAAGTACCGTTGGCCCGTAACACCCACGGTCACCGGCTGGGCAGTGATCGTGTACGAGGAGCCAGCAGTGCCCGTATATGTGAACGTATATCCGCTCTTTCCCGGGGCTGCGCTCGCGGTAGCCAGCACTGAGTCAATCAAGTCCGCCATAAGCGAAGTCGGGGTGGTGGCTCCACCCGTCAGCGGGCCCAGGTCCGTGAGGTTTGTTGGATAGACACCGTAGGAGGTCGAGTAGGCCACCGAGGACGTATTCAGCGTACGCAGCGAAGAAACGGCAGACGCTTCATTGGCCGCCATCTTCGAACGCAGCAAGTTCGGAATCGCAATCGCCGCGATGATCAAAATAATGGCGACCACGATCAACAACTCAATCAACGAGAAACCCTTCTGTTTATTACGCATTCTAATAGCTCCTCTCTGGTTTCTAAAATTTTATTTGTCCCGCACCGGGGATCGCCCTGATACTTTGCAACTGTCTTGCCAATAGTTCCCATTATGGGTTAAAGACACGACACATCCCCGTAAGGCGCCTTCTTACAAGTAGTTGCACTGACAGCCAGAGTGCGTGGGAGCCCGGCTGTTTACTGCAGTACCTGAGAGAGAGGCTTTCACAGTGCCAATATTTGTCAGTTTCGAAAGCCAGAAAATGGCGAATCCGGATTGGCCGTTGAGATTGCATTTGCAACAAAACGGGGGTGGAAGGCATTGCCCTCCTCGCCCTGGTGGGTTGCTTCTGAGTCTTGCTAGCTGATTGGCGGGCTGGAAGAGGTCGCTGCAGCGGCCACATTGGCGCGAATCACACCGCTCTGGTCAATAAAGAAGTACCGTTGGGCAGTCACAACCGAGGTCACCGGCTGGGTAGAGATGGCGTATCAGGATTGGATCTGAGTATTGCCTTCGCAGAAGAATAGGGGAGGAAGGCAATGCCTTCCTCCCCTAGATGGAGTGCTTCCAACTGTTACTAGCTGAGTGGCGAGCTGGTTACACTCGCTGCACCGGCCGGATTCGCGCGGATCACACCGCTCTGGTCAGTGAAGAAGTACCGTTGGCCCGTAACACCCACGGTCACCGGCTGGGCAGTGATCGTGTACGAGGAGCCAGCGGTGCCTGCAAATGTGAATGTATATCCGCTCTTTCCGGGGGCTGCGCTCGCGGTAGCCAGCACTGAGTCAATCAAGTCCGCCATAAGCGAAGTCGGGACGGTGGCTCCACCCGTCAGCGGGCCCAGGTCCGTGAGGTTTGTTGGATAGACACCGTACGAGGTCGAGTAGGCCACCGAGGACGTATTCAGCGTACGCAGCGAAGAAACGGCAGACGCTTCATTGGCCGCCATCTTCGAACGCAGTAAGTTCGGAATCGCGATCGCCGCGATGATCAAAATAATCGCGACCACGATCAACAACTCAATCAACGAGAAACCCTTCTGTTTATTGCGCATTCAAACAGCTCCTGTTAGGTTCGTAAAAATAATCCCTTTGTTTCAAGTCTTAACTTGTATCTTGTATATTGATTCGCTCTGATGAAGTGCACCCGCCATGCCAATGGTCTCCTGTAGGGGTTAGAGATACGACACATATTTCATAAGGTTCCTTCTTACAAGCAGTTGCACCGACAGCCAAAGTGCGTGGGCGCCCGGCTGTTTATTCCAGTGCCTTAAAGAAGCCCTCACATTGCCAACATTTGTCAGTTTCGGAAGCCAATAAACGGCGTATCCGGATATGCCTCTTCCCGGCTCGGAAGATGCGTGAAATTCCAAATTAGAGGATTCTTAGTGAGGCCATGACGACGTTTCAATCTTGAGCTAACCGAAACGACAAGCTGCCTTCAGAGTTGTGCGGTAATGTGATTGCGCGTGAATTGTCAGGCTTCTACACTAGCTATCCGTTGGTTTTGATTCGCCCAACGGAGGAGGAGAGAGCACGCCGTGCGACAGTTCCTGAAACGTTTGCTTTGCTCACCCATTTTCATCGTGAGCTTCGCTTTTGCACTGCGGATGGTTCTTCTCTATCTCGGATGGCACTACGCAAAGAATCCTGTCCGCAACAACCTTCCCTATGGCTACGAGTTAGGCCAGGTAGCGCGCTCCATCGCTGCGGGACGAGGTTTCGCCTCGCCTCTACGGTTTGCTGAGACTGGACCAACGGTCTGGTTCACGCCAATTTATCCTTATCTCCTCGCAGGGATTTTTAAACTCTGGGGAATTTACAGCGACCTATCCCATATCATCATCCAAACGTTGAATTGCATTTTCTCTGCATTGACGATTATTCCAATACATGGCATCGCTAAGAGGACGTTCGGAGAAGGTGTCGCGATCGGTGCGGCGTGGATGTGGGTTTTTCTTCCAACGGCGCTGTTTTTCCCCATTCTGTGGGTATGGGATACAGCTCTAATAGCGCTCGTTTTTTCACTCATTTTCTGGGTGACCCTGGCGATGCGGGAGCACCGGAGACTCCTTCCCTGGGCGGGTTATGGTGCGTTATGGGTTGTGGGAGTTCTGATCAATCCAGCGATCCTGTCCCTGTTCCCGTTTTTCCTTGGATGGCTGATGTGGGAAGCACGAAAGCAGTCGGCTATCTGGGCCAAGCCTGCTGCTGTGGCTCTCCTGGTTTTCGCGATTGGCCTCGTCCCGTGGACGATCCGCAATTATCGCGTCTTCGGCAAGTTCATCGTACTGCGGTCCAATTTCGGATTGGAATTATGGCTCGGGAATAATCCTCGGGTCGGCGCGGACATTTTTGCCCAGTGGGCGCACCCGAACGACAATCCCGCCGAAGCTGAGAAGTACAAGCAGATGGGTGAAATTGCGTACATGGAGCAAAGCGAGCGCGACGCCTTTCAATTCATACGAACCCATCCCGCCGACACGGCATTATTCATGTTTCGCCGGTTTGTGAACACCTGGCTCGGTGTCTCGGACAGCCCGAAGGACAGCTGGAACGCTAGTCCCCTCTATGCCAAGGCATTCCTGTTTCTCAATTTTGTGATTGCCTTGGCAAGCCTGACCGGGGTGCTTCTCGCGTATCGGAACCGTCTTCCCGACGCCGCTCCCTACGGATTCGTCCTGCTGATTTTTCCCCTTGTCTTTTATTTGACTCACTCTTCGCTGCGCTACCGGTTTCCCATAGACCCCATCCTGATGGTGCTCACGGCAAGCGCCATTCGGCATGCGGTCTGGTTGGTTCGTTGCCGGATTGCAGGAAAGAACAGTGCAATTGTGGCGATGCCACTGCCGGCCCGGTTTGACGGCTCTGAGGGCTAGTTAAGAAATGCTGTACTTCTTGGAGTAATGCCGGAAGGAGCGGTAACTCATCTTGAGCAGCTCCGCCGCGCGTGTTCCCACGCCGTCACAGGCTTCCACGGCCGAAACGATGTAGGCTCTTTCCATCTCTTGAATGTGCTTCTCGAGGTCGAGTCCACCCTCGGGTATCTGCACGCGGCCATTGTCCGAGTTCGATGCGGACACAGTCATGTCGCGAGATTCCGATCCCTGGCGGCTTACTTTCTCGGGCAAAACCGCAACCGAAATTAGCTTTCCAGTCTCCAGCACCACAGACCGTTCCATCGTGTTCTCAAGCTCGCGGACATTCCCGGGCCAGTCATATGCTTCCAACAGACGCATCGCGTCCGGTGAGATCCCTTCGATGGGTTTTCCCATGGACTTACAAAATCGATCCAAGAAGGCGCGCGCGAGCAGAGGAATATCGTCCCGTCGCTCCCTGAGAGGCGGCAATTGAATGGGAATCACGCTCAACCGGTAGTACAGGTCCTCGCGAAACTCTCCTGCCGCAATGGCTTTATCGAGATCCTTATTCGTCGCCGCGATCACCCGCACATCGACTTCGGTTTCCTCATTTGACCCCAGCGGGCGCACCTTGCCTTCCTGAAGGACGCGGAAGAGCTTTACCTGCATTGCTAAATTCATGTTCCCAATCTCATCTAAGAACAGTGTTCCGCCATTTGCCGCCTTAAACAGTCCTTGCCGGTTTTCATTCGCGCCGGTGAAGGCTCCTTTCATGTAACCAAACAACTCGGATTCGAGCAGGGTTTCTGGAAATGCGCCGCAGTTGATCGTGATGAATGGTTGCTGAGCGCGAGGACTGTTTTCGTGGATCGCGCGGGCGACCAGCTCCTTTCCTGTTCCGGTTTCCCCGGTGATCAGGACGCGGCTGGATTGCGGAGCCACAGTCTGAATCATCTCGAAGATGGCCCGCATCCTGGGGCTATGCCCGATGATGTTGTCCTGACCGGTGAGTCGGTGCAGCTCACGGCGCAGATACCCTGCTTCGCTCTTGAGACGAAGCGTTTCATCCACCTGATGCACGGCCCGGCGCAACTGGTCGACTAGATCGTGGTCTTTTATGACGTAGCGATCCGCTCCCGCATTGATGGCGGCAACAGCCGTTTCGACCGTGGGTACGCCCGTAATCAACAGGAAGTAGCTTGAGGGGGAAAGTTCCTTGCACAATCGCAGAAGTTCCACGCCGGTCGTATCCGGCATACGAATGTCGGAGATAACGATGTCAAAAATCTGCGATTCAAGCCGGCGCTTTGCGGTCTCCCCATTCCTGGCCACTTCGACTCGGTGCCCCTCTTTGCGGAAGGTAATCTCCAGCAATTCGCAGATCGATTGTTCGTCATCGACGATGAGGATATGGGCCATAGGAAACCTCTCTCTTCATTTACGCGCAGCTCACGCCATGCGGGGCAGTTCCACGGTGAATTCCGCCCCGCAATCCTTTTCCGAAATGACACTGATGCGCCCGCTGTGGGCTTGAATTATTTGATAAACAATGGCGAGCCCAAGACCTGTTCCTCCCACGAACGTCGATTGCAAAGGCTCAAATATCTTTGCACTCTGCTTCGGATCAAATCCCATGCCTGTATCGCGAAACCGAATCCGGACCCAAAACGGCGCGAGCTCGAGAGAAACGGATAGTACACCTCCGGCGGGCATCGCTCGCAAGGCGTTGTCGGACAAGTTCCAAAACACTTGCTTGATACGGTTACGATCTACCTTGATTCGAACTTTAGGCGCCGCAAATGTTCGTTCGATCCGGTATTTTCCGTCCAATTGCGGGTTCCGCTCGAACAACGTCAGGGTCTCATCGAGAAGGAGCGCGACATCCTCGTCCGAAAAGTCGTACGTTTTTTCGCGGGAGTAATTCAGAAAATCCGTGATGATCTTATTCAGCCGCTCGGATTCACGACTTACGATTCCGACCAGGCGCTGTTCATCCTCCTGCATGGGCACCAGCCGGCCCAGTTCTTTGACAGCCCCTGCCATCGCGGTTAAAGGCTGACGGATCTCGTGGGCGATCGCCGCCGAGAGGCGGCCGAGAGCCGCCATGCGCTCCTTGGTTGCAACTTCCTGTTCCAGGTGCTTCAAATCGGTCAGGTCCTGGAAATTGAAGACATATCCGGTTGTGCGCCGTTCCCCGGTGCGCAAGGGAGAGACCGATATTCCAATGAACCGCTCTTGTCCGTCCGGGGTGAGAAAGTCCACTTCGCGTCTCTGTGGGAGTTTGCCATCTTCTGTTTGATCACGCGGCAGCCAAAAGACCGGCCAAAGATCCTGCAGCAACTTCCCGCGAACTGCCGCAAACCTGTAACCGGTAATTTCCTCACCGGTCCGGTTGAGCAATAGGATTCGGCCATCAAGATCGGTGGTAAGCAATCCACCCCGCATCGAGTGGATAATGTCTTCGTTAAACGCCTGAAGGTCCTGCAATTCCCCGCGTTTGACTTCGAGTTCAGCGCCTTGCCTCCGCAAGCTCTGCGCCAGCAGGCTTGAAAGATACGCCACCGCCATGAAGTAGAACAGGTTACTGAAAATCCAGGTTTGGAGTTGCCGCTCGCTCGGGACAGCAATTTGCGTACGCGGCAAAATGTCGTAGTAAATCAATTCCGCCAGGCCGCCGAGCAAAATAAAACTTAAACCAGCAACAATAAACGTGGCCTTGCGCGAAAAAAGAATGCTCGCGACGATGATGGCTAGTGGGTAAAGCCATATGAAGTAACTATCCTGCGTGCCAGTCAAATAGATAATACCTGTCACCAAGAGAAGGTCACAAACCAACTGAACCGGACCATGCCACGAGGCGGACGGAATCCAGCGCATCAGAATCGAATAGATAATTGCGAGCGTGTACCACAGGATCATCAACGGGATAAAAAGCCGGGTCGATACCTCAAGCTGGCTTGTCTTCCCGAGGACTAATACAAGGGCCAATAGAAGAGTGATCAGAAAAAATCGGACGCGCGACAGCCAATTCAGCCACGCAGCGACATTTTGTGTCAATTCCATTCGAGGCGAACTTGTCGGCCCATCGGCCGTTCAAAGTATGAAAATCTAAGTAAGATCGGAATAGAGCGAGTTCGGAGGACGATTCGGCACGAACCGCCCTCCCTTTCCCTCAAACACATCGTACCCTTCTAGTGAGCGCTGCTGAGTTGGCCGATCAACGAGAACAAGGGCAAGTACATCGAGATTACGATGCCGCCAACGACAAGGCCGAGAAATACGATCATCATCGGCTCCATGGCCGCGAGAAGGTCCTTGACCGCCGCGTCCACTTCGTCCTCGTAGAAGTCGGCGATCTTCTGCAACATGGCGTCCATCGCGCCCGTTTGCTCTCCGACTCCAATCATCTGCGTGACCATGCCTGGAAATACATTCGAATCTCTTAGTGGATCAGCCAGGTTCCGCCCCGCTTCGAGAGCTTTCCTAACTTCCTGGAGCGCCTTCTCAATCACCGCGTTGCCCGCCGTCCGACCCGTGATGTCCAATCCTTCCAGGATGGGAACGCCGCTTGAGATCAATGTTCCCAGGGTCCGGGTGAAACGTGCGACCGCAATCTTTCTGAGCAAGATGCCGATCACAGGCAATTTGAGAAGGGCACGATCAATCGCCATCCGGCCTACGGCCGTGCCGTACCATACTTTCAATCCTATTATCACCCCGACCAACGCCACCAGGATCAATAATCCGAATATGCTGCCCACAAAATTACTCATCCCAATGACGATGCGCGTTGGCAGCGGGAGGGTTACGCCGAGGCCCGCGAACAACGTGGCGAAAATAGGCACAACCTTCCACAACAAAAGAGTGATGACCGCCGCTGCAACCGACAGCACTGCAATCGGATATACCAGGGCCGACTTGACCGCACGCTTCAATTTGACATTCTTCTCGATGTACGCGGAAAGCCGCTGGAGAATCGTATCGAGAATACCGCCCGTTTCACCCGCTTCGACAAGGTTGACATAGAGCGCGTCGAAGACCTTGTCGTACTGGCGCATCGCGGCGGATAGAGTGGAACCACCTTCCACAGATGCGCGCGTACCAGTCAGCACCTTCTGAAACATCTTATTTTCCTGCTGTCCGGCGAGAATCTCGAGGCATTGCACCAACGGCAACCCGGCATCGATCATCACCGAGAACTGCCGGGTGAAGACGGCGAGTTCCTTGGCATTCACTCCGCCGCCAAAAGTGGGCAAATTGAATTCCTTGCCCTTCTCCGACATCTTTGTGACATTGATCTGCTGGCGGCGCAGCATGTTGACCAGTTCGCCCTTGCTCGGCGCCAGCTGCTCCCCTGTCACAGTCGCTCCCGCGCGATTGGTGCCGCGATATGTGAAAACCGGCATCGTTCTATCCTCCTCGTAGTTCGTACTATCCTAACTCGTCCCAGTTACGTCTGAATCGACCGACCCAATTTACCCCTCAGCGACGAACCGGGGCGGCGGGCCCGCGGGAAGAAGCGGGCGAACTTACTCCCCGGTTGATCATATCGTGCAATTCTTCCGGATTCGACGACCGTGACAGTGCTATTTCCAAAGTGATTAACTTCCCGAAGTACGCGTTGGCCAGACTCTGATTGAAAGTCTGCATTCCTGTCTGGGTCGTCCCGGTCTGCATGGCCGAATAGATTTGGTGAATCTTGTCCTCACGGATCAGGTTACGGATCGCGGGGTTCGGAATCAGGACTTCCATCACCATTACACGGCCACGGCCGTCCACCCGTGGCAGCAACGACTGACAGAGGATCCCCTCCAGCACCATCGAGAGCTGGGCGCGGATCTGCGGCTGCTGGTAAGCCGGAAATACGTCCACGATACGGTTGATCGTCGAAATTGCGGAGTTGGTGTGCAGCGTCGCAAAGGTGAGGTGTCCCGTCTCGGCGATACGGAGCGCAGATTCGATGGTCTCGAGATCGCGCATTTCTCCGATGAGAACCACATCGGGGTCTTCGCGAAGCGCAGCTCGAAGTGAATTCGCAAACGAGTGCGTATCCGAATGTATTTCGCGCTGATTGACCAGGCATCTTTTGTGGTTGTGCAGAAACTCGATCGGGTCCTCAATCGTAATCATGTGCTCTTCGCGCTCACTGTTGATCTTGTCCAGCATCGCAGCCAGCGTTGTCGACTTGCCCGACCCGGTCGGTCCGGTGACCAGCACGAGGCCGCGCGGCTTGTCGCAGAGACCCTTCACCACCACCGGCAGACCGAGCGCGTCGAAGCCCTTGATCTCCCAGGGAATCGTCCGAAAGACCGCCCCGACCGCGCCGCGCTGCTGGAACAGGTTGCCGCGGAAGCGCGCGAGGTTTTTCAAGCCGAACGAGAAATCGAGTTCGAGATTCTCTTCGAACCGGTGCTTCTGCGCGTCGGTGAGCACGCTATAGGCCAGCGCCTTCGTATCGGCCGCCGTCAGCGGCGCCATATCCACCGGACGAAGTTTGCCATGCACACGGACGCGAGGCGCGCTGTTCGTGGTGATATGCAGGTCGCTGCCTCCCAACTCGATCATTTTTTTAAGCAATTCACTTAGCGTTATCCCGGACATCGTTCTCCCTTTCTTACAGAACAGTCTCGCGAAGGACTTCCTCGATCGTCGTATGCCCCAAGGCGATTTTCGTCAACCCGCTCTTGCGGAGCGTGAGCATTCCCTGATCAATCGCTTTTTTCTTCAGTTCCAGCGCTGACGCGCCCACCAGAATGAGTTCACGCAACTCGTCATTGATTTCCATGACCTCGTAAAGGCCGACCCGGCCCTTGTATCCACTCTTATTGCAGGTACCGCACCCCTTACCGACGGAGATTTTCGTCGTTGCGACTTCCTCCGGAGAAAAACCGGCGTCGAGCATTGCCTGCTCGGGCACATCCAGCGGCTCTTTACAATTCTGGCAAATTCTTCGAACCAAGCGTTGCGCGCAGATCAGGTTGACTGAAGTCGCGACCAGAAAGGGCTCAATTCCCATATTCATCAAGCGGCTGATGGTGGAAGGCGCGTCGTTGGTATGCAGCGTGGAAAGAACCAGGTGCCCCGTCAGCGCAGCCTTCACCGCAATTTCCGCTGTCTCAAAATCGCGAATTTCTCCTACAAGGATGATATTGGGGTCCTGCCGCAGAAAGGCGCGCAATGCCGCAGCAAAATTCAATCCTATCTGATCCTTCATCTGGACCTGGTTGATGCCCGGAAGCTGAAATTCGACCGGGTCCTCAGCGGTCATGATATTCGTTTCGGGAGTATTCAAACGCGCGATCGAGGAGTACAGCGTGTTTGTCTTGCCCGATCCGGTTGGCCCGGTCACCAGAACCATTCCGTAAGGACGGAGAATCGCGTGCTCAAACTTCGTCAGCGATTCTTGCTCAAAGCCGAGCTTCGTCATGTCCAGGCGCAGATTCTCTTTGTCGAGCAACCGCATCACGATCTTTTCGCCGAACAGCGTAGGTATGGTCGATACGCGGAAGTCGAGGTCCTTGATCCTCCCATCTTTCCGGTACTTGATCATGATGCGGCCGTCCTGCGGCAATCGCTTCTCGCTGATATCGAGCTTGGCCATAATCTTGATCCGGCTCGTGATCGCGTCGCGGAGCTTCATCGGCGGGTTCATCACCGACTGGAGGACGCCGTCAATTCGAAAGCGCACGCGCAGTTCTTTCTCGTATGGCTCGACGTGGATGTCGCTCGCGCCCCGCTTGACCGCATCGGTCAAGACCAGGTTCACCAGCTTGATGATGGGCGCTTCCTCGGCGGCTCGTTCCAGCTCGCTGAGATTCATCTCCTGTTCTTCAGAGGCGAGTTCGAGGTCTGCGGCATCCTCGGCGTTGAGGTCCTTCATCACCTTGCTGAGTTCTTCCCCACTCTCGACATCGCCATAGAACTTCGAGATGGCCTCGGCAATGGCCGTCTCGGAAGCTACGACCGGCTCCACGTTAAAGCCAGTCATGAACTTGATATCGTCCATCGCGAAGACGTTCGTGGGATCCGTCATTGCGATGGTCAGCGTGGAGCCGACGCGAGAAAGCGGGACAATCTGGTACCGGACAGCGGTGTCCTGCGGTATGAGCTTGATTACAGAGGCATCTACCTCGTAATATTTCAGGTTAATCGAGGGAACGCCATACTGGCGGGAAAGAACACCCGTAATTTCGTCATCACTGATGAAGCCGAGCTTCATCAAGCACGTCCCCAACCTGCCGCCATGCGCCTTCTGATGTTCCAGGGCCTGACGGAGCTGGTCGGATGTGATCAGACTTTCTTTTATCAGTATTTCGCCTAGCCGGGACGACATCGGACGAGAGCTCCCCGGAGACTACAAACTCCCATAAATACTAAAGTAACAGATAGGAAGGGGACCCTATTCTCCCATTCTCGGCAGTCGTACCGAAAGGGGCAATACGCCACCGCCTGTCCTTTCGTACAGGGGTCCGAACGCCCTGGCAACACCTTGCCTTGACTAGATGTACGGCACCCGTTATCTTGCGAAGCAATGGAATGTTTGGGCTCACATCGCCACAAGCGGACCCGGCGGCACAACCCACGCGCCGTGACCGAGGTACGGGCACATTCGGACACAGGGCCGGCACTCATGCGCTACTTCGCGGCGATGTCCAGTGCGCTTGGCCCGATGCATTGGTGGCCTGCAAGGACGCCGTTTGAAGTGATCGTCGGCGCCATCCTGACTCAGAACACCTCGTGGGGAAACGTCGAACGAGCGATCGCCAACCTGCGCTCGGCGCAGATGCTCACGCCGTCAGCCATCTCGACGGCTCGATCATCGCGGCTCGCCATGCTGCTTCGTCCGTCGGGATATTTCCGCCAGAAGGCGAAAAAGCTGAAAGCGTTCGTACGATTCTTACAGCGGGAATATGGGGGTTCCCTGAAACGTATGTTCGACACGCCGACCGCCACGCTGCGTGAGAAGCTTCTATCCGTGCACGGAATCGGCCCCGAAACCGCAGACTCCATACTCCTTTACGCCGGACACCACCCCGTATTTGTCGTCGATGCGTACACACACAGGATTTTCGGCCGGCATGGAATCACCGACGGCGAGCCGCATTATGAGAGTGTCCGCACGCTGTTCGAAGCAGCTCTTCCCCGCGATCCGCAACTTTTCAATGAATTTCACGCCCTGGTTGTGAATACGGGGAAGAACTGGTGCCGCAAGAGCGAGCCGCACTGCGCCGAATGTCCGCTCGGCCCCCTGCTGCCGACAACCTCGCCCCTTTCCAAATTCCTCGGCGTGTCACAGGGCACCGGTTCGGACGGAATGGTGCCGGCGTGAGCAGCGGGCGGAAGTCGCAGCTACTGCTCGGTCTCGGCGGTCTGGGGATCGTCCTGTTGCTCGCAGCCGTATTTACGCTCGGCTCCCTGACGCTTCCCTTCGAACCTCGCCAGTGGGACCAGGTCCTGGTTCTGTACGCGCTCTCCACATTCATCGTGGCGGCACTTCTTGTTTTCGGCCTCATCCTGACGCGCAGCCTGTTGCGGCTCTGGGCGGAGCGGCGCGCGCACCAGCCCGGTTCGCGGTTCAAAACGAAAATGGTCCTGGGCGCAATTGCGGTTTCCTTCCTGCCGGTGGTATTTTTGTTTTTCGTCAGTTACGCCTTGTTGAACCGCACGCTGGTGCTTTGGTTCCCCCGCCCTCTCGAACTGGCGACGCAAGCCAGCCGGGACCTCCTCAATGAAATCGCCCGCTCCGACCACGATCGCATGGCTCAAATCGCCCGGGATGTTGCGGGCGCAGCCGTTCGAGAGACAGCTCAGGATACGATCCACTCGTTCGATTTGTCCTTCGCGCGTGGCGCGGACATCGCGTGGGAAACGACGGAGCAGGGCCAACCCGTCGCCGTCGGCGTTAATTCAAATTTCAGATTCAATACCAGCCCGGCTGCCGCGGCGCCGGTTTCACCCGCCGAACTGCCCATTTTTATCCGATCGATGCCGAACGGTGCAGAACTGTGGAAATACCGCGGCAAATATTTTCTCGGAGGCCGGGCAAAATCCGGAAACAATTATTTTTTGGCGGGCCGCAACGTTCCGGATGATTTCCCGGACCGAATTAAGGAAATTGAAATGCAAACGCTTACTTACGGGCTGCAGCGCCAGCAGCTGCGCACTTACAAATCGCAAATGCTGCTTACGCTGCTGCTATTCACGATTCTTCTGATGTTTTCAGCGACGTGGTTTGCTCTGTTCCTTTCCAAGCAGGTCACGGTTCCCATTCAGGCGCTGGCCGAAGCGACGCAGGAAATCATCGCGGGAAACTTTGAGACGCGTGTCAATGTTCAAGCCCAGGACGAACTGGAGACACTTGTTCGCTCCTTCAACAGGATGACCGAACAGCTCAGCGACAGCCGCCGGCAAATAGATGTGTTTACTCACAACCTGCAGCAGGCTGTCCAGGAGCTGGAACGACGGCGCACACTGATGGAAACGATCCTGGAGAACATTCCGACCGGCGTCATTTCCGTGGACGAGAACGAATCGATCAGGCGAGTCAATCCCGCCGCCGTAAGGATGTTTGGAGATAGCGCGAAACAAGCCGTAAACTTTGCCCAAATGTTGGGCGACCAAGCGGCACGCTCCGTCCATGTTTTGATGCGCCGTTCGCTGCGGCTGGGCGCCGCCTCCCAAGAGCTTGAATTCACAGTCGCCGGACGGCTCCTCCACGCGGCCGTGACTGTCAGCTCGCTTGGGCCCCGCCGATCGAACCGCGGTTATGTCGTAGTCGTGGACGATTTGACCGACCTGTTGCGCGCCCAGAAGGCCGCCGCCTGGCAAGAAGTCGCGCAACGCATCGCCCACGAGATCAAGAATCCCCTGACACCGATTCAGCTCTCCGCGCAACGCTTGTCGCGGTACCTGGCCCGCAGCCGATCGAACCCCGCGAGGTCTGCCGCACCAGACCCGCCGGAATTGGTGCGTCTTGTTGGCGAGTGCTCTGGCCTCATCGAACGCGAAGTCACCGCTCTCGAATCCCTAGTCGGTGAATTCTCGCAGTTCGCCAGATTCCCCACGGCGAGACTCTCTCCTGCATACCCGAATGCGATCGTCGCGGAGGCCCTTGCGGTTTTCGGAGGCCGCCTGGAAGGGATCCACGTTCGAAAGGATCTGGCGCCCGATTTGCCCGCGATCCGCGCGGATGGAGAGCTTCTCCGGCGCGTGGTCGTCAACCTCATTGATAATGCAGCCGAGGCGATGGAGGGCTCGTCGGTGAAGGAATTGCTCTTGCGCACGTGTTTCAACGCCGACCGGGAGATGGTAGAAATCATCGTCGCTGACAGCGGTCATGGAATTTCCCCGGAGGACAAAGACAGGCTTTTCCTTCCCCACTTCTCGACCAAGGACCGCGGGACAGGGCTCGGCCTTGCCATTGCAAGCCGGATCATGGCCGAACACCATGGCTCCATTCGAGTCGAGGACAATTCTCCCATCGGCGCCAGATTCATTCTGCAGCTTCCCATGACGGAGGTCGCGCCGGCGCCGATCTCGCCCCAGACTGTCTGAAACGAAAATCCATGCCTCATTCCATTCTCATCGTGGACGACGAACAAGGCATTCGCGAGGCGCTTTCCTCGATCCTTACCGACGAAGGGTACGAAACCGCGTCCGTGGCCTCCGGAGAAGAGTGTCTCGCACTGCTCGATCAACGGTCCGCAGACCTAGTGCTTCTCGATGTGTGGCTCGATGGAATCGATGGCCTCGAAACACTCGAACGCATGCGCCAGAACGGCATGGCCCCGATGGTCGTGATGATTTCCGGGCACGCGAGCATCGAAACAGCGGTGCGGGCCACGAAACTCGGCGCGTTTGATTTTATCGAGAAGCCTCTCTCCCTCGAGAAAGTCATTCTCGTCATCAAGAATGCCCTCGAAGTGCACCGGCTCGAACAGGAGAACCGCCGCCTCCGGGAAGAGCTCGGCGGGCGCACCCAGGTGCTCGGATACAGCGTGCCGATCCGAGCCCTGCGCCAGCAGATCGCGCTCACCGCTCCCACCAACGGGCGCGTCCTAATCTACGGGGAAAGCGGGACGGGAAAGGAACTGGTGGCACGCGCTCTCCACGCCGCGAGCTTGCGCAGCGACCGGGCATTTGTCGAAGTAAATTGCGCCGCCATCCCCGAGGAGTTGATCGAGTCCGAGCTGTTCGGCCACACCAAGGGCAGCTTCACCGGCGCAAGCGAGAATAAAGTCGGGAAATTCGAGAAGGCCGATGGGGGCACTCTCTTCCTCGACGAAATCGGCGACATGAGCCTGCGCACGCAGTCCAAGGTTCTGCGCGTTCTGGAGGAACAACGCCTCGAGCCGGTCGGCTCGAACCAGACGGTCAACGTCGATGTGCGCGTCATCGCCGCAACGAACAAGAAACTCGAAGACGAGATTGCAGGCGGAAGATTTCGCGAGGATCTCTTCTACCGCGTCAATGTGATCCCGTTCAACGTGCCGCCGCTCCGTGAGCGCACCGAGGATATCCCCATCCTGGCTGGCCATTTTCTGGCGGAGTTTTCTGCTGCGTACGGCCGCAAGCCTAAGGATTTGAGCGAATCCGCACTCGGCGTGATGCTGCGGTATCAATGGCCGGGAAACGTCCGGGAGCTGCGCAACCTGATCGAACGGCTGATGATTGTGGTGCCGCAGGACAAGATCGAGCCGTTGCACCTGCCTGCGGAACTATTTCGCGGCAGCTCCCGCATGCCGCAGCAGCCGAACGCAACGCTTCACGAGGCTCGCGACGCGTACGAGAGGGAGTTTATTCTCCGCAAGCTGGAAGAAAATCAATGGCACATGACGCGCACGGCCGAGACGCTGGGACTCGAACGCAGCCACTTGTACCGCCGGATGCGCACCCTGGGGATCACAACTGAGGAATAATCGGGGAACTACTCCCCGGCCAGACGTTCGAGCTGCAGGTGCCAGTCGAGTTGGCGTACGAGTTGAGGATTGTCGCGCCAGTCTCGCTGGACTTTCACGAACAACTCCAGAAAAATCTTCGTGCCGAGAATCTCCTCGAGCTCCTTGCGCGCCGCCGTCCCGATCTTTTTCAGTGAAGCTCCGGAGCGGCCGATCAGGATTCCCTTCTGCCCTTCCCGCTCGACGTAGATCGTCGCACGGATGCGGATCAGCCGGTCCGTTTCCTCAAACGAATCCACAAGGACCGCGACGGCATGGGGAACTTCGTGGAACGTCCCCGCCATGGCCTTCTCGCGGATCAACTCTGCCGCGAGGAATCGTTCGGGCTGGTCGGTATATTGGTCCGCGGGAAAGTGCGGCTCACCGGAGGGCAGGTATTCGATAAATTTTTCCAAAACGCGATCGACGCCATCTCCCGTCAGCGCAGAGATTGGGATTATTTCAGCGAAATCGGCCATTTTCCCAACGCTTTCGATGATAGGAAGCAAGCTTTCCTTCGGGATACGGTCCACCTTGTTCAGCAGCAGGATACGCGTTCCTTCGAACTGGGCCGCGCGCTCGATTGCTTTTCGATCCCCCTTGCCCACGTCTTCACTCACATCAAGAATCAGGGCGAGCACATCGACGGCATCGAGTGCGGCGTTGACCTCCCCCATCATTTGACGGCCGAGAGCGGAGTCGGGCCGGTGCAGGCCGGGCGTATCGATCAGGACGACTTGGGCATTCGGACGATTCACAATTCCCTGAATCCGGTTGCGTGTGGTCTGGGGCCGCGAGGTCACGATGGCGACTTTTTGGCCTACGAGCCTGTTCACAAGCGTGGATTTCCCGGCATTCGGCCGGCCCACCACGGCAACAAACCCGGATTTGAATTCTTGCGGCATTAGGTGTGTTCTCTAGATCTCCAATACAATCGTGGCGGCTGTACCCGCCCATCGCGAAACCTGACTCTCTATCATAACGCGCGGTTCCACGAACCGCACCGCCTGAATCCTGAGTCGCCTCTAACGCCGTCGCCGGACGTGCTACACTTCCGAAACTCCGGACAGACTCCAGGGAACACCGCTGTCCGGCTAAGACTTTCGCACTCGGAGATGCACTGATGCCCGCAACGCCTCATATCGAAAAACACTTTACCGCAAGTGAATCAGTCCGCGACGTCGTCATTGGAATGGCGGACGGTTTGACGGTCCCGTTCGCCCTTGCAGCCGGCATATCGGGTGCTGTGGCCACGAACCCTCATGCATCCGCGCTCGTCGTTACGGCGGGATTTGCGGAAATTGCCGCTGGCTCGATCGCCATGGGCCTCGGAGGATATCTCGCTGCCAGGACGGATGTCGAGCATTACCAATCGGAGCGGGAGCGCGAGGTTCGCGAAACCGTTGAACTGCCTGATATTGAAATCGAAGAAGTGGCCAAAGTGTTTCGCGATTATGGGATGACCGAGACGGAAATGGCTCCGGCCGTAAAGGCGATTACCGGCGATCAAAAACACTGGGTCGATTTCATGATGCGGTTCGAGCTGGGACTCGAGGAACCGCAACCCAAGAGGGCGCGAATCAGCGCGCTGACCATCGCCATGTCGTATATCGTCGGCGGGTTGATCCCGCTCGCTCCCTATATCCTGCTTTCCAACGTGCAAACGGGTCTTTGGTGGTCGGTCAGCGTGACGCTGCTTGCGCTCGCCGTCTTCGGATGGGTGAAAGGACGTTTCACCGGAATCAACCCTTTCAAGGGCGGTGTGCAAACCGTGGTCACCGGAGGCCTCGCCGCCGGTGCAGCATTTCTGATTGCCAAGCTGATTAGCTGATCGCCCCAATTCGAGCTTCGCTCCAGCAATGTGCGGAATAACTCATTTCACGTGTCATTCCGAGGAGCGAAGCGACGAGGAATCTCTCTGCTGGCCTCTTCCAAAGAGAGATTTCTCGCTTCGCTCGGAATGACAGACTTAGGGTTCTTTTAGCAGCCTGCTACATCAGTCTGCCGAAACTGCTGCAGGAAGACGGCGGGCGCGGAGGCGCAGGACTTTCCTCTGGTTGGCTTCCAGAATCTCAAATCGCAGGCCGCCGTAGTCCAAGTGCTCCCCCGGCGAAGGGACATGCCCGGCGATGTGATTGAGCAGGCCGGCGATGGTCGTGGCGGATTCCTCCCCGGTCACATTCCATTCCACGCCAAACAACTCCTGCACTTTTTCGATCGAAACACTCCCGCGAAAGACCAGGCTTCCGTCGGGTTCGCGAACGGCATCGGGGGCGGGCACACGGTCATCCTCTCCGATTTCCCCGATGATTTCTTCCACCAGATCTTCGACGGTCACTATGCCCGCCACCGAACCATGCTCGTCCACGACGATGGCCATCTGTTGATTCCGCCGCTGCATCTCCTTGAGCAAATCCGAACCGTGTTTGGTCTCGGGAACAAATAGAGCGGGGCGGGCCAACTCGCGCACAGTCCGATGCCGGGCCTCGTCTTCCGGAACCTGCAGCAAATCGCGCGCCATAGCTACGCCGATGACGTCATCCAAGGATTGTTCATACACGGGAACACGCGAGAACTTGGTCTTGACCAGAAGTTTGCGAAGCTGCTCGACCGTGGAATTGGCGGAAATTGCGACCACGTCCGGACGCGGCGTCATGAATTCCAGGACACGTTTGTCGCTGAACTCGACGACCTGCTCGATCATTTGGGCTTCGTCCCTCTCGAGGATGCCTTCCTGCTCGGCAGCATCGACCAGGGCTTCGATCCCCCCCTGCTGCGCGGTCGAACCATCAGAAGCATGGTCGTCGGATATATGCGCGAGTGAAATGGCGAGCTCCAGGACAACGCGGAACGGCCACACGATCCAGAGGAACGCGCGGATCACGAGGATTAGCCGCAGAAGCCAGCGGCTTGTCGTTCGCACCAGAAGAAAATCAGGAATGAACTGTGAGAGCAGCAGCACTTCCACAAGCACATATACAAACGCTTGAGCCAATGCGTCCCACGTGCCGGGAACAAATACAATGACGCCGCGAGCTGTCTCCGCCGTGACCAGGACGAGCCAAAGATTCGCCAGCAGCCGGAATCCAGTGGCTGCCCGGGCGCGTTCCAGATGGAAGTGGGGCTCGATCTCGGCCTCGAAGATTTCTAGATGCACGTGCACGTTGCCCGTCGTCACTCGGCCGAGTTCGCGATAAATCCGGTCAATATAGGAAAACACCACCAAGCCCACACCGAGAGCCGAAACAGCCAGCGTATAGAGAAAGGTCATCATCGTGAGACAACCCCCAACCGCTGGCGGAGACGACGCTCCACGCGGTCCATTTCGCCATGGTCGCGCTCATGATCGAAACCCGCCAGATGAAGCATGCCGTGCAGGATCAGGATGCGCATTTCGACCGAGAATACACGCGAGAACCGGCGTGCGTTGCGGCGGGCGGTTTCGGGAGAAATCGCAATGTCCCCGATATATCCCATGTTTTGTTTCGGCTTCGCGCCATTGGCGGGGAACGATAGCACATCGGTGGGGCCGCGCTTGTTGCGGAACGTCCAGTTCAAACGGGCCATGGCGGCATCGCTGATCAACTGGACCGTGACAGCTTCCGACGCAAATCGAAGTTCCCGCCGGACGCGATCGAAGAAATCCTCCAATGGCTTGACGGGCACGTGAACACGGCGCTGGCGGTTGACGATCATGGACGTGCGGAACTTTACTTCGCGGACTCAGTCTTGGCGTTCCCGGGTGACGCCGCACGCCGGGCCGCGCCCCCTCCGAACTCATCGTAGGCCTTGATGATCTGCTGGACGAGGTTGTGTCGCACGACGTCCCGTTCGTCGAAATTGATGAACGCGATCCCTTCGATCCGGCCGACGACTTCGAGCGCCTCGACCAAGCCGGACCGGCGCCCGGCGGGCAAGTCAATCTGTGTGATGTCTCCGGTAATGACGGCCTTGGAGTTGAACCCGAGGCGCGTAAGAAACATCTTCATCTGCTCGCTGGTCGTATTTTGCGCTTCGTCGAGGATGACGAAGGAATCGTTGAGCGTGCGGCCGCGCATGAACGCGAGAGGCGCGACCTCGACAATTCCCTTCTCCAGAAAACGCTCCAGCTTGTCCGCATCGAGCATGTCATAGAGTGCGTCATAGAGCGGCCGCATGTACGGGTCGATTTTCTGCTGGAGCGTGCCGGGCAGAAATCCGAGACGCTCTCCCGCTTCGACCGCGGGGCGCGCCAGAATGATGCGGTCCACTTGCTTGGTGAGCAACGCGGAAACGGCCATGGCCACGGCCAGGTAAGTCTTTCCCGTGCCGCCGGGGCCGACAGCGAAGACCATATCGTGCTTCTCAATCGATTCCATGTACAGCCGCTGGTTCGAACTCTTCGGTGTAACCGTCTTTTTCCCGAAAAGGCGCGCGCGCGCCGGCGCCCCCGGCTCCAGAACCTGCCGCAGCGTAGTCTTCGGGTCTTGCGTCGCGACGCGGATCATGGCCTTCACGTCACCATGATTCATGCGGCGGCCCTCGCGTACGAGTTGGTTGTATTCATCGAGAATTCGAACGGCTCGGTCAACTTGGGCGGTTTCGCCTTCAATGGCAAGGTGACCGTCCTGCAATTCGGTGGTCACGCGCAGCGCGGATTCCAGCAGTTTAACGTTCTCGTCGAGAGTGCCAAACAGGGATTCAACCCCGCCGGCAATTTGTACGGTGCGTCGCATGGAAGATTCGGCCGACTACGCTTCGCAATACAGTCAGCCGATGGGGTCCACACCTCCGGGTTCCGAGAGGAACCACCATTAACAGCCTACTCGAAGCAAACAGATGGGTCAAGAACGCGCAGCCAGTGGGAGAGCCTGCTATGCGAACCGTGTTGGTAACCGACGGGACAGGATTCATGGGGCGCATCCTGATCATGGAGGATGAAGTTCTACTTCGCCGTCCGCGCCGAGGTCGAAAAGATGATTCGCGAAAGCGGAATAAACGCCAACATTTTGCGCCCCTGGTATGTCCTGGGACCTGGCTGGCGCTGGTCCTTGCTCCTAAAGCCGATGTACTGGCTGATGGAGAGCATTCCGGCCACGCGAGAATCGGCCCGAACGCTGGGGCTGGTCACACTCGAACAGATGGTCGGCGCCCTGGTCCGATCCGTCGAAAATCCAGCACAAGGCGTGCGCATCCTCGGCGTCCCCGAAATTCGTGGAAGGATTACTTCTTCGAGCGGTCTTTCAGCAGGCCCTTCAGCTCGGACATGAATTCTTTGACGTCCTTGAAATCCAGATAGACCGAGGCGAAGCGGACGTAGGCGACCTTGTCGAGTTTCTTGATGCGGTTCATCAAGAGTTCGCCGAGCTCGCTGGTTTTGCGCTCGCGCTCGGGCGCCTCGTGGACAAACCGCTCGACCTCGTCCACCAGGGCTTCGAGCTTAGCTGTCGCCACTGGACGCTTTTCGCAGGATTTCAACAGCCCTTGCAAAATTTTCTGGCGGTCGAAGCGCTCCCGGCGCCCATCCTTCTTGATAACCATGTAGGGGATTTCGTCGATGCGTTCGTACGTAGTGAAGCGCCGCCCGCACTTCAGGCATTCCCGGCGGCGGCGGATCAGGTCGCCGACCCGGCCCTCGCGCGAGTCGATGACCTTGTCGTCCGCGAACAAGCAAAACGGGCATTTCACTGGGCAGAATCTCCTCGTTCCCTTCCCTTAAGCCCCCCCTTGGGCACCCCTAAACCGTTGGCCCCCGGCACAGCGATGTGTTTACCGACCTCTTCGGCTTCGGCCTCGGCGCGCGCCAGCTTGCGCAGTTCGCCCATGGACGTCCCTTCGTGAATCAGCAGCGGGATTCCGGCCAGGGTGCAACCAGCGAATGTAATGATCCAGAGCACGACGGCGATAGCGGCTGCCGGTTCCTGTTCAACCCCAAAGATTTTTGTCAAACCAATGAAACTGGCAATCTGAGCGCCGCCGCCCACCCCGGGAAGCTGCAAAGTCGATCCCACCAGGGTGACTGCCAGCAACAACATGGCGCCGGAGAAATTCATATCGGAATGAAGAAACGCTTTGCCAAACGCTTTTGCAACCCCTAGGTAGATCAACACAGCGAGCACCCAGTGCATCGCTGTGTAAAATACGGCGGCCCAAAGGTCGGGAAGGGTACGGATGGCCTGCAATCCCTCACTCACACCCGTGATGGCGGATGCGAGGAGGCCCCGCATTCCGCCGGCCGCGCGCCATCGCTCGAGGCCCCGGTCGACGGCTCCCGCTCCGTGCAAACGGTAATAAACCAAAAGCACGACGAGACCGCTCAGCATGGCAAGCAACAGCCAGCCGCCGCGCCGCGCCCCATCCACCCAATCCATGTCCGCACCCGCGTCGGAGAGCCGATTCGGAAACACGAGCAGGCTCAGGCACGCTAGAACGGCCGCTGCGGCGAAATCGAAACAGCGTTCCAGAAAGAAAATCCCGAACATGCTTGCTACAGGCAGGCGATCTTTCCGCGCAAGCAGGAGCGGCCGGACCGGCTCCCCCGCTCGCCCCAGGACGAAAATCGCAGCGAAGCCCATTAGCGTTCCTTTGTACGTATTCAAGAAACTCGTGGGACCCAGGTAGCGGCAGAAGCGCTGCCAGCGGAGAGCGCGAAGCGCATAACACCCATAAATTGCGACAATCGCCAGCAGCAGGAGCCAAACGTTCGCCTGGCCAACACTGTGGACGAACTTCCTCCACGTGAAATCGGCCAGGTGAATCTTATGGCGAGATTGATAGGCGAGAGCTATCAGGGCCGCCAGAACCAATATCGCGACAATGAGCCTACGAAGGGTTCCACGCATCCGCAGGGGAGCGTAACCGCTGCGGCGAGTGAGTGTCAAGAAAGTAGCTTAGGCATTGTGCGCGATCTGACGCGCCTCTTATCAATTCGAATTCCTGCCGGATCGCGCGAGACAAAATACCAACTGGAGCCTGAATTTCCACTCATGGCGCTTGTACCTTCTCGGCAAACGGGTTAGTGTACGGGGGTTGCGGGACTTGGGGGCTACGGAACTTTCCAGCACGGGTTTTCGTTCCCTATAGTGGAGGCCGGAGGCAGGCGCGGGTAGCGAGGCGGATGATACGTTGGAGCCAGACTCTCAACTGGTCCAGCAATGCCTCCAGGGCGACGGCCTGGCCTGGGAAAAGCTCGTGCGACTTCACACGAGGCGTATCTACAACATTTGCTACCGATTCACGAGCAGCCGGCATGAGGCCGAGGACCTGACGCAGGAGGTGTTTCTGCGCGTGTACCGGACAATCGGCAGCTATCAAGCATCGCATGGCGGGTTTGCGACCTGGATGACCAGCGTAACGCGCAATCTGCTGATTGACCATTACCGCCGGACGAAGCGCGACCGCATCACGGACTCTCTGGAGGACGCCCCCCAGGTCGAAACCAGGGCCGCACCTGGCCGTCTTCCGGACCAGGCCACGCTGGATACAGAACTGAGCGAGCAGGTGCAAAAGGCGCTTGCCAAGGTTTCACCCGAACTCCGGGAAGCCGTCATTCTGCGAGACCTCCAGGGGCTTGAATACGCCGAAATTCAAAAGGTTCTGGGAGTACCCGAGGGCACTGTGAAATCGCGAATCAATCGTGGCCGGATCGAGTTGGCGAAGCGATTGGAGGAAATGGGCATTCGCCCTGTGTAACACCATGGAACCGGTTCGTCACAAATGGAGCTGCGAAGAGACCGACGCCCAGCTCTGCGACTATCTTGACGGGACGCTCGCGTCTGAAGCGAGGGCCAAGCTCGAGTCCCATGCCGCATCGTGCGCCCGGTGCGCTTCGATGGTCGCGAGCGTAAGCGAGCTGGTGCGTAACCTGCACCGGCTGGAGCCGCTCAAGGAGTCTCCGCATCTATCTTCCAAGATTCTCGAGGCCACGATTGGACCAGGCCGTTTCAAGGCCGGCTGGAGGATGTGGCTCGGCTGGCTCCGTCCAATTTCTCAGCCGCGTTTTTCCTATGGCGCGGTCTCCGTGCTGGTTACAGTGATAGTGGTTTCCCAAGCGCTGGGGATACAGTGGCGCAAACCAGTGCTGGCGGACTTGAACCCGGTGAATCTGGTTCACACGGCGAATCGCCGGGCGCATCAGGCGTACGCACGCAGCGTGAAATTTATCGACGATCTACGTTTAGTGTATGAGATTCAGACGCGTCTGCATCCTGAGAACGAACCGCAGCAGACAGAGGAACCCGCAAATGCTACGCCAGGTCAGACGATGGCTCCCGGGCAAAAACCTCCTCAACAATTGATGAACGGCACACGCCATCGCTTTCCTGCCTTGAACGAGGCGTCGTATGCAGTCCATGCGCTTCCCGGAAGGAACACTTGATGAATTGCGCCATCCATACGGATACCGAAGCAACTGGCTATTGCCGAAATTGCGGCAAAGCGTTGTGTGCGCAGTGCACCCGAGAGGTGCGTGGCTCGCTCTACTGCGAGCCGTGTCTATCCTCAATGGTGGCCCAGGCAGCAGTTCCAGCGGCTTCGTCTGGCCGGCATCCCTGGGTTGCATTTGGCCTGGGATGGATCCCCGGCCTGGGAGCGGTGTACAACGGCGAGTACGTCAAGGCGCTGGTTCACGTCGCTATTTTTGCGGGGCTCGTTACGATGGACGCCCGCGGCGCCGACGAGCCGCTTTGGGGGCTTCTGACTGCATTTTTCATCTGTTACATGCCCATCGAGGCCTTCATTACGGCACGCGACCGGCTCAAGGATCGGCCTGCGATAGATGCCCCAGCCCACTCGGTGGAGCCGCTGTCCGCGCGCGCGCCGGTCGGTCCCATCGTCCTGATCGCCTTGGGGGTTCTGTTCCTTTTGGACAATCTTGGCATCCTGCGCTTCGATTGGGTCTTTGATAAGGGCTGGCCCGTCCTGTTGATCGGACTAGGCGTCTGGATGCTCTGGAAGCGGACCCGGCGGCATTCCTAGGAGGTAGCGAGAGATGGCGAACGAAATGAGATGCGCGTGCACGCGATGCTCCAGGCGCGGTTTGATGGGACCTGTGGTTCTCATCACGATCGGTGTGTTGTTCCTTCTTCAGCAGATGCACGTTGCATCCTTCAACCGCCTGTGGCCGGTGATCCTGCTGGTGATCGGAGTGGTCAAGCTGCTCGAAGCGACCGCATCCACTGAAGGGCACACGGGCTCGCAGCCCCCTACGCCACCCGCAAGTTAGGTGCATGGTGTGGCAGGGGCGCCCGATTTATTCGAATGAAGGAGCGCGGAACCAGATGAGTAACGGCAGAACGCGGTACGGCTCGATTTTCAGCGGCGCGATTCTAATATTGGCAGGCGTGTTGCTGCTGCTGCACGCCTATCACCCAAATTCCATGATCTGGGGATTATTTTCTCGATGGTGGCCGCTTCTCCTCATCTTTTGGGGCTTGGTGAAGCTTTACGAACGCATGGCGGGAAAGCGCAGCGGAGATACCGCGTCAGGAAGTGTGACCGGCGGTGAAGTGCTCTTGGTTGTAGTTTTGCTGCTTCTTCTTGCAATCGTCGGGGGGATCGATTGGATTCGGACGCATCGAGGCTCCGTAGACATAAGCGACATCGGATTCCTGAGGGGCACTCCCTATTCGTTCACGGAGGAGATTCCTGCCAAACCCATCCCGGCGGCTTCCCATATTTCGATTTCTTCGGGCCACGGCGACATTACTGTAATTTCTGAAGACGCCGCCGAAATCCGCATCGTCGAGAAAAAGACCGCGTATGCAAATGAGCAAAATGAAGCTCAGTCTGCTGCCGGGCGCGTCCATGTCGACCTTGTGGAAAAAGGAAACGCCAACTACGAAGTCCGGCCTAGAGAGGAAGCGACCAGAAATCGCGTCGACGTGGCGCTCGAAGTGCACGTGCCCAAGCAGGCGAGTGTGGCCGCGTTGGCCGATAGAGGCGACGTGAGTGTCTCCGGCGTTAAAGGCAGTGTTTCTGTTCAGGTTCGTAACGGCGATATCGACGTGCGCAATTCGGGCAGCGATGTTTCGGTGAATCCCACTCATGGTGATATCCATGTCGTTGGTGCGGCAGGGAACGTGAAAATTGCCGGTCACGGAAGCGAGGTCGAGATCGCCGACATCAAGGGACAAGTGTCTATCGAAGGAGATTTCTTTGGGCCAATTCGGATGGCCCGCGTGGACAAAGGCGTGCGATTCCTCTCGCGACAGACCGATTTGACCCTTACGCAGCTCAACGGCCAGATCGAGGCTGGGTCAGGACACATGGAGATCTCGAACACAAACGGGGACATCACGCTGGCGACACGCAAGAGCAACGTAACCATAGAGAACGCCGGCGGGCGCGTCCAGATTACCGACGATGGCGGCGACGTCAAACTTCATTTCGCACAGCCGCCGCGCGCCGACATTTCCATCGAGAACCGGTCTGGGGACCTCTCACTTTCGCTTCCGCCCCAGTCCAGTTTTCAGTTGGACGCTCAGACACGTAACGGCGACCTGGAATGCGATTTCCCCGGCGTCAATAGTCTCGGTGAGCGGCATGGCGATAACCAGGGACTGACAGGACAGGTAGGCGCTCATGGACCCGCAATCCATCTGCGCACCCAGCACGGCGATATTCGTATCCGCAAAAACGGATCGTAGCCAGGGAGCCTGGCGCTTATCGCTCGGGCAAGCGTTCCGCTTTGACCTTCCTACCACTATTTGCGATCTTCCTCTCGTTCTTGACTTCCACTGTCGAAAATAGCAGCATGTGACACCTAACGGCTAGTGAAACTGCGTGGTTCTGTGGAATCAAGCACATTGGAAGACGAGAACGCGTCGTCCCAGAGGAACCGATGAATGAGAATACATACCTAGACCAGATCGCCTCGCTTGCCGGCCTCCACCATTACCCGCGACAGGGTCCTTGGGAAAGGAAATCTGGATGCGATATTGGCGTGCGCGACGGGTACGTTGCAGTCGTTGGGCTGACCCGCAGCCAAAAACAGGCGAAGGTCGTCATACTTCTGCGCTTCAAGAAAATGGAACAGCCGGAAATGCTTAAGGCGGCAGTGACGCAGAGTGAAACCTTGACAAAAATGAAGCGAGGAAAGCTGGCTGCGACCGGCTGTGATTTCCTCAGGTGGGAATGGAAGTATTCCTTTGCGAAGCCGAAGGCAGAGGACGTAATCCAACTCACCAACACCCTCCGTGAAACGATCATGCCAGTTGTGGCGGGTTTTGAGGGCCGTTGTGAAAAATGCCAGCGGACATCCACACCCGAACTTACGTTAATGAATGGACTTCCTCTTTACATCTGCGCCGGTTGCCAGGATGCAACTCGCCTGGAACAAGATCAAGCGGCGACGAATTACGAGGCCCTGCAGCCTAACTATCCAAACGGCGTCGCTCTCGGAATTGGGGCGGCCATCGTCGGAGGCGTTGGCTGGGGGCTGGTGGCCTACGCGCTGCACTATGTTTTTCTGTACGGAGCGATCCTGATCGGATACTTCGTGTCGTGGGGCATGATCAAAGGAACCGGGAAAGTCACGCGGATGGGGCAGATTTCCATACCAATCCTCACGGTCGCCAGCATTTTATTCGGAGACGCGATCTTCTTTACACTCGCAATCATGAAAGAACGAAACCTCTCCTTCTCCCTTGACCTGCTCAAGGTCGTGATTGTGAATCTTTGGAGTATCGAAGGTAATGGAAACAGCGCTGCATCGATCATTTTCGCGCTGATTGGCGCGGGGTACGCGCTCTACCGGGCGCGCAAGCCGAAATTCAAAGCGGTGTTTGAACCATTGGGGACGCCGGGGACGTAGCCGTTCACCGCTCGACCAGCCGCTCCAGTGTGGAGAAGAATTCGGGGAAGGAAACGCCGGCGCATTCGGCATCGCGAATGACTGTGTCACCTTCTGCGCCGAGCGCCGCAACGGCAAACGCCATCGCCATGCGGTGATCGCCGTGCGGCTCAATCTCGGCGCCGTGCAGGCGGCCCGCCGAGCGTCCAGCCACACGCAAGCCATCGGGAAGTTCCTCGACTTGGGCACCCATGCGACAAAGATTTTCCGCCAGCGCCGAGATGCGGTCGCTCTCCTTCACGCGCAACTCCGCCGCATCTCGAATTTCAATTCCCTGTTCCGTGTAGGGGCCCAACACCGCAATCGCCGGAAGTTCATCGATCAGCTGCGCGATGGCGTCGCCTTCGATAACTCCGCCCTTGAGCGGTTCGTGCCGGATGGCAATGTCGCCAACGAGTTCACCGTTTGCGCTGCGAACGGAGACCAGACTGACCGTGGCTCCCATGGAACCGAGGACGTCAAGCACGGCCGAGCGAGTGGGATTGAGACCGACATTGTGAATGACCACGTTCGATTCAGGGAGCACCGTCGCCGCTGCGAGAAAAAACACGGCCGAGGAAAGATCGCCCGGAACCGCCAGCGCGCGCCCCTGCAGGCGCGGCCTTCCATGGATTCGAATCGCGCAGCCGTCATGGTCCAGGCGTGCGCCGAATTCGGCAAGAGCGAGCTCCGTATGGTCGCGCGTGCGCACAGGTTCGATGACCGATGTAACGCCGCCGGCAAACAATCCGGCGAGCAGGACAGCGGACTTCACTTGCGCGCTCGGGACGGGCAGCGTGTACTCGATCGGAGACAAACGCGTCCCTTCGATCTCGAGAGGCGCGTAGCCTCCGTCGCGTGCCGCGATCCGCGCACCCATCTTCGTCAGCGGATCGATCACGCGACGCATCGGGCGTCTGCGCAGGGAGGCATCGCCGTCGATGGTCGAGCGAAACTCCTGCCCGGAAAGAATCCCCGCGAGCAGACGCATGGTTGTGCCGGAGTTTCCCGCGTCGAGCGCGCGGCGCGGCTTGCGCAGTCCGTCGAGGCCGGCTCCGGTGATTCGCACGCGGTCACCCTTCGATTCCACTTTCACCCCGAGACGTGAAAGACAATCGAGGGTGCTGCGGCAGTCCGCTGCGGCCGAAAAATGAGTGATGTCGCTTGTGCCCTCGGCCAGCGCCGCCAGCATCGCGTATCGGTGAGAAATCGACTTGTCGCCGGGGACTTCGAGCGAACCGCTGATCGTGCGCGCGGGACGTATGATTTGTTTTGTCACGTCAGGATTCTAACATGCAGATTCTCGCAGCCGCAGTTGCCATCTCTGGGCTTTCTCCGTGGCTCTCTGTACCCTCTGCGTTAAATCTTCTTCCAAGACTCAACACAGTGACCACTGAGAACACAGAGGACATAGAGCCGCTGCCGTTGATATTTTTGGATGTCTGGCGCGTAGAATAACAAGGAGAGGATAACAGCTATGAACCCTCGAACGATCCTTCGTTTCGCGCTGATCGCGACGCTCTCGATGGCGGTGAGAGGGGCCGCCACAAATCTTGCCGCTCAGCTCCAGCCGACGCAGCAGAAGCAGCAACAAAAGCCCGCAGGCGATTCCAGCCCCAACCAAGACAGGTCAGGACAAGACATGTCAGGCATGGATCACGACATGCCCGGGATGAAGATGGGCCAAGGCATGGACGACACCGACCACCAGGCCGAAAACGGCGCGGTCAGCGCCATGAGTCACATGCATCATCACCAGATGGGACCGCACATGTACATGACTGCGCTACATCCCTCCACGCCGCAGGATTGGGCGAAAGCCGACATGATCGTGCAGCAATTGCGCGACGCGATCGAGAAATACAAGGACTACCACGTCGCCCTGTCCGAAGGCTTCCACATTTTCATGCCGAATCTTCCGCAAGCGGAGTATCACTTCACCAGTTATCAGAACGCCTTCGTGGAATCGTTCACCTTCGATCCTGCGCGGCCCACTTCCCTGCTCTACAAGAAAACGAAAACCGGATACGACCTGATCGGCGCGATGTACACGATGCCCAAACGCGTGACCGAAGACCAGTTGAACGCACGCGTTCCGCTCAGCGTCGCGCAGTGGCACTTGCACACCAAACTCTGCATGCCGCCCAGGGGCCAGCGGGCGCACGCCGACTGGACCAAATTCGGTTTTCAGGGCTCAATCACGTCAAAGGAAGCGTGCAGCGAAGCCGGCGGAATCTATTATCCAGTGATTTTCGGCTGGATGGTGCACGTCTATCCGTTTGAGGATTCGCGCGAAAAGATATGGGGACAGTAGGACTGGCTTCGGCAGTACTGGACCAGTTTGGGTTGGGATTGTTAGCGTTAATCTGGAACGATGCGGCCCCGGACGAGTCAGGCACTTCGTTGGTTCAGTGCTTTAACGAGAATGCGTCAGTGTGGCACGGCGGGCAGTGCGAACGCGGTGAATGTCAGTCCCGCCGTGGTGAGGACCCATTGCCGGCCGTCGAGCATGTAGGTGACGGCGGCCGAACCCCAGACCGGCGCGCCTGTCTGAAACCGCCACAGCTCTTTCCCGGTCGTCGCCTCGAACGCGTAGAAGTACCCGTCGTTGTCGCCGGTGAACAACAGTCCGGACGCTGTTGACATCAGGCCGCCAGTCAAGTCGAGAGAGACGGTGGAGGGATACGGGCGGTAGCGGTGTTCCCAACGCCGCTGGCCTGTGGTCGGATCGATCGCCCGCAGTGCGGCGAATTGATCGTATCCTTCGACCAGACTTCGACCGCCACTCGGGACGCGCACACCCAGACCGATCGGCGGCGTCGGCTTTTTCGCCTCCCAGATGGCGCAGGTTTCGTGAGCCGTTACAAAGAACAATCCACGGTCTGGATCGAACGTCGGCGGCTGGAAGTTCGTGCCGCCGTGATTGTCCGGCAGGCACCTCTCCGGGCTGCCAATGTTGTCGAGGACGATCGGCCGACCGTCGGCACCGATCTCCTTGGCCCAGTTCGATCCGTCGATGAACGGCTTGGCGACCAGCAGTTTCCCCGATTCGCGGTCGAGCGTATAGAAAAATCCGTTCCGGTTCGCGACCATGATCACTTTTCGAGGCTGGCCGCCGATCCTCAGGTCGGCCTGCACCGGCACGTGCGCCGAGTCCCAGTCGTGCACGTCGTGCGGGGTGAATTGGTAATGCCACCGCAGCTTCCCCGTGTCGGCGTCGAGCGCCACCAGTGAGCAGGTGTAAAGATTGTCGCCATTCCGGTCGTCGCCGTAGTAATCGGGATTCGGATTGCCCGTACCGTAGAACACGAGGTTGAGCGCAGGATCGTAACTGCCCGTCACCCAGGCCGCTCCACCACCGCGCGCTGCGACCTCGGCGTCCGGCCACGACTCGCTGCCCGGCTCGCCAGGCGAGGGAATCGTGTTGAAGTGCCACACGCGCTCTCCGCTTTGCGCATCGTAGGCATCGATGTAGCCGCGGCTCGAGAAGTCTCCCCCTGCCACGCCAACAATCACTTTGTTTTTGACGACGAGCGGCGCCGCCGTGATTGCGTTGGCATTCTTGAGTTCGCCGACCGCTACGTCCCAGATGAGATCGCCAGTCTTCCGGTCGAGTGCCACGAGGTGTGCGTCAAGTGTACCCATGTACAGCCGATCGCCGAGGATCCCAAAGCCACGATTGACCGGCCCGCAACAGACCGAGGCGGAAAAGTTGGCAGGCAGCCTGCGGCGATAACTCCAGATCGGACGGCCCGTCCGCCCATCAATCGCCCATGCCTGATTGTTGTTCCCGGTCACGTACAGGATGCCGTCGACGACGAGCGGCGTGTTCTCGATGCCGCGCCCGAGGAGGCCCGGCACATCGGTTTGGAATACCCACTGCGGGACAAGTCCCGCGACATTTTGCGGCGTCAACTGTTTCAAAGGGCTGTGCCGCTGCCCAGTGTAATCGCCGGAAAACGTCAGCCAGCGCGAGGGATTCTTCAAACCCTCGAGCAGGTCCTGGTCGGTGATCTGAACCGGCGCCGTTTGCTGCTGTCGGGCGGGTGCCAGCACACCGAGCGTGAGGGTAAGCGCCGTAACGGAAACAATGCGCCGTATCATCATGGGCTTGCTTACACTACCTTTCGCACTTACGTGGGGCGAGGATCATGCAATCGTGGGTTAGTTTGGATTCGGAGAATATACTCCCCCCGGAATTTCCGATTTGGACCTCTGACTCGCGCATCGTACTCTTCTCCTGCGTTCGGCACAACGAATTTGCCGCCGGAGCAGTCCGCGGGCGTGTCGTCGCGCACTCGGAAACCAGCCCAGTGCTTTGCAGTTCCTCTTCTGCCGTCGGCGGTCACCTGGACGTGCAGTCTGTTTCCCGGAAACCACGCCACACTTACGCGGAACCAATTAGAAGAGGCTCGCCGATGGTCCCCCATGGACCATTGACCTGCCAGTTCTTGCGGGGGAACGTGCCGGTTTGCAGAAATGTCCGACCAGTGCGAAAATGCCTTCATGCGAAAATCATTCACAACGGCAGTAACTCTATTGGCGGCTGGGATGATGTTGCATGGGAATGCCATGGCGCAGTCGGCTCCGGCGTCGAATCCTCCACAGCCGCCTGCTGCAAAGACTCCCAAGGCACCTGCAGCGAAAGCCCCACAGACACCGGCTGCGAAGGCTGGACAGGCCCCGGCGGCGAAGGCTGGGCAAGCACCTGCGGCGAAAAGCCAGAGCGCCTCGGCGCTCACAACACAGAAAGGCAAGGCCAGCTACGCCATCGGGTTGAATATCGGGAAGAGCCTGCACAAGGACTCCGTAGACGTGGACCCGAACATCCTCGCGCAGGGCTTAAGAGACGGGTTGGCTGGCGGCACGCCGCTCTTGACGGACGATGAAATGAAGGCTGCGATGAACGCACTGCAGGCCGATCTGCGCAAAAGGCAGGAAGAAAGTATGCAACAGGCCGGAGAGGCGAACAAGAAAGAAGGCGAAGCGTTTCTGGCTGCCAACAAAGCGAAAGAGGGTGTCGTCACGCTGCCTAGCGGCCTTCAATATAAGATTTTGAAAGAAGGTACGGGACCGAAGCCGACGTCCAGTGACTCCGTCGTCTGCAACTACAGAGGCACGCTCCTAAACAGCATGGAATTTGACAGCTCTTACAAGCGCGGCCAGCCGGCGACGTTCCCGGTGGGCCAGGTCATCCACGGGTGGACGGAGGCCCTCCAACTCATGCCGGTTGGATCGAAGTGGCAACTTTTTATTCCCTCTGAGCTGGCCTATGGCCCGCGTGGCGCCGGCCCCGACATCGGGCCCAACGCCACCCTCATTTTTGAGGTCGAACTGCTCTCGATCCAGGGCAAGGGTCAGTGAAAAGAGTCTGGAATTGTTGAACCAAAGCGACACGGAAATGCTGAATTAAATTTCTGGGGAATGAAACGTGACTGCGACTCGGGCAGAAGTTTCAATAGACGTTGGACACAAGACGGCCTTTGGGATTTTGGGGGCCATCAGCGTTTGCCATCTCTTGAATGATATGCTTTCGTCGCTGCTGCCCTCGATTTACCCCTTGCTGAAGAGTTCCTTCCATCTCGATTTCGCACAGATAGGTCTAATTACGCTCACGTATCAATTAACCGCATCTATTCTCCAGCCCTTGGTGGGGCTCCATACTGACCGGAAGCCGATGCCGTATTCCCTGCCGGTCGGAATGGGACTTACGCTTGTCGGGCTGTTGTTCTTGTCGTTAGCCGGAAATTTCATAACAATTCTTATGGCCGCAGCGCTGGTGGGCACGGGCTCTTCCGTGTTTCACCCCGAGTCATCCAGGGTGGCTCGAATGGCGTCAGGCGGGCAACACGGTCTGGCGCAGTCGATTTTTCAGGTCGGCGGCAATGCGGGACTCTCGCTCGGACCCTTGCTGGCGGCATTCATTGTGATGCCGAGGGGGCAATCCAGCATCGCCTGGTTTTCGGTCGCGGCCTTGGTTGGTATTGTCATGCTCACGAGTGTCAGCGGCTGGGCTAACAGATACAGGTCGAGTGGGAAGAAATCCAGCGCAACCAAGACTGAACACCACCCAGCCCTGTCAGCCAGAAGGGTTGGAATATCCATTGCGGTCTTGATGGCTCTCTTGTTTTCAAAATTCGTCTATCTGGCCAGTCTAACGAGCTATTACACATTTTACTTGATGAATAAGTTTCAAGTGTCTGTCAGGAGCGCGCAAATTCACCTATTTGTGTTTCTGGGCGCCGTTGCGCTGGGTACGATCATTGGCGGTCCAGTCGGTGATCGAATCGGCCGAAAGCGTGTCATCTGGTGCTCAATTCTGGGCGTTCTCCCATTCACCTTGCCTTTGCCGTATGCCAGCCTGTTCTGGACTGAAATTCTTAGCGTGGCAATTGGCGTGATTCTGGCATCGGCCTTTTCGGTGATTGTCGTCTATGCGCAGGAGCTAGTCCCCGGAAGAGTGGGAATGATTTCCGGTCTCTGCTTTGGGTTCGCCTTTGGTATGGCCGGGCTGGGCGCGGCTGTTCTGGGCGAGTTGGCAGATTTGACCAGCATCAATTTCGTATATTCTGTCTGCTCATTCCTCCCGGCCGTTGGACTCCTGGCTGCATTCTTGCCAAATCTGGAGCCATCCAGGCTGCGAACCGCGAAGATGGCGGCAGATTGATAGCTGAGAGCGCCTTCCGGGTATGACGCTTAGGAAGACAACTCCTGGTGAGCAGGACAGGCACCAGAGTTACTCGCCAGGGATCACTGGTATCAATTCAACTGCAGTGCTTCCGCCTTTCAGCTCGATCTTGATAAGTCAACTTACCGGAGACTACAGATAGTATCCAACCTGCCCCGCCGAATCGGCGGTGCGATTGATTCCCGCCAGTGGTCCGCGTATCATGGTGAGTAATGGACCCAGCTCAAATGAAACGCCGTGAATTCGCGCCGGTTTCTTTCAAGCGCATCCTGCTTCTTGGCGTCTTGCTTTCGCTGATTGCCCCTGCATTATTTGCCGCTGATCCGGAGATTTTCCCGCTTTCTCAAGTCAAACCCGGAATGAAGGGCGAGGCCCTTACGATTTTTGCCGGGGACCAGATCGAGAAGTTCGATCTGGTGGTTATCGGCGTGATGCCCAACTTCCTCGGCCCGAAAGAATCCATCATCCTCGTTCAGCTTCTGGGCCCAAAGGTAGAGCACACCGGCGTGGTCGCGGGGATGAGCGGAAGTCCGGTCTACTTCGAGGGGAAACTCGCGGGGGCGCTGTCTCTCAAGCTCGGCATCTTCACCAAAGAACCGCTGGCCGGCGTAACACCGATTGAAAACATGCTAAGTCTGCCGAAGGGGCAACAGCCGGGGGCGATCCTTGCAGAAGCGCCACAGGGCGCGCCAGGTGCGGAAACTGTCTCGACGGCGCAGCAGTTCGAAATGACCTCGGATTGGACGTCGCGCTTGGGCGTTCCGGGAGGAAGCTTCCTCAAGCCCATTGATACCCCGCTGGTCTTTTCGGGCTTCAGCGCGGCGGCGATCCGGCAATATGCAGGTGCGCTGGCCGGATACGGCATGGCGGCGACACAGGGCGGCACCGCCGATGCGCGGCCCGACGATCGGGACATCAAGCCGGGAGACATGGTGAGCGCGGTGCTGATGGAAGGAGATCTATCCCTGGACGCATCATGCACGGTCACAGCGATTGTGGACGGGCGCGTCTATGTGTGCGGGCATCCCCTGTTCGGTTTTGGTCCCGTGCAGATGCCGATGGCGCGCGGGCGCGTGCTGACGACGCTCAGCTCGGACCTGGATTCGACGAAGATCGTAAACGTGGGCGGCACGATCGGCGCGTTTGACCAGGACCGCGTTACCGCCGTCATGGGACATCTGGGCACGGCGCCCGGCTTGATCCCTATCGATATGACGGTCGTGACGGCGGCAGGCGATAAGCACTTCGCCTTCCGTATGATGTCCAATCCGAAAATTTCGCCGATTCTGATGGGTATTGCTGCGCTCAATGGCCTCGTGCAAAACAGCGTGTACGGCGAAGGCACGACGCTGCGGCTGACCGGGGGAATCGACATCACGGGCCACTCGAGCGTCCTGCTCGAAAACCTGTTCGCTCCCACCGATACATTCATCCCCGACGGCACGTCGGTCGCCAGCGCCGTGCAAGGCGTGTTCCAGAGAATCTTCTCGAACCCGTACGAGACCGCGAAAATCGAACGTGTAACGCTGCGCATGGAGGCCCTGCCGGATCGCCGGCAGACTACGATCGAAGGCGCCTGGCTCGACAAGTCGGAAGCTGCGCCGGGCGACACGGTAAATGTAAAAGTCCAGTTGCGTCCTTATCGCGGTTCGCCCGTGATCCGCGATGTGCAGGTTACGATTCCGGCGCAAGCCGTTCGCGGCACGACCCTCCAGGTTCTGGCCAGCGATTCGGGGACCTTGAACCGGATGAGTGTGGTATCCGGATCGCAAGGACGCCTGCAAAATCTCGAGCAGCTCATCTCGATGCTGAACCGCGAGCGGCGCAACAACCGTTTATACGTCACGCTGCTTGGGCCATCGCCGACCATGGTGGTGCAGGACAAGGTGATGCCGAACGTGCCCGCATCACAAATCAATCTTCTCGACCAGCGCGGCGGCCCTGCGAGTTCGCTTGTGGTGCGCGAATCGGCCGCCGGAGAATGGTCCGTGCCGCTCGAACAGGTCGTTCAGGGATCCACATCCATTACGATTCGAATCAAGTAAGCGACCGGGCGGCGCGCAGCGCCAGCCCCTGAGGAGTCTCATGCGCATTGCTTCCCCGCCTTCCCGCAAATTGCGCGGCGCAACACCGCCCGCCTGCAGGAGAGTCCTGTCAGTTGCGGCAGCCGCCATCGTATTGTGCGCCGTGCCGGCCCTGGCCGAACATACGCGCTGGTGGCGTCAATCCTCGTTCGAAGAGTTTGACAAGGGCAGGGCAAAGGGAGTGGCGCTGCGCAGCGACGGAAAACTCTTCCTCGCGCCGCGCTTCGCCGAGTTTGCCGACGCCAATCTCGCGTATCTTCTCGCCCTGCGCGCCGATTCGAAGGGAAATCTCTACGCCGCTGGAGGTTCGAACGCGAAGGTCCTGCGCCTGGACGCGAACGGTAAGACAACCACGGTGTTCGAATCGCCCGAATTGGCCGCCCAGACGCTCGCCTTGGACACGGCCGGCAATCTTTACGTGGGCACTTCGCCCGACGGGAAAGTTTATAAAGTCACGCCCGCAGGGCAATCCTCGGTATTCTTCGATCCAAAGACGAAATACATCTGGGCCCTGGCTGTGGACAAGGATGGAACCGTGTATGTCGCCACGGGTGATACAGGCAAAATCTTTGCCGTCGCCCCGGATGGGAAGGGACAGATTTTTTATTCGAGCGAGGAAACGCACATTCGCGCACTGGCACTCGATTCAGCAGGCAACGTCCTGGCAGGCACCGAACCCAGTGGCCTTATCCTGCGCATCTCCAAGGCCGCCAATGCGCGCCGCGCCTTCGTGCTCTATGAAACTGCGAAAAAGGAAATCACGGCCTTGATGCAGGACGCGAGCGGCAACCTTTACGTTGCGGCAGTAGGCGAGAAAACTCCTCTCTCCCCCGGTCTTCCTCGAACGCTGGCTACGGATTCTGCAACCACCGGGAACTTTACTACTACGGTGGGCGCTGCGGGAAACGCGGCTGTTCCAATGCAGCAGACCCAGATCAATCCATTTGCTCCGATCCCGGCCATAAACTCTAGTTCCGTCTATCGGATCGCCGCAGACGGCTCACCGGAGGAGCTGTGGAGTTCGCGCGATGATCTTGTTTACGCTTTGGGACTTCTGCCAAACGGAAAATTACTCCTCGGAACCGGCAACCAAGGGGCGGTGGTGGAACTGGAAGGCAACCGCATTTTTTCGCGCCTCCTAAGAACAACTTCGGGACAAGTGACATCAATCGCCTCGGGTCCCGGTGGAAAGCTGTTTCTCGCCGCAGCGAATCCGGGAAAGATTTTGACGCTGGGGCCCGATAATGAGCCCCAAGGCACTTTTGAGTCACAGCCCTTTGACGCCCATCTTTTCACGCGTTGGGGGCACATGCAATGGTGGGGACGAAATGCCGCGCCCGCGAGGAACGGCGGTGGCGCACGGATCGAATTCTACGCGCGGTCGGGCAACACATCGGATCCCGGCAACAATTGGAGCCCCTGGGCAGGCCCCTATTCGAACGCTGCTGGCGACAAAATCGAGTGCCCTTCTGCCCGGTTTGTACAATGGAAAATGGTGCTGCATGACGCAGCAGGCGAGCCGGCTCCTGAGCTCGACTGGGTGAGCGTCGCCTACCTGCCCAAGAACATGGCGCCGGAAGTGACCGGGATCGCCATCCAGAATCCCGGTATCCGGGTTCAGGGGATTATCCTTCCGGGAGCAGGCGCGGCATCACAGACGCCGGTGCAAATCCGCATGCCTCAGCCGGCAACGATTACATCTCCCTTCAGCTCGGCCTTCACCGCCGCAGCCATTACCACCTTGGGACCTTCGTCCAACTCTGCGCGGTTTGACGCGGTACCGCAGGGTTTCGCGCAGAAAGGCTATCAAGCCGTCGTCTGGACGACGGAAGATGCGAACGATGACCAGCTTGAATTTTTCATTTACTTCCGCGGCGAGAATGAAACGACATGGAAGCTGCTGAAGGACAAGCTCGACGCCCGCTATTATTCCTGGGACACGACGACGATGCCCGATGGCGCCTATTACCTGAAGATCGCCGCCAGTGATGCGCCGTCGAATCCCTCCGGCGAAGGACTGACATCCGAGCGCGAATCCGACCGCTTCGAGGTGGATAACACACCGCCCGCGATTGCTCAGCTGACGGCGGAGATTACAGGCAGCGCGGGGGCCGTGCGTGTGCGATTCCAGGCGAGCGACCCAGCGAGTTCCATCGCGCGCGCCCAGTACAGTGTGGACGCGGACGACTGGACACTCGTGTTCCCCAGCGGCGGGCTGAGCGATTCGTCCCGCGAAAATTACGACTTCCAGCTACAGAAGGTCGCTCCCGGGGAGCACACCGTGACGGTTCGCGTGTACGATCAGTTTGAAAACGTCTCAAGCGCCAAGGCGACGGTCCGCGTACCCGCCAGTGGCAACTGACGCGGCGCGCCGGTCTTCGCCTCCGGCCTGGAAGGCCCTCCGAAGAACCTAGCTCGCCCAGCGCTCTTTTCCCGCTACGGCGGCCGCTCTTGCTTCGAATCTTTCGATGTGCAGCCCGATTCCTGCCTTGCCCCCAAAGTACGCGTTGGGCTGGACGTGGACCACGCGCGCCACGCACTTCACGTCGCTTGAAGTCTGCCCCGCCACCTCCTGCGGCATTCTTAACGACACCTCAACAGGTGTGCCGACTTTGAGGGGGAAACTCGTCGCGAAAAGGATTCCCCGCTGCGAAATGTTCTCCGACGCCGCAGTCTGTTCGGGCGAGCCGGGATTGTTCAGCGTGCGAAAACGCAGAGGCACCCGAGTAATCACGCGCGTATCAAGACGGCGTTCACTTGAGCTCATCGTTTCCTCCCCGCCCGCAGGAATGAGTGCGCGCGGCTTCAAGATAGGAAGGGGGTGACTGCAATTCTAGCGACGCGCAATGAGAGTGCAAGTGAATTGCGCATGTTTCGCGGCGTATGGTTCGTGGGGAGACAAGGTGTGCCATAATGCAACCGATCTAAGAGTTTTCTCATTGAGCGCTCCAACTACTCAGCCTTTCGCGGCGCCTGACCTCCAAGCCATCCAGGAGGCGCACCGCCGCATCTCGCCACATATTGAACGTACGCCGGTCCTGATTTCGGACGCCCTCGATGAACTTGCGGGCGCGATGCTCTTCTTCAAGTGCGAAAACCTGCAACTCTCCGGCTCGTTCAAAATTCGCGGCGCGGCCAACGCTGTCTTTTCGCTCAGCGAGGCCGAAGCAGCGCGCGGCGTGGTGACTCATTCATCAGGCAATCACGGGGCGGCCCTGGCGCTGGCCGCGAAGATGCGCGGCGTCCGCTCGTGGATCGTGATGCCACGAAATGCCCCGAAAGTGAAAATTCGCGCCGTCGAAGCGTACGGAGGAGAAATTACCTTCTGCGAACCGACGCTCGCGGCTCGTGAGGCAGCTGCCACGGAGCTATTGCACCGCACCGGCGCGGTCCTGATACATCCGTACGATGATGACAGGATCATCGCGGGACAAGGCACGGCGGCGCTCGAACTTCTGGAAGAGATCCCCGATCTCGACATGATCTGCGCACCGGTCTCGGGTGGCGGCCTGCTCTCGGGTACAGCCATCGCGGCAAAATCAATGCGGCCTGAAATTGCCGTCATCGGTTGCGAGCCGGCAAACGCGGATGACGCGGCGCGGTCCCTCGCCTCCGGACAGATCGAACCCGCCGCCACAACGATCACAATCGCCGACGGCCTGCGCGCGACGCTCGCGCCACGCACATTCGCCATTCTGCGCGAGCGTGTCGACCGCATCGCGCTCTCCGCCGAAGACGAAATTCTCCGGTCGATGCGGTTACTCACCGAATATTTGAAATGTTTGATTGAACCGTCCGGTGCAATCGCGGCGTCCCCCGCGCTGCATCGTCAGCTCGGTGCCGAAGACCTCAGAATTGGAATTATTGTTTCGGGCGGGAATCTCGATCCTGACGTGATGTCCACGCAGTAGAGAGGGACCGATTTAACACAGAGAACGCAGCGGGCCACAGAGAAGACCGGAGAAAACTGACTAGTGACCAGTGACTGCTGTGATCCCCTGGTTCTCTCCGTGTTCTCAGTGCGTTCCGTGTTGAATGCCACTACTGCACATTGAGCGTAAACGTTGTGGAATTTGTAAATCCTCCGCCGGCTGCCGTGACAGTCACTATTGAAGTGCCTGTCGGCGTCCCAGGAGTCGTTGTTGGTCCACCCGGCTTCGTGCAACCCGCACACGCCAACATCACACAAGCAAACGTCAGCGCCCCGGCAAGCCGGAACACCCTGCGTCGCTGGGAGAAGACAACGAGCATGATGAAGAAGGATGCGAACGTGGCCGCTGCGCCTGCCATCGGCCAGTAGAAACCGTTCGGGCGGCTTTGCGGGATCACAAACGACGTCTTAGTGGCTGTGGTCACGATTGTGAGCACGCTGGTGCCACTTCCGGTGACTGAGGACGGATTGAAGCTGCACGACGTCAGCGAAGGCAGGCCCGCGGAGCAGGACGACGAAGTGAAATTAATCGTGCCGCTGTAGCCGGTCTGTCCTGCAACGGTCACCGTCGTCGTTCCCGACTGGCCCGGACTGGATATAATCACAGTTGTGGGGTTGAAGGAAATCGAGAAGCTCGGCCCGACCGTCACGACCACGGCTGGCGAAGGTGTCGACGCCGAATAGTTGCTATCCCCACTGTACTGCGTGGTGATGCTATCTGTTCCATTTGGCAGCGTGGTCGTCGTCAGGCTGGCCGTCGCTTGCGCGAACCCTGTCGTCGCATTCACGCCGCCGGTGACCGCGACCGGACTCCCGAAAGCGGTCCCACCGACGAAAAACTGCACGGTCCCGGTCGGTTCCTGCTGCGCGTTCGCGGTGGCATTGCTTTGCGTCACGACTGTCACCGTCAGCGTGACGCTGGCTCCGGACGCCACCACCGTCGCGCTTGGACTCACAGTTGTCGTAGTTGCGGCCTTCGAGACGGTTACGACATCCGTGCTGGATGTGCTCCCACTGAAACTGCTGTCGCCACCGTAGACCGCCAGTATGCTGTGCGTCCCGGCGGGAAGCTGGATGGGCTGGTCTTCCAAGAATCCCAGGCTGTTCAGCTTGAACGATCCTCCGTCGAGCGCGACCCCGGTATCAGTCAGGGTAACTGCTCCGGTGGGGCAAGCAGGCCCTCCAATAGCGTTGGGATGGCACAGGCTGCCTGCGAAGTTCGTAACGCCCACGTTTAAGATGTAAGGAGACCCGTAGGCTATTGAAGTGGCGTTAGAACTCGTAATGGCTCCGGTCGGGCCGAAAGTGACAATACCGAGGCTTGTTCTGCTGGCTTCTGGATTGACCGTGACGCTGATTGCCGGCGTCGAATCACTCGCGCCGAAGGTTGCGTCACCTGCGTAGTGAGCTGTGACCGTGTAAGTGCCACCTGGCAGCAGGTTCGTAGTGGGAATAACACTTCCGTTTCCACCCACGGCAGACAGCGTGAAGTCTTCCACGCCTTGTCCTGTGCTCGAGTTGGCGATCAGGGAAACATCACCGGTGGGCGTTTCCGTCGTGGGAGACTTGGCCGCGACCGTGATATTCACCGGGACCGACGCTCCATGCGCGACGTTGACGGCGTTCCCTCCGTTCAAAGTCAATGTGGTTGTGCTTCCCTTAAATGAAACCGAACTCCAGTTGTTGACGAGGTTCGAAACGTTGATCGAGCCGAGACCCGTGGTCAGGTCGTATCCCACACCTGCGTTGAATCCGGTCAGTCCAGGCACGGTATTGTTCCCGATCGTGGTGTCGTAGAAGCTGCAGGGACCAGGCGGCGGGCCGGGAGTGCTTGAACCGTTGCACGAGGAAAGGGTCTCCCTGGCCGCGAGCTTGTACAGTACGTAGTTAGCTTGGCCCTGACGCGCCAGTGTCTTTTCAACGACCAAGGCCATGATCCCGCCGAACGCCTGCACGGAAGCGGACGTTCCGCTGATACCGTGAAAGCTAGGACTCCCGCCGGTGCAAGACCCGCGAACGCAAAGCAGATAAGGGTCATGGGCCGCCGCAGAGAACGAGACATCCGGCACGTCCCGCGCGCCATCGGGAGGAATTCCTGCGACTCCAGACTGCCAAGAAGGCTTTGGCGTAAAAAAGATGCTTTTGCCACCGCTGCTGGACCATAGACCGGCGTTCGTTGAACCGCACTGGGCCACGGTGCAGCTTTCATTCCAGACATTCTCTGGAATATAGGAAATAGCCGATTCCAAACCTGGCCCATTCGATGTTCTCCAATAAGTGCTGGTACTACTATTCTCATTGAATTGCGTGCCGCCCACCGCGACCGTGAAGGGCGTCGAAGCCAGCACATTGACGGAAGCCGGATGCGTTGCGGGCGCGACGGTCTGATCGTCGCACCCGGCCGCACCGTTGTCTCCCGAGGAAACTAGATATGTTGTGCCCTGCGCTGCAGCCTGCTGGGCGAGAGTTGCGATGACAGATGCTATTCCTGATGAAACAAAACCTTCACAGCCCCCGAAACTCTCGGTCATAACGTCGGCCAGGTTGTTGTTGATGATGTAGATCTCTGAAAGATCCACGCCGTCGGCCGCATTCGTGGATTCGGAAACAACCAATTTTACTGTGGCGTTGGGAGCCACGGCCCCCGACCACGAAACGTCGAGAACCGCTTCCGTCTCTTCCAAGTCACCCAGATTCCCCGGGTCTGGCCCATTTAGTATGACCTGGGGATCGTTTGCGACCAGGCCGAATTTATTGCGGAAATCGCGGACATCCTGCACGTTGATGTTCGTGCGGCCGACGACGGCGATGGTCGCCCCGGCGCCTGTCATGGTTGCGCCGATGTTGTAGATGACTCCAAAATCAGCCGGTCCCAGCGCGTTGCTCCCGGTCGAACTTCGAAACTGTAGCCTCTCCCCCGGCGCGGAGGTGATTACAAACGTCTCCCCAGACCGGATCGAGTAGGGCTTCTTTAGAAAATTGTGCAGGGTCGCGACACCGGAAACGACCGGCGAGAGTGCCACAGGAATCTGCGGGTCGCTGGCGTTCGCCCAGTGGTCCTTTCCATTCACGACATACTTGTGAATGGGGGCGTGAAGCGCACTCTCGACTTGCGCCGCCGTCCCGGAGAACTCGATGACCGTGCGTCCTTTGGACACTTGGAGGGACTGAAATCCTTGCGACGTGAGCCAGGACGTCACAACTTGAATATCCTGATCGGCAGGGCCGAACTGTTGTCCGAATTGATCGGGACTGAGCCACTTATGGTAGTTCGGTGAGGATTTGTCCTGTTGCTGCTCAAGCAGGTCCTGCAAAGCGGTTTCCTGCTCCGGACTGCGCTTCAGAACGAGCAACATCCGATCCATTGGCAAATTAGGCGGCGCCGCGCCCTGGTCAAACTGCGCGCGAGCAAGGGGATGTGTGCTGCCCTGGAGGACGGCGAGTCTGGTTTCATCCACTCGATCGGTAATTCGAGGGCGCACGAAATTGCCTTGCGCGGTTGCTAACCGCGGCATGATAAGAAGGAGCGTTCCTGCCAAAAGAGCCGTCGGCCAGATGCATTTGCCCCGCCCGAAAATCCTAACCGGGTCCCAGGAACTCACCATGGTGCCATCACCCTGGTGAATATGCTTCCGAACATACGGATCAGCTATAGCAGTTCGATTCACGGTTCCCTCAGATCTTAGGATGGATACGGCTTTTCCCGGACATCGTCCGGAAGGAAATTACCCGCCCCACATACAATTCCTTTGGATGCAGGATTTGGTTCCGGGTTTTCCATCGAATTGCAATCGTTTGTCCTATGGATCACCCATGAACAGGGTATGTCCCTACAGGGCGGGATTCCAGAATGCCTGCGAAGAGAGTTATCTGTCCGCTAACCCCGGCTCCTGGGAACAGGCCGGGACGCGGTGCGAACGAATATGTAAAGGGAACGAAAAAAGGGGCGTGATTAGGCGTCGGATGCCTTCCAGGTCGAAGGCGGGAAGGAAATCTGCCAGAACATGGGAATCGACTTGTCAAATTCCAAGGGAATCAGAAACCCTTCGGCACTCTCGCGCGGTGCACGCGTGACGCGCGCGCTGGCGCGTTCGCGGCTATGTTCATTGAAGATCTCAAGTTTGGTCCCGGCATCGAAAGGACGCGAACAAAGCACCATCGCGCCGTGGACATTGACAGCGACTGTGTGAGCGGCCGCCGTGATCTTTTGGCCAGACATCATCACTTCCAACACGACAGGCACGCGGATGACAACGCGCTGGCTTCGGCGCCGTTCTTCCCCCGGCAAGAGCGATGTCCCGCGATCCGACTTCTCTTTGTTGGCGGTCATAGATCGAGCCCCCAAAAGCCCATCTCGGGATTGATCAACTCTATCCCTAATTCCCAGCCTTCGGCCCGTTCATGGCCGCGCCAGACAATAACAGCCGGATTGGCTTGGCGGCTCACAAGATTGGTGATCTGAATACGCTGGTCAACTTGGAGATTCTGTGAAAGCACCACCAGGCAACCGTAGGGGCCCACAACGCGGGTTTGTGCTTCCCCGCGTCGAACCTCGCCTCCCGCATCCCATTCCACCGCGACCGGAACACATGAATTGACCCGCACACCACGGCGCTTCTCCGGTCCAGATAGCAAACCGCTTTTGGAATTAGGATGGGTGGCGGCACCCGGACGAGCCTGCACTCGTCTTGCCTGAAATTTAACCATTTTCCCCTCAGAGGACCACAGGAGAGCCCAAGAGACGATCAAGCTGGGCCTACCCCATGCCCGACTAAGAATGCTAGAGCGCCGTCCGGAAAGGGTCAATGGTACGGAGGGTCAGCGACGTGAAGGGTCCGGAAGGACAGGTGGCGGAGTGGTCATCATCATTCTGGCGACAGGGGATTCGACCGGCTCGGGGGAGTGCGCGGGCCTCTCCAAGGATTCTAAGTCCTTGTTCTGGAGCCCTTTACCGAACGTGCGCGAGCCCCAGTTCTTCAATCTCTCCATGTAGATGTAGAAGACTGGGGTAAGGAAGAGGGTAACCAATTGCGAAAACATCAGGCCCCCAACTACGACCATGCCGAGCGGGCGGCGGGATTCGGCGCCTGCCCCGACTCCCAGAGCAATCGGCAGAGTACCCGTCAACGCGGCCATAGTGGTCATCGTGATCGGGCGGAAGCGGACTACGCACCCCTGATAGATGGCCTCCTCGGGGGACTTCCCTTCTTTACGCTGCGCTTCGAGCGCGAAATCGATCATCATGATCGCGTTTTTCTTCACGATCCCGATCAGCATGATGATACCAACGAACGCGTACAGGTCGAGCTGCATATCAAATGTCGGACTGAACCAATGCTTGGTTACCGTCGCCCAGTGGAAGAACAGGAGGGTCATCAGGGCTCCGAACCCGGCGGACGGCAGACCCGAAAGAATCGTGATTGGATGAATGAAGCTCTCATAGAGAATTCCCAGAACGATGTAAATAACCAGGATGGCCATCAATAGGAGCATCCCGAGGCCCGTCAGGGACGATTCGAAGGCTTGCGCGGTGCCCTGGAAGCTGGTCGAAACGGTGCCAGGCAGGGTGGAGCGCGCCAGATCGCCTACCTCTTTAATTGCATCGCCCAAAGCCATCCCTGGCGCCAGGTTAAAGGAAAGCGTAACGGCAGGAAGCTGGCCAAGATGCGTCACGACGAGCGGACCAACGTTGGAAGCCATGCGCGATACCGCACTCAGAGGCACCAACTGCCCATTCGAAGAACGAATATAGAGGAGAGGCAACTGGCCCGGATCGCGCTGGTACTGCGGCTCAAGCTCCAGAATGACCCGGTACTGGTTCGTGGGCGTGTAGATCGTTGAGATCTGGCGCGTCCCGTATGCGGAGAATAGCGCATCCTCAACCTGTGATGGCGTAACTCCGAGAACTGATGCCTTGTCGCGATCTACCAGAACATTGATCTGCGGGTTCTTTATTTGCAGGTCGCTGGTGACGTCGAGCAGGCCCGGGAGCTTCTGCACTTTACCGAGTAATTCGCCGGATGAGCGGTATAGTTCTTCGATATTGGGACTTTGTAGCGTGAACTGGTAGGCGCTCTTGGTAAGGTTCCCGCCAATGCGAATCGCGGGCAAGTTCTGCATATAAACGGAGAGGCCAGGCACTACGGCAAGTTTCGGGCGCAACTCAGCAATGACCTGATCCACCGACGGCCGCTCCGAGCGCGGCTTGAGATTCATGAACAACCTTCCTTGATTGATGCTGCCCCCACCAGGCCCCCCGCCAATGCTAGACATGCCGCTTTCAATGTACGGGTCGCTCCACATGATTTCAGCAGCCTGCCGTTGATGCTCCACCATTGCGTCAAACGAAATTCCCTGGACGGCCTCGGTAAACGCAAAAACTTGACCCGTGTCTACGCTCGGCAGAAAACCCTTGGGGATAAGGATGTAGAGATAGGCGGTGGCCACCAGAATAGCAACCGAGAGGCCCGTCGTTGCAAATTTGTGCCGCAGGACAAACTGGAGTGAGCGTGCATACAAGCCCAGGAGCCGGTGCTGGCCGCGTTCGAAAGCGTTGAACAGAGTTCCGTGTTTTTGCTCGCGGGGGGGACGCAAGAAACGGCTGCACAGCATTGGCGTCAGGGTGAGCGAAACCAAACCCGAAACCAGAATCGTCGAAATTATGGTCACGGAAAATTCGTGCAGCAGCCGGCCCAGAATGCCGCCCATGAAGAGAACTGGGATGAAGACCGCAGCCAGCGACAGCGTCATCGAAAGAATCGTGAAACCGATTTCACCGGAACCATTGATTGCCGCCTCGTAAGCCCCTTCGCCAAGCTCCATATGTCGCACGATATTTTCGAGCATGACGATGGCGTCGTCGACCACGAATCCCACCGAAAGCGTCAGCGCCATGAGCGATAAGTTGTCCAGCGAATAGTCAAACAAATACATCACGGCAAATGTGCCGACGATCGACATTGGCAGCGCCAGGCTGGGAATGACCGTCGCCGACATGTTGCGGAGGAACAGGAAAATGACAAGGATGACTAGGCACAAGGCCAGTACGAGCGTGAACTTCACGTCGCTGACGGAAGCTCGAATGGAGACCGAGCGATCGTACATAATTGCCAGGTCAATCGCCGGCGGTAGTTGCTGCCGGAACGATGGCAGAAGCGACTTGATCCTGTCGACGACTTCGACGGTATTCGTTCCGGGTTGCCGCAAAATCGCCAGGATGATGCCGCGTGTGCCGGAGAACCAACTTGCGGTCTTGTCGTTTTCCACGCTATCAATGACGCGCCCGATCTCGGCGAGACGCACGGGCGAGCCATTGCGGTAGGCGACAATCAATGGGCTGAACGCAGCCGCGTTCATCAACTGCCCGTTCGACTGTACAGTCACGGCCTGGTCGCGGCCCCACAGTGTGCCGGTTGGCAAGTTCACGTTTCCATTTCGGATGGCCGCCGAAACTTCGTCGATTCCAATCTGGCGGGTGGCGAGGGCCCGTGGGTCTACTTGGACATGAACAGCGTACTTTTGGGAACCGTAGATCTGAACTTGCGCGACACCAGTGATCATCGAGATGCGCTGGGACATGAATGTCTCGGCGAAATCATCGACGGTTGAGAGCGGCAACGTCGAGGATTGAACCACCAGAAATAAGACCGGCTGGTCGGCGGGATTCACCTTGCGGAATGACGGCGGGCTGGGCATGTTCGTCGGCAGCCGCCCCTGCGCTTGCGTGATCATGGCCTGAACGTCCAGCGCAGCGCCGTCCAGATCCCGGCTCAGGTTGAACTGCAGGGTGATGGAGGTCGATCCCAAGGAATTGGACGACGTCATGGAATCGAGACCCGCGATCGTCGAGAACTGCTGCTCGAGGGGCGTGGCTACCGAAGATGCCATCGTTTCCGGGCCGGCGCCCGGCAAAGACGCCAACACCTGGATTGTCGGGAAATCCACATTGGGGAGATCGCTGACAGCCAGATACCGGTAGGCAGCCGCTCCGAACAGCAAAATGGCTAACATCACCAGGCATGTGGCGATCGGCCGCTTGATGAAGATTTCTGTTACGTTCATCGTTCAGAGACCCTGCTCTTTCGCCTTCTCTCTGAGCCCGTTCTCATCCTCCAGGAGTGGAAGCCACTCCCGTGGGCGCACTGTTCGGCGGCGCTGGCGCCTGTTTAATAGAAACCGGCGCACCCGGCGCCAGCCGGACTTGGCCGTCAACTACGACGACCTCTCCAAGGCGAAGTCCCTTCTGCACAACCGTATTGCCCTGGATGGTCTTTCCGGTCACGATCGGCCTTGATTCCACAGTGTTGTCACTCTTCACCACGAAGACATAGTTCCCATTTTGTCCGGAAGCGACGGCTTGCGCGGGTACAACGACGGTGTTTGGAGATGACGTCAGCGTCAGAACAACATTTACGAATTGTCCGGGCCAGAGACGCCGCCGCGGATTCGCAAACACTGCCTTTAGATGGATCGTGCCCGTCGCGGCGTCCACTGAGTTATCGATGAAACTCAGCGTCCCCTGCTCGGATCCCCCGGAATCGTTGGGAATGAGACCTTCGACGCGCAGTTGCCCGGTCCCGCGGTATTTTTTCACCTCGGCAAGCTGGTCTTCGGGAATCGCAAAATTGACCAAAATGGGCTGAATCTGATTGATGACGACGAGTATCGGAACATCGTTCCCCTTCACGAGATTGCCTTCATGCACCTGAAGGCTGCCAGTCCGGCCGTCGACGGGAGAATAGATGGAACAGTATTCGAGGTTCAGCTTCGCCGTATCAATGGCTGCCTGATCGGCCCGCACCTGCGCATCTTGCGCCTTGGCTGCAGACGCGTAGTCGTCCGACTGCTGCCGCGCAGCCACTCCCTGCTGGAAGAGATCGAGATAGCGCTTGGCCGATACGCGGTCATTCTCGGCGACGGCTGCATCTTTGGCGAGAGCGGCTTCCGCCTGGGCAAGCGCGGCCTGGAACGGCCGGGGATCAATCGTGAACAACAATTGTCCCTTCCGGACATCCTCGCCTTCCTGGAAATGCACTTTCATCAAGGGGCCGGAGACTTGCGGCTTGATGGAAACCGTCGAATACGCTTCCACATTGCCGATGGCTTCTAACTGTACCGGGACCGTCTTTTCCGCCACTTTGGATACTATTACAGGAACCGGGGGGGGGCCCGCCGCGTTGGTGTCCGCCTCCTGTTTCGCGCAGCCACCTGCAAAAATAGCGATTGCGCCTAACCCTAGTGCGGCCACTGTACGCAATGCTCCCCCCCCCCGGATAATCTGCACTCTCAACTCCGCCTTTTCATCTATTTGGGATGATTTCCCCGACCGAAATCTCAATAGTAAGGACGGCTGCGCTACTCTCGAGGTTTCGCCCTTTAGCCGGGATAATTGTAACAGAGGGCCCCTCCGCTGGACTCCGGAAAACGCCCCCCGGGCGCAATCGGGGAAGGTGCGGGCCATCCGAGCCGCGAGGCCACACCAAGATTTGGTGCTTCCGCTATCGAATTTTTGCCCTGCAATGGCTATCATGTCTCGGCCTTCACAACCACTTCACGCGAGGTGAAACGATGGATACGGTGCGCACGGAAAACGTAACACTCCGGGTAGCGGATGGCACCACGATGAATGCGTTCGTGGCAACCCCTGCCAATGGAGGAAAGCTGCCAGGCTTGCTCGTTTTTCAGGAAGCATTTGGCGTGAATCCACACATTCGAGACGTCACACAGCGTTTCGCGAAGCAAGGTTATGTGGCCATCTCTCCCGAATTGTTTCATCGCACCGGGGCCGGTTTCGAAGGTACCTACGACAATTTCTCGGCCTGCATGCCGCATATGCAGGCGTTGACTCCCGAAGGCTTGACCAAGGACGTGCAGGCGGCGTTTGACTGGCTACAGAAGAGTCCGCGTGTGTTGCCGAACCGCACAGCCAGCGTGGGCTTCTGCATGGGCGGGCGCGTCTCATTCCTGGCAAATTCGACGGTCTCCCTGCAAGCGGCGATCTCGTTCTACGGCGGCGGCATTGCTCCCTCTCTCCTGCCGCGCGCTCTCGAAATACATGCCCCCATGCTCTTTTTCTGGGGCGGCCTGGACAGCCACATTCCGCAGGATCAGGTCCGCGCAGTCATCGACGCGATGCGGCAAGCAAAGAAGACCTACGTGAACGTCGAAATCTCGGACGCCGACCACGGATTCTTTTGCGATGCCCGCGCGAGTTACAAGGAATCGGCGGCAAAGCAGGCGTGGGACCTGTCGCTACGATTTCTCGCCACGTATGTGAAGGGCTGAGGAGCGTGATTGGTGACTGGTGATCGGTGATTCGTGACTCGTAATTCTTGGTTCGTGGGTCGTGATTCGTTGAAGGCGATGCGTGATTGATAATCTGTGGAGTACGGAACGAGTGTCCGTGCCTTTCACCGGTCACCAGTCACTAGAACAAATGGAGCAAAGATCCATGGACCAAAGAATGCTCGATACGCTCGCAATCAAGGAAGTCGTCGAAAACTGGGCCGTGTGGCGCGACTCCGGAGATTGGGAGCGATTCCGGACCGTGTGGCACGACGACGGCTACATGATGGCGACCTGGTTTCAGGGCACAGCCGAGGAGTTCATTCGAGTCAACCAGGAGGGCTGGAAGCGCGGAGTCAGCATCTTGCACCTCCTCGGAGGAACGTCCGTCGAGCTCGCCGGCAACCGCGCCATCGCGCAAACCAAGATGACCATCTCCCAACGTGCAACGGTACATGACGTCCTGGTGGACGTCTTGTGCACAGGCCGCTTCTATGATTTCTTCGAGAAACGCGCAGGCCGGTGGGCCATCGTTCTGCGGCGGCTATTCTACGAAAAAGACCGCATGGACCCCGTCGATCCGTCAAAAACGCCGAAGTTGGACCCGAAAATCCTGGAGCAGTTCCCAGAAGGCTACCGTCATCTGGCCTACCTCCAGTCCAGCCTCGGATTCAAGGTCAAGATGGATATGCCAGGACTGAAGGGCCCTGACGCTGATGCCCTCTACGCGAAGGGAAGAAAGTGGCTCGCTGGTGAGCCGCTTTGAGCGAATGGACTCCCACACTTCCCAGAAGGATGCGAACCATGGGCACCCGGCCCAATCACAATCTAACGCGGTAGCTCAGTGATCAAAGTATTTCTGCAGCGCATCGGGATCATGCGTTTTGGTGAGTGCCAGCATCAGCAAGACGCGTGCCTTTTGGGGGCTCAGGTTATCGGCCAGGACGCACCCAATCCGCTTGAGGGTAAGTGAGGATCCTTTCGACGCCGATAAGGGGAATACCCGGCCGGTTGGTACACGCGTACTGATGACGACCGGAATGGCCTTGGCGCGCGCTTCCTCAATAGCGTCAAACATGGAGCTGGTGACACCACCAAGACCCATGCCTGCAACCACCAATGCATCTACCCCGCCAGAGCGTAAAATGGAGCGAATCAGCAAGCCATCCGCACCAGCGTAGTTCATGATGATGTCGACACGGGGCAAGCGCGTCTCCGAGGAAAGGAGGAGCGTCTGGCGGCGCAAGGGCGCGCGATAAAACCGAACACCCTCTTCGTCAACGACCCCGAGTTGACCAAACTCCAAACTGCGGAAGGTCTCTACCTGGCTTGTATTCGTCTTTGTGACATCGCGGGCGGCATTAATTTGCCCATTCATGACAACAACGACTCCCTTATTGATTGCGTCGGGAGTGATCGCCACTTGAATGGCGTTTAACAGGTTCCGCGGGCCATCAGAATCGGGATCCGATGCGGGTCGTTCCGCGCCGACCAGGATCACCGGCTTCTCGCTTGTTACTGTGAGGTCCAAGAAGTAAGCCGTCTCCTCCAATGTGTTGGTTCCATGGGTGACTACGATCCCGGCAATATTCGGTCTAGCGAGCAACTCGTTCACTCGCTGACTTAGATGAATCCAGATCTCCGGCATCATGTCAGAGCTGGAGATGTTAGCGATTTGCTCTACTTGAATTTGGGCGATCGCACGGATGGCCGGCACGGCTGCAATCAAATCTTCTCCCGAGAAAGCAGGCTCGTAGCCTCCCTTTGCTGGATTGCGCTTGCTAGCGATGGTACCGCCTGTGGAGAGCACCGCGACCACAGGCAACTGCGCAGCGACTGTTCCGCTACACATCGCCAACAACAACGCCCAAGCCGCTATAAGCCTAGTCATGATCCACGCGATTCTATCACTTTCGACGCGCATCCCATTTGGGTACGCACATTTTTCAATGCCCGTACTCTCGAATCGAAGCCTATCGGGTACCCTGTGTTTGCCTCGGGCGAACGTGGGAATTCATGTATCTTCTATCTCAATCGAAACAGAGATCCCCGATTCAGCAGCCCTGGTGCGCGACGCACCTATCAAACTTCTTGTGCATTCTTGATCAAGGTCTTCGGCGAGTACGCATTCGCTTTGTACTGGCTCAGCATGCGGTGCGTGTTGAAGAAGCTCGCATTCAAGGCGATCGCGAACCTCATGACTTCGGCGTACGCTTCCGGGGCGCGGTAAAACATCGGTATGATCTTCCGTTCGAGTTTGTCGTAGAGGGAAGCGCTTTCCGCCGCGGAGTCATCACCGCCGATCTTGCCGTCGTAGCCGATGGCCCATCCGGTTACGCCTTCGACGCAGCCTTCCACCCACCAGCCGTCCAGCACGCTCAGGCTCGGAACTCCGTTGAGGGCGGCTTTCATCCCGCTCGTGCCCGAGGCTTCCTGAGGCCGCTGCGGGGTATTCAACCAGAGATCGACGCCCGAAGTGATGAACTTCGCCAGCGCCATGTTGTAGTTCTCAAGGTAGACAATTTTGATGTCGTCCTTCAGTCCGGCGGCGGCCTGGATCACGCGCTGGATCAGGGCCTTGCCGCCAGCGTCATTCGGGTGGGCCTTTCCTCCATACAGGATCTGTATCGGCCCTCCCGATTCGGCGATGTGTTTCAGGCGCTCGATGTCTTTGAAGAGCAGATCCGCGCGCTTGTACGTCGCTGCGCGCCGCGCAAAGCCGATGGTCAGTGCAGACTCGTCGAACGACACTCCGGTGCGCCGCTGGACTTCCTTGATGAGCGCGGCTTTGGCAAGACAATGCGCCTTTCTGATTTCCTCGAGCGGGATGCCCACGGCGTAGCGCATATACGCGTTATCGCGGCGCCATTCCGGGATTTCGCGGTCGAACAAGTCCTGAAACGGCGGCGATGCCCATGTGGCCGCGTGGACCCCATTGGTAATCGCGTGAATCGGAAATTGCGGGAACATATCCTGCGAGACTTCCCCGTGCCGCATGGCAACCCCGTTTACATAACGCGAGAAGTGGATGGCGAGGTTGGTCATGTTCAAGACACCCTCGGTGCCGAAACCCGACTGTTGCAGAAGTGCAGTTCGGGCTTCACCGAGAATTCGTTTGACGAGGTCCCAGGGGAATCGATCGTGCCCCGCTTCCACGGGCGTGTGCGTCGTAAACAAGCATCGGCGCCTCACGACCTCGACGTCCGCTTCCACGGGAACCGTGTACTTGCGGAGTGTAAGCTGTTCCTCGAGCAACGCCAGCGTGAGAAATGCCGCGTGACCCTCGTTCATGTGGTAGCTGTTCGCGTTCTTCACTCCGACGCTGCGGAGCAGGCTGACCCCGCCGATTCCCAGCAACACCTCCTGGCAGATCCGGTAGCGCTGGTCGCCGCCGTAGAGCGTGTCGGTAAGGGTGCGATCCCAGTCTGAATTCTCCGGCAAATCCGTGTCCAGCAGATAGACAGGAACAACGAACCCGGACATGCCATGGATGTTGTAGCGCCACGCTCGAACCTGGACATCGCGGTCCTCGATACGAACCGTGACGGTTCCCTCCACCGGCTGGAGCACCGTTTCGGGCATCCAGGGGTCAGGTTCTTCAGTCTGATTGCCGTCGGCATCCAGGCGCTGTCGAAAATAACCCTTTCGGTGGGCCAGCGTTACGGCAACCATCGGCAACTCAATGTCTGCTGCCGAACGGAGCATGTCGCCCGCAAGTATCCCCAAGCCACCGCCATACGAAGGGATCGCAGGGTCCGCCGCGATCTCCATGGAAAAGTACGCTATTTTATTGGACATGCTTTTTTCGGTCATCATGCCGAGATCATAGCATCGAAGAGTCCCACGCACGGGCACGCGATGTAGCCGTGAGTTTCCAATTTTGCATGGTGTTTCAAAATAATAGAGACAGGAGGACCTTCAGGTTTGGCCTCCCCTACCCATCACGATGACCGGAATCGGTGTGAACAATGCCAACTCAGCGTACAATGCCGATTGGGCCGAAGTCCAAACTAAAATTGGTGAGCTACTTGGATTATGGAGGAGAATATGCGGCACGCAATTCTGGGAGCTGGTGGAGTAGGCGGACTGATCGGTGCTGCGCTGGCCAAATCGGGAGATGCGGTAACCCTGGTTCCTCGTCCGGAGGCGCTCGAAAACTATCCTCCTGAGCTGTCACTTGAGAGCCCTTTGGGTTCGTTCAGCGTTCCTGTGGAGCGCGCCACAGAGGTGACGCGACCTTTCGATGTGCTCTGGGTCACCGTGAAGGCGACACAACTTGATGCGGCATTGCGCACCGTGGTGAACGCCGAGGAACTCGGAGCCATCGTTCCCCTATTGAATGGAATCGACCATGTAGCGCTGCTGCGCTCCCGGTTCGGCCATGACCGTGTTGTTCCGGCAACCATCGGAGTTGAATCCGAGCGCGTTGCTCCAGGGAAAATCATTCACCGGTCTCCGTCTGCGCGTCTCGTCGTGTCTTCCAACGGCGAGAGCCGGCTCGCGTCTACGATCGAGAAATTGCGGCAGTTCGGTTTCAATTGCCAGTTCAGCACCGATGAGCCAAAAATGTTATGGAACAAGCTGGCTATCCTGGCGGCGTTCGCGCTCACGACATCGGCTTCGGGCCTGACCATCGGCGAAGTGAATAGTAATCCGGAATGGCGGAAGCGGGCGGAGTCTTGCGTGTATGAAGCTTGTGCCGTGAGCACTGCCAGCGGCACCCCGCTGGACGCCGCCGCCTTCATCGGAATCTTCGACCACATGCCGGCTGGGTCGCGCACCTCGATGCAGAAAGACGTCGCCGCCGGGAACCCTCCCGAACTGGACGCCATTGCCGGGCCGATACTTCGGCGCGCTCAGGAGCACGGCCTCGACGTACCGGTCATCTGGGAACTTACCGAGATGATTCGGGGAAAGTCCACGGCAGCAAGCCGCGCTTGATTCCTGATCGCGTCCCACACCGAAATGGAGCGTACAAATGAAAGCCCTGGCCGCCGAGATTTTCGCCATCGCGCTGCTCGTGGTCGCCGGACTGATCGGAGCCCCGTCCGCGTGGTCGCAGAGCGCCGACACGCTCCTGCTGAACGGCAAGATCCTTACGGTTGACGACCAGTTCTCGACGCGCGAGGCCCTCGCCATCCGCGAGGGCAGGATCGTTGCGCTCGGCGCCAGCGCGGAAATTCGAAAGTTTGCCGGCCCAAAATCGCGCGTCATCGATCTCCAGGGCCGCACCGTGATCCCCGGCCTGATCGACTCCCATATTCACGCGATTCGTGCGGGTCTGAGCTTCAGCACCGAAGTGAACTGGATCGGCGCAGCGACGCTCAGCGAAGCACTCGGCCGGATTCGCGAAGTGGCACACACCTTAAAGCCAGGCGCATGGCTCATCGTGGCGGGCGGGTGGAGCCCACAGCAGTTTGCGGAGAAGCGCCGGCCGACGCAGGCGGAACTGATGATGGCGGCGCCGGACAATCCGGTTTACGTGCAGCTTGGCTATGGCTGGGCCGTCATGACGCCGCTGGCGCTCAGAACTGTAAAGATATCGACCGATGCCGACGTGCCGCCTCACGGAAAGTTCGAAAAAGATTCGAATGGCAATCTCACGGGGGCAATTGCCGGCGATATGAACTGTATCGTTGCCTTGTTCGCCAAGCTTCCGACGCCCACGTATGAGCAAAGCGCCGCCGGCACGCAGAAATTCTTCCGCGAACTCAATCGTCTGGCGATCACGGGTGTCGTCGATCCGGGAGGCTCGAATCTCTCGCCCGAGGCGTACCAGCCTCTATTCAAAATTTGGCGGGACGGCAAGATGACGGTTCGGGTGGCGTTCAGCATTTTTGCCCAGAATCGCGGCGCGGAGCTTGCCGACTATCAAAGTCTCACGAAATTGCTGCCCATGGGGTTTGGGGATGACATGCTGCACTTCAACGGCATCGGCGAACAGGTTACCCTGGCGATGTACAACAATGACAGCCCCTCAGACGCGGACAAGGCGCAATTTTATGAAGCCGCCAAGTGGGCTGCCCAGCGCGGGATGTCTCTCACCATTCATTGGAGGAATGACCGATCGGTCGGCGAATTGCTGACGGTCTTCGAACGCGTGAATAAGGAAGCCCCCATCACCGGCTTGCGATGGTCAATCGCGCATCTCGACGACGCATCGGAAGGAAGTCTCGGTCGAATGAAGGCGCTCGGAGTGGGATGGACCGTGCAGGATGCCGAGTATTTCGATGGCGATGCGTTTGTGAAACGCGAAGGAGCGGCGGCCGCGCGGCGCGTGCCCGCAGTCGTGACCGCAGAAAAGATGGGCGTGGCCGTTGGCGCGGGCACGGACGCGCACCGCGTCGCCTCGTACAATCCATTCACCTCGCTGCGCTGGTTTCTCGACGGCAAGACCGTCGGAGGCGACGCAATTCGCGGCCCCGAGGAAACACCCAGCCGCGCGGATGCTCTCCGCTTCTACACCCTTGGCAGCGCGTGGTTCTCGCATGACGACGCCCGGCGCGGCTCGCTCGTTGTCGGAAAACTCGCCGATCTCGCTGTCCTGTCCAAGGACTACATGACCGTGCCAGTGGAAGAAGTCGCCAGCATCGAATCGCTACTCACAATGGTCGGTGGGAAAATCGTCTACGCTGCCGGGCCATACTCACAACTTGACGAGGCGCGCTAAGGCTCGTTCATCCCACAGACCCACGCGTGGAGAATCCAATCGTGGGCGTCCTGACATTCACGCTTGCGGCAAGGCTGTGCCACGCGCCTCAGTTTGACAGGGGTGAGAACCTGGATCAGAATGATCGAAAGTGGTGGGAGGCGCAGGATGACCACTCTGACTTGCCATAATTGCGACTCTCCTGGCGACGGGAGTTGTCCAGTTTGCCACGGCAAAGGAAAGATCGCGGGAGACGAGATCTTCGGCGGACTCGGGGCTGAAGCGTCTTGTTCCATGTGCGGCGGTAGCGGCGAATGCCAGACTTGCGACGGCACGGGAGAAATCGAGGTTGGCGGCGAAGGCTAGTCCTGGCTCCGCACAAGCCAATCAATGCTCCGCCTGAATTTCTCAGGTATTACCGTCATTTCGCCTTCGCTGTGGCGCTGTTCTGCGCAGTTTTTCAATCGAGGAGGGGATGATGCGTCGGCATCACTGCGTTGCGTCCTTTGTTGGTTGGTTCGTTGTACTCGTTATCGTTGCGGGTAGTGCACCGCGCGCCGCCGTCTTTGCCCAGGATACGCCGCCATTGAAATTGATTCAGAAGATCGAGTTGTCCGATATTCGCAGCGGCGAACCGGAGGTTTCAGCGGACCAGTTGGCGAAGAACCTGACAACGACACGAATGCCGGGCGTTCAGAATCATTTCGATCACCTGACGCCCGATCTGAAAGCCAACCGGCTATTCGTCGTCCCCGAAGATAACAAGTCGATTGAAGTTTATGATATTCGTTCAGGCAAATTTATTCACAGCATCAAGGGAATCGGCGTCGGGCATTCGGTAGTGTACCGTGCCGACACCAACCAGATTTTTGTGACCGATGGCTCTGAAGGGGCGCTGAAGATCTTCAATGGAGCAAGCTATCAGCTTCTGAAGACTGTAAAACTTTTGACGGACGCGGATGCTACCGGGTATGACCCCGTCACCCATTATCTCTACATCGCAAACGGCGGCCTCGATGCGGGACTCAATTACGGCCTGCTGAGCATCGTGGATACCAGTACCGGGCAGCGTGTGGGCGACATAAAGATCGATTCTAACCGCCTCGAAGCCATGGTGCTCGAGAAATCGGGGCCGAGATTATTCCTGAATGCGACCGAAAAGAACGCAATCGCTGTGATCGACCGCACCAAGAAAGCTGTAGTGGCGACCTGGCCGGCAACGGGATGTCATGTGAACGCTAGCGTCGCGCTGGACGAATCGCATCACCGGCTCTTCGTCGCGTGTCGTGACGGGAATCTGGTTGTACTTGATTCCGGCACCGGGAAGGTGCTTCAGGTTCTCCCGATTTCGACCGGTGTCGACGATATGGTCTACGATCCGGCGACCCAAAGGATTTACGTGGCCTGTGGCGAGGGATTCGTCAATGTTTATCACGCGATTGACGCGGACCACTACCGGTCCATCGGGAAGATTCCGACTGGTCCGCTTGGCAAGACCGGACTGCTGGTACCCGAACTGAAGAAATATTTTGTAGCGGTGCCGCCGCATGGAGCCGCTGCTGCTGAGGTCCTCGTCTTCTCCGTGCAGTGAACGACAAGCCCGGTCCGTTCGCAAAATTCGAAGATTAAACGCAGAGCGCACAGAGAGCATAGAGAAGAAAAAATAAGATCTCAGATTTTCTCCGTGTCCTCTGTGCCCTCTGTGTTGAAATCTTGCCTGTCTAGTTGGGAAGAAGAACGGTGTCGATCACGTGGATGACGCCGTTCGACGAAAGACGTTTGAGATCGTGACCCGCGCCGTGTCGTCCTTTTCGTCGGTCAGAACGATTTCCTTGCCCTGCATGCTAGCCCACAACTTTCTGCCGCTCACACTATTCAATTCCACCATGCCGTGACCGCCCTTGCGAGGAATCCCTCTTTTGCTCGCCATAATTCAAGGGCGATTCCTCGTTTCGCTCGGGATGACGACGTTGGGGGCCTTTTCCCACAACCTGTAAAGCCGTGCACTACAAACATTGCTCGCTACCGAAAATGTAGCTCGTCCCAGTCGGACCGGGACGAAGGTTTCCCCGCGAATCTCCAGAAAAAGCCCCGCGTCTGACCCTTCGCGTTCGCTCAGGGCAAGAGACTCGGGCTACAACAAATCCAGCGCCTACAGTGATGTCAACAAGGCCAGGTAGCTTCTACGCGCTGGCGGCGCTCGGCTCGAGCGGAATGGCGCTCTTATTTTGGGTCAGCCAAGTATTGAAGTTTTGAAGCGCGGGATTCAGAGACCTCGCAAAGGCGGGGTCGCGCGCGCCGCAGAAGTATTCCTCGAAGTCGCGCTTGAACTGAAACATGTTGCCCAAATCGTCGGCGCCTGGGAAACCGAGCCCGCGGTAAACCTCCGGGGACACGCTGTTATAGCGGACTTCCTGGCCCAGCACTTCCGTAAAAGTAGCGGCCATTTGCGCGCCGGTCAGGTGCTCACCCGCGATCCCGACAGTCTTGCCGATGAATTCCCTGCCCCTCTTGAAAATACCGTAGGCGCACTTGCCAATATCCTCGACGTCGATGCCCGGCATTTTCTTGTCGCCCAGAGGAAAAGTGATGGCCAGTTTTCCGTCCGGGCCCCTTTGGGGTCCGCTGCCGAAGTGGATGAAATTGTCCCAATAGAATGACGTCAGCAGGAACGTCGTCGGGACTCTGAGATCACTGAAAAAGTGATTCGCCTCGCCCTTGCCGTCAAAGTGCGGGACTTTGTACTTTCCGTGGAGAGTGGGCATGCGGTTATCGCTGAGAGGCACCCACTTCCGCGTATCTTCGAGTGTGGACCAGATGACATGTTGCAGGCGGGCAGCCTTGGCCGCCGCAGCCATGGCTTGCACCTCGGCGACTTCCTTCTCGGGCGAATAGTGCGCCCAAAAAAATGTGACGCAGTATGCCCCGTAAGCGCCGTCGAATGCCTTCTTCAGACTCGCGACATCGTCGACGTCGGCGGCCACGACTTCAGCGCCCAGCTTTGCCAATTCCTTCGCCTTGGCTCCGTTGAGATCTCTGGTGAGCGCGCGCGCGGTGAAACCGCCGGTCGGATCGCTCAGAATCGCCCTGACCAAGCCGCCGCCTTGCGCACCCGTCGCCCCTAAGACTGCTATCACCTTTTTTTCGGCCATGATGTCCTCCTTGGCGCGTTCGAATCAGCTTCTTCACTGATTAGAACTGCCGCCGCGCAAAGCATACCACTTCAGCTATCCGGCGGAGTACGGGATATCGGGCTGCGGACAAATCATAAAGATACACTTAACAGCTTGCGGAAAACCCCAAGACCTTGTCATTCCGAGGCACGCCGCGTGCCGAGGAATCTCTCTTTTCTTGGGTTTTGAACAAAGAGAGATTCCTCGCTTCGCTCGGAATGACACCGTAACCCGTTTTTTCACCAAACTGCTAATGCTCGGCCGCCCACTCCGCGTACGCCAGGAGCGCATCCAAGGCGGTGCGGTCCATGGAGCGGCCCCACGTTGAAATAGTTGCCTCCGGAAACTGCATGGCTCCCGTATTCCTTGGTTCGTTTCGTCAAAACGAAGATGATCGAGATTGTAATTCTGGAACCAGGTCTTATGTTGTGTTACCTTCCTACCGGCAAGACGCGAAATGACGATCGGCGGTTACCCCAAGGAAAAACTGAGGAGATGCAAATGACTAAGATTCAGCCTATTGTTGCCGCAATCACGCTATCGGCCGTTGGTTCATTCCTGGCGCTCGCGCAGCAGCCTGCGGCGCAAGCTCCTCCGCAGCCCATGAGCTTTTTCATCACCAGCGCGGGCTCCGGACATGGCGCCAATCTCGGTGGCCTGGCCGGCGCCGACCGGATCTGCCAAACGCTTGCCGCAGCAGCGGGCGCCGGCGCGAAGACCTGGCACGCCTACCTGAGCACCCAGGCCGCCAACGCCCGAGACCGCATCGGCAATGGCCCCTGGTACAACGCCAAAGGCGAGAAGATCGCGAACGGCCTCGCCGATCTGCACGGAGACACCGCTGAGCTTGCGCGTCTCGGCAACAATCTTGTCAAGTTGTCCGCACTGACCGAAAAGGGCGGTATGGTCAACGGGCGCGGGGACACACCGAACGTGCACGACATGCTGACGGGCTCGCAGACGGACGGCAGGGCTTATACAGACAGCGCCGACCACACATGCGGCAATTGGACGAGCGAGGGTGCAGGCACTGCCCAACTCGGCCATTTTGACCGCAGCGGCGGCGGGAACACCTCGTGGAACTCAGCACATCCAAGCCGGGGCTGCAGCCAGGACAATTTGGTGAGCACGGGCGGCGCCGGCTTGTTCTACTGCTTCGCGATCAACTGAGACGAGCGGCGGTTTTCGCGTCGCCTCCACAAGCCGAGCGAGTGTGCGGATGCCGGGCCAACCTTCACAACGGCGAGCGTGGACATTAATAAACAATTTACTTTCCCTATCTTATATATCTTATCTATGTTATGACATCAATGTTAATGGACGGGGGCGGATATGCCCGCACTCTATAGGGAGACTGACCCAACCGCCCCTTGTCCATTCAAGATCAGACCTTGGGACGTTCCCGCACTTTCAAATGAGCATGTGAAACGTTTCGCTCCGCTCAGTTTTAACTCAACTCGTTTCTACCCATCTGACTTCGCAATCCCTATCTATTCTGGAATTCACCGCGCGGCGTCGTGCTTGCTTCCCTGACAGAAGCAGGCGTACAGTTCGTCGATCCAGGAATTGCCCAATGAGGGCGCTTCATGCTAAGAATGTACGAGGAAGCATGCCCTGATTGTGGCGGGTACAACAAGCGTATCCGATACGGTTTTCCCGGATGTGTTCGATCTGCGGATAATCGGGTGCGGGCTCTACTTGGAGGCCGCCAGAATATTGATGAAACCCGGCGGAAGACTTTGACTTCTAAGACTTAAGACGGTGCTTTTTCGACGGAGGAGCTATGTCAGCGAAACCAATTTTGACATGGGTAGGGACAATATTCCTGGCTCTTGCGCTTCCCGCCTGGAGCCAGGAGCCGATGCAGGGCCGTGGCGCCATCCAATTGCCTGACGGCGAAGGCAAGGAAACGGTCCGGACCGCCTGCGCTGCGTGCCACAGCCTTGGCATCATTACCAACTCCGGACATTCACCGGAGGAATGGAAGACCACCATGGAGATGATGATGAACGTCGGCACAAATGTGCCGAAGGATCAGGTCGAGGTGGTCACAAATTATTTGATCAAGAACTTCCCGGAGAAACCTGCGCCGCCGGCAGTGGTTATCGCCGGGAACGTCGAGGTCTCCTTCAAGGAGTGGAAAGTGCCCACGCCGGGCTCGCGGCCCCATGATCCGCTCGCTGCGCCGGACGGAACCATCTGGTACACGGGGCACATGGGCAATTTGCTGGGGCACATCGATCCCAAGACGGGCGATATCACGGAATATCATCCGAACACGCCTGAGTCGGGCCCTCACGGCCTGGCGATGGATAAACAGGGCAACATCTGGTTCACGGCGAACTTCAAGGCCTACATTGGCAAGCTCGACACGAAAACGGGGAAATTTACCGAGTTTCCCCTCGACCCCGAGGTCCGCGACCCTCACACGCCCATCTTTGACCAGAAGGGAACGCTGTGGTTCACCGCGCAAGGGGCCAACACAGTGGGGCGGCTGATACCGGAGACGGGTGACGTGAAGACGGTAAAGGTACCCACGCCGAAGGCGAATCCCTACGGGATGGTAGTGACATCCAAAGGCGTTCCGTACTTCGTCGAGTTTAACGCCAACAAGATCGCCAGCATCGATCCGGATACGATGGCGATTCATGAATACCTCTTGCCGGACGAAAAGGCCCGCCCGCGGCGGGTAGCCATCACTGCCGATGACGTCCTGTATTACAGCGATTACGGGCGTGGGTATCTCGGCCGGTTCGACACAAAGACCGGCAAGATGACTCGCGAGTGGCCCTCTCCCGGCGGTCCCAAGTCCCTACCGTACGGAATCACCATCGTGGATGGGATCGTCTGGTACAGCGAAGCGGGCGTGCGGCCAAATACTCTCGTCCGCTTTGACCCCAAGACAGAGAAATTCCAAACCTGGGTGATCCCTGCCGGCGGAGGCGTCGTGCGCAACATGATGCATTTTGCCGACGGCAAATTAGTCCTCACCGAAAGCGGCGAAAACGTCGTCGCCTTGGTCACAGTGAAGAACAGCGACAAGGTGGCGATGGACACCAAGTAAGGACGAGTACGCAGTTCACAAGTAATGGCCCATCCTCGCCGCACGCGAGGGTGGGCCGTTTCGTTTTATCGCGCGCTGACTCGTTCCCGATCCGGCGAGATAGAAGTAGCCGACGCGATTGTTCGCGTGGGAGCCGAACCACGTACGGCCGTCCGAATCTTGGAAGAAATCGCGCATCCCGTATTCGGAGAAGAGGAACGGATATTGCGTGATCTTGCCCGTCGCGGGGTCCATCTCCGAGACCGTGTCCATCTCCATGGACGAAAACCAGAAGTGATCGGTTTTCTTGTTGATCGCAAGCGCGTAGGAAGTAGGCCTCCCGCCCGGGAGCGGGTATTCCTTGAAGGTTTCGGTCTTGGGATCGAACCTGCCGATTTTGCCAGCCTCATATTCGCAGAACCATACGATGCCCTGGGAATCGATCTTCATCCGGCGCGGCCAGGATTCTGGTGTCGTCGCCCCATAGGCATACGAAGCGAGGGCAAGAATCAAACCAGCAAAACCTAGGACCTTACGTGCTGGCCGCATGGTTCCTCCTCATCAAAATGCCGCTGACCTGAGGGCTTTTTCGCGGAACAATTTTTCTTCAAACAAATGGGACTGGCAAAATGCATCGGCAAACTCAATCTTGACCTTGTGCGGAATCTGGCAGGAAAACAGGCGGGTCGCAAGGACTTGCCAACTGCGTCGCTGTCCAGCAAGCAAGTCCCGGTTGTGCGATATGCGACGAAAGGATAGACTGCGGCCCGTATCTTGGGATTCTGGGATAGCTGGAAGGACGCGGCCCGATCGGCGAAATCCAAAGTCAGGGGAGGTCTTTTATGAGCGAGTCCATCAGCGCGGCGAATGTCTCCGGAATGAGTGGTTCAAGATCCGACACGGTCTTGGCGTACACGATCCTGCGCGTGTCGTTTGGGGCGAATATCATGCTTCACGGAGTGAGCCGTCTTCTCATGGGTCATACCGCTTTCCTCGCGTATTTGAACCACTACTTTGAGAAGGCTCCCTATGTTCCGGTTACTATGCTGTCCAGCTTTGCCACCGTGCAGCCCTGGGTGGAGACCGTTCTTGGGTTGTTATTGGTGATTGGACTCGCCACTCGCTTTTCGCTGATTGCGGGCGGCCTCGTGATTATGTGCTTGGTCTTCGGCACCAATCTCGCGCAGGATTGGCTCGTTTCAGGACTGCAGTTGATCTACGCGTTTCTTTATTACTATCTCCTCTCGCACGTCGATCAAAATCGGTTTTCGGTCGATGCGCTGCGGAAGTGATGAAGGTGTGCGCCATGAAAATTGCGGTTTACCAGGATGCCAGGAAAACATATTCACGTGACATTTTGTGACCGCAGGGACGACACTTTACGCCGACCCGTTAGGCAGAGGCGCAGAATTTGCGGATATCGGCATACGGTCCAGTTGCGTTATGTTCCGGGCGGCAGTCTTCGGCCTGTATTAGTTGGCATAGCAATCGACCGGGCGCCATTTTTTCCCACGGCACGCACGGCAAAAAAGTGGTTGTCGGTGGAGACGCCCTTCAACACACCTTCTTGCGCCGCCGTCACGAAATCATAGATCTGCCAGCGAGGATCGGTGGTTGCGCGCCAGAGGATCTCGAACCCCGCCCGACCCGGATCGTCGTCCGCTGACCACGCGAGTTTGGCGTCCGGTGAAATCCCTCCGGAAAGCTTCACGTCCCTGGGCGGCGCAGGTGCGAGCGACAACTGCCGGAGCGCTTCGGCATTGCCTCGGGCTACATTGCCCATGAAAGTGAAATTCAGGTATTTCATCTGATCCCCATACTCAATGTCGTTCTCTTTGCGCGGCGTCTGATGCTGGTGGCGATAATCCTCGAGCGGTTCCGTGAAACGCACAGAGGGCAGACCGGCTTTGTAGAAGACGTAATGGTCGCCACCGCGGCCGAGCCGGTCGATATTGAAAATCAGGCGGATTGCCTGGCGGCCATTGATTTCTTCAATAGCGCGGGCGAGCTCGCGCGAAGGCGAGTCGCTGTCATCCTGATCGCCACTGCCCGAAAAGAGGCGCACGCGATGCGGCCCGCCGGCCGAAGTGTCACTGCCCACGATGTCGTTATCGAGCATGCCGCCCACGATGTAGCCCTGTTGCTTCACCCACTCAAGCATTCTTGCACTGCCGAGCAGCCCCTGCTCTTCGCCTGAGATCGCCGCAAACAGGAGCGTTGCGCGATGGGGTTCGCGCGCGTCTGCGGCTGCGCGGCTCAGCAGGCGCGCGCATTCCATGCTCACCGCTACGCCGGAAGCATCATCGTCCGCGCCGGGCGCGTCCAGACTCGGATCCATCACGTCGGAGGCGCGGCTGTCGAAGTGCCCGGAGATGATGAACACAGTCTTCGCGAGCGTGGGATCGAAACCAGTCAGAATGCCGTAGACGTTCTCCATATGGGCAGGCTGATTGTTTGTGCGCGAGGATGTGGCTTCGAATTTGTCGACCACCACTTGCAGCTTCCCTCCCGATCCGATGGCGATCTCGTGCAAGCGCCCGACGATGTGGTCGCGCCCGCACCCAACGCCGCGTTTGGGATCGTCCCAGGGAGAGAGTGAATGGCGCGTGCCACAAGCCACCAATCGCTCGATCAGATCGCGCATCGATTTCTCATCCACGGCTTCACGGGGTATAGCTCCGGCTGGCCGCGGCAAAACCTTCGGATTCGGTTTGTTCTGCAGCGGCTCGGCGGGATCATTCTGAGCCACGAGCGGAATCGATGAAAACGCAATGAATCCGAGCAGTAACAACACCGGGGAGATAATTGCAGCGGCGGCGCGGCCTGGCTTGTCTCGAAACTGCGTCATTCTTGAGCTCCTCGGGTCGCTTCAGACAGTTATAAATTCCTCATTCTAACACGGGCGGATCGGCCCGCCGTGCACGATCCAATCAGGCGCCCCAACGGAGTCAACGATGCGTCTCGCGTAATAGACTTGGGGCAATAACTGGTTGCTTCATTGCAGCCAGAACGGTAAAGTGTGCCCGCTGGCGCCGCGAATCGAACGAGGCACATCTTATCTCTATATGATCTGGGGTTTGGTGGCTTCATGCACAAATTTCTCCATGGCAGAGCCTTGCTGGTGGCTGCAGCATTTTTGGTGTCGGGGATGACTCAGGAAATGGCCTCAGCGCAGGACCGAGGACAGGGCCGCTCGATGGTGATCTCGCAATCCGGGATCGTCGCGACGGAATCTCCGCTGGCTTCGCAAGCAGGCGCCGCCGTGCTGCAACGCGGCGGAAACGCGGTGGACGCGGCCATCGCTGCCCATGCGGTGATGACCGTTGTCGCACCGATGTGGAATGGTATCGGGGGCGACCTATTCGCCATCGTCTACGACGCCAAAAGTGGAAAATACTACGGCTTGAACGCCAGTGGCTGGGCCCCGGCCGGACAATCGATCGAGCGCCTTCATGAAAAGGGATTGCGCGCCATGCCGGGGTACGGCATCGAATCCGCCACCGTTCCAGGCGCCGTCGATGGTTGGCAGAAGCTGCTCGACCGGTTCGGGAAAAAGAAAATCAACGAAGTTCTGGCTCCCGCAATTCAAATTGCCCAGGACGGTTTCCCGGTGACCGAATGGATTGCGCTCCACTTCGCGAAGAATGTCGATATGCTTCGCAGCAATGAGGCCGCAGCCCGGACGTTTCTGATTTCCGACCGGCCGCCGCGAATGGGCGAGGTTTTTCGCAACCCCGATCTCGCCTGGTCCTTGCGCCAGATTGCCAAGGGTGGCCGCGACGCTTTCTATCATGGGGAAATCACCGAGCGCCTCTTGGCGCTTTCCGCGCGGTACGGCGGCTCATTCGCCGCCAAAGATTTTTCCGATTACTCGAGCGAGTGGGTTGAGCCGATCTCCACGACCTACCGCGGCTGGACCGTTTATGAGCTGCCGCCGAACTTGCAAGGCATTGGCGCGCTCGAAATGCTCAATCTCATGGAGCGGTTCGACCTCGCTCAGTTTGGCTTGAACTCCACGCGCGCTCTCCACGTTCAGATCGAAGCCAAGAAGCTGGCCTACGCCGACGTCCTTCGCTATATCGGCGATCCGAAGACATCCAAGCTGCCGGTCAGCGGAATGCTCTCGAAGCAATATGCGGCCGAGCGCGCCAAGCTGATCGACATGGATAACGCGAACTGCGAAGTTGCGCCGGGCACGCTCGTCCCCGACGCCGGCGATACGACCTATCTGAGCGTTGTGGATCGCGACGGCAATATGGTCTCGCTGATCGAATCCAACTACGCGGAATTTGGTTCGGGACTGGTTGCAGACGGCACTGGGTTTGTCCTGCATGACCGAGGCGCGCTGTTCAGCCTCGATCCCGCTTCTCCGAACGCCCTCGCGGGTCACAAGCGCCCGCTGCACACAATCATTCCGGCGTTTATGCAGAAGGATCAGATACGGATTGCCTTCGGCATCATGGGAGGATGGAACCAGGCGCAGGCGCACGCGCAGTTCGTATCGCACGTCGTCGATTTCAATCAGAATATTCAGGCGGCGCTCGAAACCGCGCGGTTCACGAAGCTCTCATTCGCCGGGTGCGACCTCGATCTGGAAAATCGTGTTCCCGGCAACGTGCGGCCGGAACTGGAAGCCAAGGGCCACAAGCTCACCATGCACAACGGCTTCTCGGATGTGTTCGGCGGCGGCCAAGCCGTGATGCGCGATTACGCCACAGGTGTGAACTATGGAGCCTCAGACCCGCGCAAAGACGGCGCAGCGATTCCTGAATTAACCATTCCCAACTGGCCGCCCAAATAGAATCGGCTTCGCAACGACACCTCCCTTCAGCGACAAGGCGATGCCGTGAAATCGTCGAGTCACTTGACAGAATTGCGCGCCCGTCAGTAGTCTCCATCGAAGCCGCGGCTGACCTGACAGATCGACTGCGGGCCCGGACAGCCAGGAGGCATAAAAGTTGACGCAGGTCACGCGATGCTGCTGAAGCTCGGAGAGGAGTTGCCTCTCAATGCGTCCATCGATGAAGTTTGGAAGCTGCTGCGCGATACGCCGCGTCTGACGGGTCTCTTGCCGGGAGTCGAAAACGTCACGCCGTTAAATGAAGAAGGTGTGGAAGCGTACGCCGCTAAAGTGAGCGAGAGAGTTGGCCCGTTCAAGATCACGATGAATTTAGAGGTGCGTATCACCGAAACCATGGGACCATCGCTGTTGAAGGCTGCCATCAAGGGTGCCGATGCGATGGGTCTGAACCACCTGACGGGCTCCATGCAGGTTGTTTTGCGCCCTGCATCCTCCGGAACGCAAATGCATTTTGAGGCGTCCATCGAAATTCTGGGCAAACAGGCGACACTGGGCGCGGTTCCGATTCGACGCAGGACAACACAGGCTTTCGCCGAGTTTGCTCGAAACATCCAGGGACAATTTGCAAAGGAGCGCTCGTGAACATTGGGTTTGAATTGAACGGAAAGCCGGTAAACCTCGAAATTGAGCCCAGGGAGACGCTCGCCGAGGTCTTGCGCGGGCGCTGCCGCTTGACGGGAGTGAAGGTATCCTGCGAGGCCCAGGTTTGCGGAAGTTGCACTGTTCTGGTGGACAATCTTCCGGTGAGCGCCTGCACCTACCTCGCCTACGAGGTTCGCGGTAAGCGAGTTACTACGATAGAGGGATTGGCAGACGTATCGGGACGCCTGCATCCGTTGCAGCAAGCGTTTCTGGATCAATTTGCGTTTCAATGCGGATTTTGCACTCCAGGGATGATTCTGGCTGCGAAAGCGCTCCTGGATGAACGGTCAGAGGTTACAGATGCGGAAATCGTCGCGCATATGAACGGCAATTTGTGCCGTTGCACGGGCTACTTGCCGATTCTGAAGGCGATTCGCCAGGCGGCAACAGAGTTGCGGGGACAAAAGTGACGGAGGGAAACGAATTCGCGGTCGTCAATCATTCTGTCCCTCGCGGGGATGGCATAGCGAAGGTGACGGGAAGCGCCATCTATACGAGCGACATGGCCGTCGAACACATGGCTTGGGCGAAAGTTCTCCGCAGCCCGTTTGCGCGCGCCCGAATTCTATCCATCGACATCTCGCGGGCCAAGAGCCAGCCCGGCGTGATCGACGTGCTCACCGGTGAAATGCTCAAAGTGCTCCATCCCTACTACGGACACGGCGTGAAGGATCATCCCCTGATTGCGATTGGAGAGGTTCGCTTTGTGGGCGAGCCAGTCGCCGCTGTGATCGCCGAAGATGAATTGACAGCGCAAGAAGCCGCCGGAAAGATCGCCGTCAAATACGAGGAGCTCGAGCCGATACTCGACGTTGACACAGCGCTCGCGCAAGGGACTCCTCGCATCCACGAGAGGGATTTTGCCGATGGCGCCTTCCGGGGGTTCGACGATTTCCCGGGCGCGTCGGGCAATATCTGCCAGGCGGTGCACGTCGAATGGGGAGATGTAGACGCGGCCTTCGCTGCGGCCGCGCACTTCGCCGAAGGCGAATTCTACTTTCCCATGGTGTATGCATATGCTATGGAACCGTACGTCGCGATCGCCGATTATGATGCGAAGGGACAGCTGACGGTGTACTCTTCGGCGCAACATCCCTTCATGGTGCGCCACGATCTCGCTCAAGTTTTCGGCCTGCCGCTCAACAGTGTCCGCGTGATCGTTCCGTACATCGGCGGCGGATATGGCAGCAAGTCGTACACGAAGATTGAACCGCTCGTCGCCGCGTGTTCGTGGAAGGCAGGGCGGCCCGTGAAGCTCCAATTGAGCGTCGAAGAAGCCTTCCTCACTACACGCGGGGATGATGCGCGTGTTCGAATCCGTACGGCGGTGGACGCGAAGGGGCAACTCGTGGCACGACAAGCCACGATCCACTTGAATACCGGCGCGTATGCGGAAAACAGCCCTATGGTCTGCAGAAAGGCCGCCAATCGCATCGTCGGGCCCTACCGAATCCCAAATGTGAAGGTTGATTGTTTCGCGGTGTACACGAACACCGTGCCAGCAAGTTCCTATCGTGGATTGGGTGGGGCACAGGTCACGTTTCCCGGTGAATCTCAGATCGATGAGCTTGCGGAAATGTCAGGTTGCGACTCGGTCGAGTTCCGGCTGAAGAACCTTGCGCAGAGCCGCGAGTCAATCCATCCGGGCATGCGTCCTATCGACGCGGATGTGCCTGGCGACGTCCGCGAGGCTGCCCGCCTGTTGCGGATGGATCGTCCGCTGGCGCCGGGACACGGGCGCGCCGTGTGCTGCTCGGCGAGCGATGCCGGGGCGCATCCAGTGACACTCGCGATGGTGCAGGTATACGCCGATGGTTCGGTGTCCGTGCTGAGCGGAAGCACGGAGATCGGCCAGGGCAGCCACACCGTCCTGACGCAAATCGCCGCGGAAGAAATGGGAGTGCCGCTGGAAAAAGTGCGGCTGGTTGGCTCCGACACCGCGGTTACGCTGTTCGAACGCTCGACCGGCGCAAGCCGTACCACCACTCTGATGGGCCGCGCCGTTCTGGAAGCGTGTCGCGAGGCGATCGCCCAGTGCAAAGTCATGGCCGCTGAGGTGTTGGGAGTCACGGCGGACGCATTGGTGGAAGAACGCGGCGGCATACGTTGTGGCGGGATCCGAATGACCTGGCCCGAAATCCTCGAGAAATACTTTCAAATGGAGGGATGCAGCATCATCGGCCGCGCATATCTGCGCAAGGCGGGCGACCTGAAGTTGGTCCCTGTGTTCTGGGAGATCGGCGTCGTAGGCGTAGAGATCGCTCTAGATGAAGAAACCGGAAGAATCTCTTTAGATTCGCTCGTCACGATCGGAGACGTTGGCTTGGCCATTCACCCGGCAATGACGGAGGGCCAGGACCTCGGTGCAGCCACCATGGGTCTCGGAGTCGGTTTGTTCGAAGAGTTGATCTACGACGGTCAGCAGTTGATGAACGGAACGATGCTCGAATACCGAGTGCCGCGTTTTTCAGACTTGGCCAGCAACGTCGAACTGAAGCTGGTGCAAAATCGCGATGGCGTTGGGCCCTACGGCGCCAAGGGCGGCGGCGAGGGCGCCGTCAATCCGGTCTCTCCCTGTATAGCGAATGCGTTGCATCAGGCCACAGGCGTGCGGATCAGAAGACTGCCTTTGACGCCTGAGCGCGTTTGGAAAGCTTTGCAGGAGAAGAAGGCGCGAGCATCCAAGTAGGAGCCATCTCGTATATGTGCGGCGAAATCAGCATGATTGGGCTTCAGGGGCTAAAGCCTTGTCTTTCAGAGCCTCAAATGTCGCGGCTAGAGCCGCGACCCACAAAGACCATTCAGGGGATCGAAGCGAGCACTATCGGTGTGTCCCGGTCGTTTCTTGCAATTCCGGGATTTGTGGGTCAGGACTTTAGCCCTGACAAGAGCGGCTGACAAGAAAGGGGCTTCAGCCCCTGAAGCAACCTCAGAGTCTCTTGAGAAATTTATGGAACACAACACTGTAATCTAATCGTATTTAACCTATGACGACACTTAGCCGTTTCGAAATACATCAGCCGGCCAGCACACTCGAAGCGTCGCAGATGCTGGCGCACTATGGCGAGGATGCGGGCATCTACGCTGGCGGCACGGAACTCCTTCTTGCCATGAAACACCAGGCCTTGAACTACAGGCACCTGATCGACCTCAAAGTCATTCCTGGCCTCAACTCGATCGATGTGCGCAACGGCTCTCTTGAGATCGGCGCCACGTCGACCCACCGCAGCATTGAGCGCTCCGCACGCGTGCAGCAAAATCAGCCCGCCTTGGCGGAAATGGAATCGGAGGTGGCGAATGTGCGCGTGCGTGCTACCGGAACATTAGGTGGCAATCTCTGTTTCGCCGAGCCGCATTCCGATCCAGCAACGTTGCTCCTGGTCCTGGGAGGCGCGGTGAAGGTGGAAAGCGCGCTAGGCTTCCGCGAAATGCCTGTAGGTGAGTTTGTCGGAGGCGCATATGCCAGCAACCTGCTTCCGGGCGAGGTTCTTACGAAAATCACGGTTCCGTGTGCGAAACCAAGTCATCGGTCCGGCTACATGAAATTTCAAGTGCATGAGCGTCCCACGCTCGGTTTGGGATTGTGGCTGGAGACGCCGGACGATAGACGTACGTTCACATCTGCTCGAGTTGCCGTGGGTTGCGTGTGCCCTTTTCCAACCCGCGGGCTGAACGCCGAAAAGTTACTGACAGGTTCTCGAGGAGAAGTCGAGAAGCGACTGCCCGAGGCTGCGGACGCTATCGCGGACGCCGCCGATTTAGTCGACGACCACGAAGGCAGCGCCGAGTACAAGCGGCATCTGATTTACGTTTTCCTGCGAAGAGTGTTTCGAAAGGCATTGGGAGAGGCGTTCGCCTGACCTGGAACGGATCAGCCACGGGCAGAACCCTTCAGGAAGCCAACCCGAGCAGTTGCTGAGCATTTCCGCCGAGGATACGATTCACATCGCCCGCCGAGAGTTCGCCTTCCGCGACGTAATCCACGCACAGTTTGAACGCATCATCGCGCCAGAACGGGTAATCCGTCCCGAGTAAGATTCGATCTGAGCCGACTGCTTCCTGCGTGCACCGGAGCGCCCACGGATTGCCGTTTACCGTGTCGTACCAGAAATATTTTGCTTGCACGCTGGGCGGCGTGGCGGAGCCCGGCAGGAAACGTTCCTTCAATTGGTCCAGGCGGGCCGTCAGGAAAGGAGCAAAGCCTCCGAGGTGAGGAATAATGATCTTGATGTCCGGAAATCGACTGGGAATATTCGCCTGCATGAATTGCAGCATGCAGATCGTGTCTTCAAGCGGCGCGCCGATTGGCCAAGTCAGATTGGTGGACTCGATCAGTCCCGATCCGGCGTTGCCGCCCATTGGATGAATGAACAGAATGGCTTTGCGGCGATTGAGTTCGGCAAAAAATCCATTAAAGGCGGGATCGGCAATGCTTTTTCCGAGGATCGTGGTGCCGGCGGTCACGCCCGCCATGCCGATGCCATCTAGAGCACGGCCCATCTCATCGATCGACGCCTGGATATGCGGAAGGGGAGTGCAAGCGAAGGCCGCGAACCGCTTCGGGTACTCGCGCACAACGCGCGCATAAATATCGTTGCCGAGCCTGGCGGCGTCCACTGCCTCACTTTCTTTTGCGAAGTACGGAAGCTGGCTCGAGACGGAGAGAACTTGCAAGTCCACTTTTGCAAGGTCCATGTTGCGGAAGTGGGCCTCGAGGTCGCGGAAATCCGATGAGACGAGCTTCGCTTTGCGAATGAATAGGGTGGCTTGGTTTCCTCCATAGCGGTCAAGGCAGTCGAGGTATTCGACCGGAAAATAGTGCGCGTGAACGTCAATCCTCACGGCTTCCCTGTCGTTCCTGACATTCGTGAAATGAGTTCCCGAGCAGGCGCGAGTATACACCGAGTCGTCTGCCACCGTAACGCGCCTTATGAACTTCTCTGTGCCCTCAATGCTCTCTGTCGTAAATCCTGTATTCACTGCCCAAGAATTCTTCAACACAGATAACACGGAGTAAGCAGAGAAGAGATGAGGAGCCGACACCGGATTTCTCTCCACTGCGCATTGACAAACGAGACGGCCGCGTGGCTAACTGTGCGCGCTCTTCGATCATCATGTATTTCTGATTGCGGTGCCGCTGCGGAGGGGTATTGTGAGCGACAGCATAGGAGTCGTCGGCACGCTGCTGCCCTTCGCGGTGCTGTTCTCCGCCTTCCTGATTTTCAAGATGGATGCGCTCAGGGCCAGTCTTTCGGCATGGATCGTCGAGTTCGTGCTGGTGCTCGCGTTTTACCGCATGCCGTTTCTGAAGAGTCTGGAAGCTTCGCTCTGGGGCAACCTGACGATGTGGACCGGCTTTCTCGTCTTGTATACTGGGCAGATCTTCGGGCAGGCCTATCGCAGCACCGGATTGCTCGAGATACTGCTCGAGTCGATCCGATCGATTCTGCCAAGCCACGATCAGGAAGGAAGGTCCGTCGCGCTCGTTACGCTCGTGGGCGGTTTCATTGGCGCGTTTAACGGGTTTGCAACGTATCCGGTGACGATTCCCGGCCTGGTCGAGATCGGATTTGATGGCGTCCAGGCGGCGACAAGCTATCTCGTCTACTTTTCGTGGACTCTGCCTTTCAACAGCCTTTTCATCGCTCCCAACATTTCGAACGCCGCGAGCCACGTGCCGGTCGTGGATATCGTTCGCGTGGCAGGGCTGCTCACCATCCCGCTTGTCTTTCTCTCCCTGTTGGGCTTTATGAAAATACTCGGCTTCCGCTTCTTCGAATGGAAATCCCAGGTCCTGTTCTGGGTTACGGGAACCGGCAATGCGATTTCCATAATTTTGTTTACGCAGATTTGGCCCGCCTATTACATCCTGATGATGATTGGGGGAGCGGCGATTTCGCTTGCGGGGCTTTACGTGTACGGGCGCCTGGCCAAACGGAAAGCCGCCACGAACTCACCGGGCGCCAGATCAGTGCGACTTTCTTATTCCGGAAGGGGGCTTTTCAAAGCCTATGCACCACTGCTCCTGGGCGTGATCATCGTCATCCTAACCAGGATTCCCAGCATTGCGGCATGGCTCGAGCATTTTCAGTTCGGCGTCGCCGCGTGGGGATATAACCGAATTTCGATTAACATCTTTACAACGGCCGGCTTCTACATTTTTGTCACTGCGTTGGTGTGTTATCTATTCCGTTGTAAGCATGCCAACGCCGCGAAAGATTTCGTGATTGCCAGCAAGCGAAGCCGCAGGAGCTTGGCAACGCTCTGCGTGGGGAGCGCGACGGTATATCTGATGGTGGACTCAGGCCAAATCGCCCTGCTCGGCACGCTCCTTGCGAAGGGCGGGACCCTCGTCTATACGTCCCTCTATCCCATCGTGGCATTCTTGGGAGGCATGGCATTCGGGCAGGGTCTGCCGGGCGATTTTCTATTTTCACGGATGCAGGTCTCGATCGCGCCTGTGCTCGGCATACCCCTCATGTTGCTGGTAGGAATCATTACAGTTGTAACGATGGGACCACCGAACGCGCTGAAGCCCACGCAGATCGCGTACACGTCGTCACTCGCGAACGTGAAGGGGCGGGATGGCGAAATCTTTCGCATCTGCCTGCCCTGGCAGATTCTGCAACTGATCGTTACGGCTATCCTTTCGGTTATCCTTGTGTACGTGTGGAAATAGTTCGGGGAGGACAAAATGTCCTGGAGTAGAAATCATTCCTTGGGAAACACGGCGCTTTCTTCAGGGATACACTGGACAGGAGCGTTGCGATGAGTGGCAAGGCCCAGCAGCCGGCGAACCGGCCAAGCCTGGATTTCCAGACGCACCTCGCCAGGCTCGAAGCGAATGGCCTGCTCGTTCGTATCGACCGGCCGATCAACAAAGACACCGAATTGCATCCACTCGTGCGCTGCCAGTTTTTGGGCGGCATACCGGAAGAGGAGCGCCGCGCCTTTCTTTTCACGAATGTCGTGGACTCCCATGGACGGCGCTACGACATTCCGGTCGTCGTCGGGGCGCTCGCCGCTTCGCCGAAGATTTACTCAATCGGTATGGGGTGTCCAGTCGAGGAGATCGGCGCCGCCTGGATGAGCGCGCTCGCCAATCCCATCGCCCCTATTCTCGTGAATTCCCCGCCCTGCCAGGACGTTGTCATCAAGGGTGACGATCTGCGACGGCCCGAGGGCGGGCTGGCGAGTCTGCCGGTGCCGATCTCGACTCCCGGTTTCGACTCCGCACCCTATCTCACCGCCACACTTTGCATCACGCGCGATCCCGAAACCGGCGTTCGCAACATGGGAACCTACCGCGCCGCCTTAAAAAAGACCGACCGGCTCGGCGTGCGCATGTCATCACGAATCGGCGGCGCGGGCGGCTATATCCACTGGCTGAAGTACCGCGAGCGGCGGGAGCCGATGCCCTGCGCGATCGTCATTGGCTGCGCTCCAGTTGTTATTTACACGGGGCCGCAGAAACTCCCTATCAACCTGGACGAAATGATGGTCGCAGGCGGGGCCGCGGGCACGCCCATTCGAACGGCCAGGTGTGTGACGGTTGATCTTGAAGTTCCGGCCGACGCCGAGATCGTTATCGAAGGGCTCATCGATTCCGATTTGCTCGAGCCCGAAGGGCCGTTCGGCGAGAGCAACGGTTACGTTGCGCTCGAAGACTACAACATGATTATGCAGGTGACGGCGATCACGCACAGACGGAAGCCGGTTTTTGCCTCCATCATCAGCCAGGTCACACCGAGCGAGTCGAGCGTGATCAAGAAAGTTGCGTACGAACCGATGTTCCTGGCGCACCTGCGTGATCACCTGTCGATCCAGGGAATCCGCAGGGTCGTCATGCACGAGCCGTTGAGCAACGTTCGTCCCGTTATTTTCCTGCAATTCGCCAACGGCACGCCTCGCACCGAGATTTGGCGCGGATTGCAAGGCGCCGCTGCAAAGCAGGCGGACTGCGGGAAGATCGTCATCGCCGTCAGCGAAGACATCGATCCGGCCAATACCGACGCCGTGATGTGGTCGCTCGCCTACCGTTCGAACCCTGTGGAAGACGTGCATATCGAGCCCTATCGCTCCCGAGGTCACGCGCCAAAATCCGGGCCCCAAGCGTTGGACTCGACGATGCTGATTGACGCGACGCTCAAGAATCCCATGTCTCCGCTGGCGTTGCCGGCGCGCGAGTACATGGTACGCGCGCAGGCGATTTGGAAAGAGCTGGGGCTGCCCGCACTTACGATTCGTCCGCCGTGGCACGGCTATTCGCTGGGCGACTGGAGCGAGGCCTGGGATCTCTTTGCGCGCAACGCTGTCGCCGGCGAGTGGGAGAAAGACGGCGCGAACACTGTAGCGCGGCGGCGCGGCGGTCTTACTCCCGAGACTCCTGTCCGGAACGTCGAAGGCCGCGAAAAGCCTTAGTAGTTTGCGGAAAAACCCGATGGTCCGTCATTCCGAGGAGCGAAGCGACGAGGAATCCCTCTTTTTGCTGGCTACAATTCAAGAGAGATTCCTCGCGGAGTTTATCCCGGCCCCTGCCGGGGCTCGGAATGACGGCGTTCGGGACCTTTTTCCGTAAACTGTTACGGCTAGAAACGCAGGTTTATAGCGCGCCGGAAACTCGCACGGGCAATTCCCGAAGAGGATTTCATGGCCGTCAACGCGTCAATGAAGGGAGAATCCGCTCGCAGAATTTTCGACGTAGGGATCCATGAATCCCTGCCGCTCGGTCAGCTTCTGGTCCTCGGGCTGCAGAATATTTTTGGAATGACCGGAATGTTCGTGTTTCCTGGTCTGCTGGGCCGGTCGTTCAACTTGCCGGCGGAGCGGATCGCGTATCTCTACGGCATGACCTTTGCGGTTTGCGGCGTCATCACGATTCTGCAGTCGGTGCTGCTTCTCCGCCTTCCTATCATCCAAGGGCCGTATGCCGGCAACTTTGCTGCCTTGCTCGCGGTTGGCCATCTGCAGGGCGGCGAACTCGGCGCTGCGTATGGATCGTTCTTCGTGGCGTCTTTGATTTGGTGCGTTCTGACGGTGCCGGTCCGGCGATTGAGTTTCATCGGTCTCTTCGCGCGCTTCCTGCGCGCGCCGATCATCTCCGGCATGATGGTGATGCTGACGATCATCCAGATTTCGAACGTAGCGCTGCCCAATTGGATCGGTCTTCCCTCGAGCCCGGGATTCCTTGTGGTGAACCTCTTGACGGGAGCTGTCGCCGTGGCGGTGCTGATCAGCGTCACGCTGTGGGGCGGCGCGCGTCTGCGCCGGGGAGCGATCCTGGCTGGGCTCGCCGCAGGCACGGCGTCTTACGCCGTGTTCCGGCCCATCTCCTTTGCCGCGGTTTCGAACGCACCTTTGCTGGTGACGCCGCATTGGTTCCCGTTCGGATTCGGTTTGCGGGCCGATCTCGTCATCATCTTTCTCCTTGTCTTGATACCACCGGGAATGGGTTCCATGGCCATGTACCAGATGGTTGCGGATTGGGGTAACGAGAAGTTGCCGGCAGAGCGCATGGCGCAGGGCGTTTTCGGGGTCGCGCTCGGATCCGTATTGGCCGCAATCGTCGGGGGGCTTAGCACGATCGCCTATCCAGACAATATCGGCATGCTGCGGGCGACGCGTGTGGGCTCACGCTATGCGACGCTGGCGGCAGGCGTTCTCCTCATTGCTCTGGGCGGCTTCATCAAGTTCGACATGCTGTTGGTGCTGGTGCCGCAGCCGGTCATATCTGCGGCGGCGACTCTGCTGTTCGGCATTGTTTTCATGCACGGGGTCCACATGCTCGCCAACGTGAACTGGGATGACCGGAAATTCATGGTGGCGGGTCTGGCGCTTCTGGTGGGGCTGGGCGGTCTATTTGTCTCGCCCGAGGTTCTGCAAACCATGCCGCTCATGGTGAGGCTCATCGTGCAGCAGCCGGTGATTTCCGGCGGGCTCACCCTCGTGATCCTGCACTCGATATTCTGCTCGATCCCGCCGGCCCCCGAAGCCGGGCGGGAGTGAGCGGCGTGCTCGTACTGGGATCGGCGTCAGACTCACCGGGGCGCGCCGGTTCTCCCGGGCACCCATCCATCATTGCGGCAACAGGACGGAGCGATTGATCCAAAGGATGTTGTCCCAGCTCAGCAGCTTCTCCGTGCCGTCGAACAGTTTGGAATAGCTTCCGCCCGACCCCTTGAACGAAAATTCCTTCACGCGATCGGGAGGGGTAGTCGTCACGTTCCGAAGGATATCGAGGACCTGCTCCTGCCTGGAGAGTTGGTAGAAGCTCGGATTTTTTGCGGAATAGAATTTGACATCCGTGGGGGTAGTCCTGCTTCCCACACCTTTCTCGTATTTTATGCGCAGCTCCAGGTGTTCTCCGGTTGCGGCTGCAAATACCCAGTCCTGCGATTCAAGGATCGGTCCGGAGCCGCTGGAAATGTTGCGCTGCATTGCATGGGTGGTGGCCAACAGGTAGACCCCGAACGGTCCCGGCGCGTCTGCCGGGTCTTCGGTCAGCCCGTCAATGACAAGTTGAACGGCAGCGCCGCTCGGATCCTTCACCGGCGCGACAAGATAGACCAGACGGTTCGATCCGGTTTTCCCAGCCGGCTTTCCATCGGGCCCGTTGATCGCCACGCGATCGATGAAAACGGCGCGCAGATTCGCATCCTTTGCGGGGCCCTGGGTCGCCACGTTTGGCGTCCATCCCGCCGGAAGAAGAGCCATGAGAGCGGCATCGGGAACGTGGAGATCCAGTTGGAAACGAGTCTCGACGCTGGATTCAACCATGGTCTCGGCATTCGCGTGTGCCACCAGCCCGGCCAAAATACACACGATGAGCGAAGCTCGAACGGCTCCGGCAGAAATATTTCCCGGCATCTTGCCCTCCCATTTTGTCATACGAGCTACGGATCAGAAGCGCGCCGGAAGTATACACCCACACGAATATTTCCCGTTCATCATAGCAGCGTGCAGTGCCTCGTGGCGTGATGTAAACTCTCACACTGGTTTTGGTCCAACCCCCGGCTCCGTCTCGATAGTTCTGTGCCAGGGTGACACCGGCAGTTTGCCACACTGCGCATGGTCAAAACAAAGAAGGAGAATTCGATGCACTCAGAATCGTCCTATCTTGTGGTTAAACGAGTCTCATGGATAGTGCTCTGTTTAGGTCTGCTAGCTCTGACAGCTCGCGGACAATCCAATTTGAGCGGCGTTATCGACATCCACGCCCACATGGACCCCGATAGCACGCCGCGCTCCATCGATGCCATCGACTTGGCGCGGCTCGCCAAGCAGAGGGGCATGCGTGGACTCGTGCTGAAGAACCATTACGAGTCGACGGCCGCGCTGGCCTACATCGTCCGGAAGGAGGTTCCCGGGATTGAGGTTTTCGGCGGCATCGACCTGAACCGATCCGTCGGTGGCGTCAATCCCGCCGCCGTGGAGCGGATGGTCCTGATGAAAGGAGGCTGGGGCAAGGTGGTTTGGATGCCGACGTTCGATTCTGAAAACCAGGTACGGTTCTCGAAGGAAAACCGGCCGTTTGTTTCCGTTGCCAAGGATGGCCATTTGCTCCCGGAAGTGGAGCAGGTGATCGACCTCGTGGCAAAGCATCAGTTGACGCTCGAAACCGGGCACTCTTCGGCGGAAGAGGGGTTGATGATCGTCCGGGAGGCAAAGCGACGGGGCGTACAACACATCGTCGTCACGCACGCGATGGCGGGTGCCGTGCGAATGACAGTTCCACAAATGCGTGAGGCCGCTAACGAAGGCGCGTACATCGAGTTTGCGTACAACGCTACGATCGGACCGGAGCATGTACTCAATATGGGTGACTACGCCAAGGCGATTCGCGCGGTTGGTCCGAATTCCTGTATTCTTTCGAGCGATCTCGGGCAGGCAGGAAACCCTCTGCATCCCGACGGGATGGTCCTATTCTTCCAGGCGCTGCTCAAAGAAGGAATTCCCCAGGCTGATATCGATCTGATGTCCAAGACCAATCCGGCGCGGGCTCTGGGTCTTCAGTAATTGGCGAGGCTTTCTCACCACTTCGAAGCGTTTTCAATATGAAGTCGCTACAAGGGAAAGTCCATTCGAACATCGGGCAGTGGGTCACTTTCCATATGCCAATGAGGCGTCCTTGTGAATGTCGCGCAAATCGGGTCCGATGATAGCTTTCGAGTGCGCGACGATTCGCCCAGAACCTCGTCTTTCATTTCCCGCAACTCCGTTTATCGGGCGGATCTTACGAACCTGGGCAAGGCAGAGTCCCAAACGCGTTCCCCATCCCGGACGATCTTGTTCTCAGGGGTCTGTTTTGGTCGCATGTAATAGTTTTGTAATGTGCCCGAGATCACCGCGAAGAACTCTGCCGAGGGGTATACTTTTTAGAGTAATCATATGGAAACTCACCCAAAGGGAAGTCGCGCTTGCATCCTGCTGAGTTCGGTCTTCGGGCCTTATGCACAAGACGACGAATTTGGCAGCCGCTCCATCAATCCCATGGAGCTCTATCACAACCAGGTCACCCGCGCGCAAGGCAGCTTCTCGCTGCGGATGTTCCATCGCTCCTGGGGCATCATGCTGATTCA
>JBGPPL010000014.1:0-100590 GCA_041488495.1 Terriglobia bacterium
AAGTCCATCGCCTGAACCATTTGTTCGACCGCCTGAGAAATGGCGGAAAGACGGCGAATGAGTGCAGCAGCTTCCGCAGCCGAACGCCTCAACGCTTCGGCCAACGCATCGATTCGTGCGATCGTGTCCCGTTCTGCTGGAAGACTGTTCACCAGGCGAGCGCGCAACATGGAAAGTTCATAGAGAGCAGAGTCGAATCTGTCAGGTGCATCCGCCAGCCTGGGGATGAAACAGAAGAACTGTTCGATTGCCAGCCACTCGGGGGCCTGGTCTCGGAGATCTTTGGCCAATCCTAGAATGTCTTTCGAGTCCAAGCGCGCCCACGGAATCAGGATTTCCACATCACGGACGTGGCTTTCGACGCAAGCTCTGAACGCGTCGGCCCAGGTACGCAATTCAGATTCGGGATCGTCTCCACGCTCCTGCTCCAAAGCTTGAGCAATGTCAGCCACGGTCTGGGCGTGAGCCCTCCATTCTTCGAAACGAATCGCACAATCCGCGGAATCCACAGGCAACGAATGAAGAGAGGCCATCATCGCGTCGACAGCATTGCTAAGTTGCTTCCGCGTGACGATATGTGTGCGTGGCGTATCAGCGATTTTGACAAGCGCCTCGCGCAGCAGCCGGCCCGTATCTTGCAATCCGGCGAGAAGGTGCGATCCGACGGATGATTTCTCCATCAGCTCCCGGCAACTGTTGCCGAGGGCTAGCAAATGCCCGGCGAGATTGCCGCTGTCCACAGAGGAAACATACTTCGGTTCGAGCGGGTGAAGATCACATGTGTCATACCAGTTGTAGAAGTGCCCGCGGAACATTTCCATCTGGTTCAAGGTCGCCAACGTAGCTTCGAGGCGCTCGACGGTTTCCAGTGTGCCTATCCATCCGAAGTCCCGTGCGCAAACCGTGGAAAGAAGATAGAGCCCAATGTTTGTAGGCGAGGTCCTGTGGGCGACAATGGATTTGGGCGTTTCCTGAAAATTGTCGGGAGGGAGCGCGTGGTCCTCATGTGAAACAAAAAACTCGAAGAAGCGCCAAGTCCGGCGAGAAATCAAGCGGAGAGCCTGTACGTCGGCCAAGGGCAATGGACTTGCCCCGGGAGACTTCGGCAGACGGCTAATCCAGAGCGCTACGGCAGGAGCAGCAGCCCAGAGAACGAGAAACGGAGCCGCGGCAACCCAAGCCTGATGGCGTCCATAGACCAGAGTCACAATCGACACAACAACCAAGGCCACACCACCACCCATACGCTTATATATCGCGGGCAGTTTGGATTCCGCCGAAAACTTAGACTGTGCTGCCGTCACCCATTCAAGCAAATTCCTATGCGTGATAAACAGGCGGCCGAGCGTCCGCAGAATCGCGTCAGTCATCAGCCACGTCTGGTATGTCAAGAATATAAACACCAAGCCGATCTGACATGTGCCGAGCCCTAGGTCGCTGAGCACGCCTCGAAAATGGCTTCGCAGGGAAATACCTCTTCGACGCGGGCTGAGTCCGATGAAGAATGGCAGTAATGCAGGGATCGCAACCGTCCCGAGAATGAATCGCGTCCATACCCAGGGAGAAGCGAGCGGCAGAAGCCATCCAGCAACCAATGTAAGAAATGCGGCGGGTGCCGACAGGGTGCGACGCAGATTGTCGAGAATCTTCCAGCGGCCGATTGTTGGAATCCTGACGGGATTCCGTTTCTCCGGCCCCGAGTAGCCGCGCCCGAAAAGCCATGGCAAGAGTTGCCAGTCTCCGCGGGCCCAACGATGTTGGCGTGCCGCAACGGCCTCATAACGCGAGGGGAATTCTTCAAACAGCTCAATGTCTGTGGCCAGGGCAACCCGGGCAAAAATGCCTTCGAATAGGTCATGGCTCAAAAGTGCATTCGCCGGCACTTTGCCCGCTAATGCCGCTTCAAAGGCATCAATGTCGTAGATACCTTTGCCGGTGTAGGAACCTTCTTGGAACAGATCCTGGTAAACATCCGAAACGGCCGATGAATATGGATCGATGCCGCCTGGGCCGGAAAAAACCCTTTGAGAGAGTGAACTCAAATGGTCAATGGGCAGTGAAGGAGTGATTCGCGGTTGCACGATCGCATAGCCCTCTACAACGCGCCCTTCGCTATCGCTAAACCTTGGCCAATTGAGAGGATGCGCCATCGTGCCGACCAAACGAGCGGCGGCGCCCCGCGGCAGGCGTGTGTCTGCATCGAGCGTGATGACATAGCGAACACCAGCAAGGTTCAATGGGGGGCGGCCACCGCTAGGCACAAATGTGGTGCTCGTGGAACCGCGCAAGAGCTGGTTCAATTCATGCAGCTTTCCTCGCTTGCGCTCCCAGCCCATCCATTTGCCGTCGCACTCGTTCCATACACGCTTGCGATGGAAGAGAAAAAAGCGTTCGCCGCCGCCGGGGACCGGACCATATTTTTTGTTCAGCCGAGCGACCCCATCAATTGCAACGGCCAGCAAGTCGTCGTCACCCGGCAGGATTTCGCACGGCGCGTCCAACCAATCCGAGAGCAGCGCGAAGCGCAGGTCTCCATCTGGATTTGCCAGATAGTGCACTTCCAGCTGCTCGACATGCTCTGCAACTTCCTCCGGGGTGGTAAGCAGCGTGGGCATGACGACAATCGTTCGCAAGTTCTCGGGGATGCCGTGGCGCAGCTCCATTCGCGGCAGCCTTCGCGGCCCTAGCAAACCCATGACCGCACGGTTGATCAGTGCGATCGCTAGGTCCGAGGCTGGCACTGCGGCGAGCAAACCGAGAAGCAAGAGGCCTCCTGCGGTCATGCCCCCCTCGCGAACACGCAACAGCGGTAGCGCCAGGATCATTGCGGTCACAACGGCAATGGTGGCCAGATAGCCCGGTACCGCGGTTCGGACATATAAACGGAGCAGCCAACGCTTCCACGAGACGTGAAAACCGAGCTCGCGCTCAAAGGCCGGGCGCCCTCGCGAGATGAGATGGTAGCCAGGCTCCGCGTGACGCTCCTCGCTCAGCTTGTCGGCATTGCGCGGACCGTCGCTAGGATCGCACATTCCCTGCTTGACGCGGCGCACGACATGTCTCGCAACTTCTATTTCCGAGTGACTCGATCCGCGCGAGAGAGTTTCGATGGCGTGACGGTAGTCATCTCGCGTGGAAAAATCCATGTCGGCAAAGTGGGTGTCGTTGCGTAGAATTTCATCTACAAGGCTGACGCTTTCAAAGAATTCCTGCCAGTCAAATGCAGAAATCAAGCGCATGCTGGTAATGATGTTGCGCACGGACACGCTCATGGCGCCTTGTTCCTGATGTTCGGCGCGAACAATTTCATCGGCGCTCGTTCCTGCAACGGCCAAGCGCTGATCGAGCCAAAGCAGAACAGGACCGACCTTTGGGTCCAGATCCCGCAGGCGCTGGACAAGCTGCACGGCGAATGCCGTCTCTAAAGGGGCATTCTCAAGCCGTTCAAGGGCCGGGAGAATCGCAGATCGGCCTCCCGGACCGAGCAGGCTATCGGCCAACGTGTCGGCTTCGCGGCGGGCCACCCTGCTGCGCACAATCCGCTCCGCAATCCTGCGCAGATTTTCCACCAGCACCACGCGCAGCGTGATGGCCACTGCCCAGAGCTCGCCAATCGTAAGCGGTTGCACCCTCTGATAGGCCGAAACGAAACGACGCAGCGCTTCCGGATCGAATCGGCTATCCGTGTGCGCCACAAATGCCCACGCCACCCCGAACACGCGCGGATAGCCTTCCAAGTGACCCGAGGCAAGCTTGGGTAGCTTGCGGTAGTATCCTGCCGGCAAATCATCCTGGATCTCGCGGAGTTGCTCATCGACGATATGGAAGTTATCGACCAGCCATTCAGCCGCGGGCGTAATCGCGTGCTCTTCCTGAATTTCCCGGGCGATTGAGCGATAGGTATCCAACAATACCCGGCCGTTGTCCACGACCCGCGGGATAAGCGGACGGCCGCGGCTCGCCTCGCTTGTGATGGCCTGTGCCCCCGCAAGGCTCTCGGCGTGTTGCTCGAGTCGTTCGAGGCTGAAGAGTTCAGCGCGTATCGGCTCTTCCAGATTAGGAAGAAGAATGGTCGAAGGTTGATTCGTACTCATTATGGAAATCAGGGATTGTGATGCGGAAGATGTCTGCGAGCCCCATGACCTTTCTCCCAAAAAATGGGGCACAGGACCACGCAGCCAACTTCAGAATAGTTCTCAACGAGTTTAGCAGATGTCCCTAGAGGTGTGGTGGTGTAAGAACTTGCTGAGCCGCGTTTTTCAGATCCAGGTTCGGAAGGAAAAGGGGGAAACGCGGCTCAACAACAGTGATTACTTGGAACTGATTTCCTTCGACTCATTGTGTGGCGCACTCTTTTCTAAGACTTGGACAAGATGGCGGCCAGTCTCAGGAATAGAAGCCTTCCCGCCCACCACAATTTCTCTCGCCGTGACTTTTCGGCCATAGACAACTGCACTGGCGTCATCATCGGGGCGAAGCGTAGAGCCTTCGAGGGAAATGCCGGCAAACAATCCGCGTGATCGAGAATAGCTGAGGATCTCTGCCCGCATGTAGGCATCGGTGTCCGCCGAGGCGTCGCGGCCCTTGGGACCTGCCGCAGCGGAAGCATCGACGCCGAGTTTCACCTTGCTGTTGAGAATGGAAGAAACCCCTCTCTCATTCATGACGAGGAGGACGAGATCCGTCGCTTGCCCGCCGATCTGAAATCCGACGCTGGCGCCTTCGAGCGCATACATGGCCGGAGAGCCCCACGACCCGTTAAAATGCTCGCCCGTCCGGCAAACCATTGCTCCGCGACCGTAGCTTCCGCCGACCACAAATGCGGCCTTCAGAACAGACGGAAAAACGATAATGCACTCGGCTTTTTCCAGGAGCGCTTGCGGGATATTGTCGGGCACGCCTATCACTTCCTGCATGACGGTCCCGGAATTTTCCAGACGTTCTTGTTCCTTGTTCGCAGCGTAGAGCGCGCTCGCCGCAAACATGATGCAGACACCCAGAGTCAACTTACGAAACATCGCTAACCTCCACAATCCGCTTCCTAGTTGATGAACTTCGACTTGTACGAAACCCCTGACAGGCCGCTTTCGGCCATGACTTCTGCCGAGGATCAGGCGCCCTGGAAAACTTTTCTCAAACGACCTCGATCTTTGTTCTTGCTACGCCTTTTTCTTCGCGCAGATGACGAGCAAGTCCGCCCCTCCCTCCAAAGCTAACGCGACCGCGTTTCGCGACGCAGACCGGCTCAAAAGGGCTACCTGTTTAGTCGTACACTACGCAAGAAACACACTCAGGACGACCAGGCCCATCGAGAAAAAAAACCGCGCTAAATAGGACCAGGGAGACCAGAAATTCTCGTACGAAGTAGGAGTAGAGACCGAGTCCCCTGATCATCACGCCCAGTCCACACGTGTAGTCTAATGCTCTGAGTTTTCTCAATGAGTCCTCTGTCTTGTCTACCGTGCATCTGAAACCTGTTGTAACCGACATGGATTTTGCCAAGGCACCTTAACTTTAGTACATCCCGCCCATGCCCCCGCCTTGGCCCGCGCCTGCCGCGGCCATTTGTTCCTCTCCCTTGATATCTGCGATCAAGGCTTCGGTGGTCAGCATTAACGCGGCGATAGATGCAGCGTTCTGCAGTGCCAGTCGGGTGACCTTGGCCGGATCGATCACGCCAGCCTTGAGCATGTCCTCGAACTCTCCGGTCGCCGCGTTGAAGCCGAAGTTCTCATCCTTAGAGTCGCGGACGCGGGCGACGACGATAGCCCCTTCGTGGCCGGCATTGACGGCAATCTGGCGTGTGGGTTCTTCGAGGGCGCGCTTCACGATATTCACTCCGATAGCTTCGTCATCATGGAGCTTTAACCGATCAAGTGCTGGAATACAGCGGAGAAGTGCAACGCCGCCACCGGGGACGATGCCTTCCTCAACTGCAGCGCGCGTGGCGTGCATGGCATCTTCGACGCGAGCCTTCTTTTCCTTCAATTCGGTCTCCGTCGCAGCACCTACCCTGATCACAGCAACGCCGCCGACCAGCTTTGCCAGACGCTCCTGAAGCTTTTCTCCGTCGTAGTCCGAGGTAGTCTCCTCTATCTGAGCGCGGAGCTGCTTGATGCGGCTCTCGATTTCGCTGTTCTTCCCCGCGCCTTCGATAATCGTGGTGTTGTCCTTGTCGATGATTATCTTTTTTGCATGGCCCAGATCCTCGATTTTCACGTTCTCAAGGTTAATGCCCAAATCTTCGGAAATGGCCTTGCCGCCGGTTACGATCGCGATGTCCTCGAGCATGGCCTTACGGCGATCGCCGAAGCCGGGCGCCTTCACTGCCGCGCACTGCAAGGTGCCCCGCAGCTTGTTCACCACCAAAGTTGCCAGTGCCTCGCCTTCGACATCCTCGGCGATGATCAGCAATGGCTGGCCCAGCTTTACGACCTGCTCGAGCAGGGAGATCAGGTTCTTCATCGAGTTGATTCTCTTCTCAAAGATCAGAATGTGGACGTCATTGAGCACGCATTCCTGACGTTCGGGGTCGGTAACGAAGTAGGGGGAAAGATAGCCCCGGTCGAACTGCATTCCTTCAACCACTTCGAGCGCGGTCTCCATGGTCCGCGATTCCTCGACGGTAATGACGCCGTCTTTACCCACTTTCTTCATGGCTTCGGCGATGAGATTCCCAACCTGCTTGTCAGTGTTGGCGCTGATCGTGCCCACTTGCGCGATCATATCGCCCTTGACGTCGCGGGAGAGCTTCTTGATCTCTGCAACGCAGGCTTCTACGGCCTTCTCAATGCCGCGCTTCAGCGACATTGGACTTGCACCGGCCGCAACCGTCCGAACGCCTTCGCGGAAAATCGCCTGGGCCAGCACCGTCGCGGTGGTAGTACCATCGCCGGCCACATCCGAAGTCTGGGACGCCACTTCACGCACCATCTGAGCGCCCATGTTTTCGAGCGGATCTTGCAGCTCGATTTCCTTCGCCACGGTCACGCCGTCTTTGGTAATAATCGGTGCGCCAAACTTCTTTTCGATCACGGCATTGCGGCCTTTGGGGCCGAGCGTGATTTTCACGGCGTCCGCGAGAATATTCACACCGCGTAGAATTGCTCGACGCGAATTTTCACCTGTTACAATTTGCTTTGCCATTGGAGTTCACCCTCCTGGGTGAATGAAAACTTTCGCCCCGACCAGAGTATTTGGACCGGGAAAAACTATTTCTTGCCGGATGCTGCTTTTGCGATCCCGCTGAGCTTCGCCAGAATTTCTTCCTCGCGGAGGATCAGATACTCCTGGTCATCCATCGTGATGTCATTGCCGGTGTACTTGCCGAACAAGATCCGGTCGCCAACCTTGACGTCAGGCGGAACGCGTTGTCCTTTTTCGATCTTTCCTGCCCCGACAGCGATCACTTCGCCTTCCTGAGGCTTCTCTTTGGCCGTGTCAGGGATGATGATGCCGCCCTTCGCGATCTCCTGCTTTTCGAGGCGCCTGACCAGAACCCGGTCGTGCAGAGGTGCTATTTGAACTGTCATTTTCTTTAGATCCTCCGATAAAATCGCCCTAAAATGTTCGAAAACAATCTCGTCGTTGCGCCAAATTGACCTCAGGGGCGAAGCGTATTGATGTTCATCTGTCGATCCCCTTCCAAGTCATCGGTCTGTTTCTTCACGCGTGCGGCTTCCTTCTGTGGAGCCTCTTGCTGTTCCAGTTTTACGGATTCGGCAATCGAGACCCCAGCCTGGACGTCCAATTGTTTAGTAAACATGACAATCGCGAAAGTATTCGACGCCGAGGATCGAAATAGGTTAAGTGAATATTGAGAGTCTTCCCACCGTGCGATCACCTTTTCCGTCGCTCTATACGATGGGCTTGTGGGGAAATTGACATCTGCGACAGGCCTCGTTGCGGCCCCGTACTTTGAGGAAACGACTCGTATCATGTCTTCGTCGGTCAGCCCTTTAATCGCGGAACTGTCGTTAGTCACCAACATCCTGTAGAGTTCACCATTGTAGAAAGAGAAGAGGACCTTCTCGACGGGCTCCGCTGGGCGTGAAGATCCAAAAGGTTGCGGCGGATACCACGCCGACTCTTCAATCAAGGCTGGCCGTTGATGAATCACCTTCGCCTCGGCCGTCTGCCGGTCCGCTTGCTTTGAAACAGTGGCCACATTCATCCCGAACGAGAAGTTCCGGTACTTGGACAGATCCTGCCCGTAAATCAACGGGGCGGAAATCAGAATCATGACGAGGGCGATTGCTCCACGGCTTATCATTTTCATTTCCGTATCTCCTTCATGACTTCGATGAGCTAGACACTCGGGTTCACGCCGCAACAAGTCGTGCACCCTTCCATGCGCGAGAATCATCGCCCCCGAAAAGAAACATGCCTTCCTGCATGTTTCGTATGTGGACAGACACAGTCGCATAAGGCACTCCGAGGAAATGTTTGAAGGCCACGCGCGTGACCTCCAGAGAATTGAATTCCTCGGACTTCATGTCAGCCAGGATTCGCTTGATCGCTCTGCGAACCGTTTCCTGTCCTTCACGGCCGAACACGGTGGCTCTGCTTTCCCCAGCCAAGTAGAAGAACGTCCATCCCGCGTCGTGGGTTTTCCGATCCATCGCATATCCATCGAGACCTGTGACCGCTCGCCAACCAGGCGAATACGGCTCACTTTCAAACGTGAGGGCGTCCGGCAAGAGTGTGCCTTCCTTGATCAGGACCGTGCCCGCTTTGATCGTTTCCGGCATTTGGACTCTCCTCGCAAATTGCGGCGGACGTATTCCGCCACGGAATGGTTGTGATCTGGCAGAGTTAGGCTATTACTGTAGAGGCGATCTTGTGGAAGGTGGAGTTAGCAACATCGAACGTTTCAACCCGAGGATTTCCCTCAAGCACAGTGGCCATGATCTTCGCCACGCCCGGGTAACTTCCGCGGTTGTAAGCTTCTGCGTCCTCTGCTCTGTCCCACAAACTGAGTCCGAACGCTTCCTTCCCACCAGGACTCACGAACGTGATTTCGTCCTGGAATCCCTTCTGCTTCCGAAGCAGGGGGATGACTTCCATCTCCAGCTTTTGGGTGAAATCCGCGACGCTATTAGGTTTCAGGTGCATGTAGACTCTGCGTGCAAACATGACACTCTCCTTCGTCTGTCCCAGGGGTGATTCAGATAACTCTTGGCGGTTTATTCTGTCTGAACCATCCATCAGTTACTTTACCATTTTAGGTAAATTCACTTGACCAGTCAAGTAAGTAATGAGAGTATTTTTTCATTGTTAATCATTTATAGTTAAGTGTTGGGAGGCGCGCCGTGGATGTGACTTCGTTGATTAGACAGCGATTAGAGGAGTTAGGGCTCGAACAGAGAGATTTGGCGGCAGCCGCGAAAGTCACGGAGTCTTACATCTCCCAGCTCTTGACCCGCAAGAAGTCCCCCCCAGCTCCAGAAAGAACCGATATCTATGAAAAGATGGGCAAGCTTCTCAAGCTTCCGGCCGGTAAGCTTTCCAAGCTGGCCGACTCGCAACGGAAAGAAGAGCTGAAGAAGAGTCTAGGGAACCCACCGGCTCCCCTGTTCAAAGAAACTCGCGAACTGATCTTGGGGAAATGCCGGCCGGAGAAACAGGAAGAAGTTCGCGCAATCTTCGAGAAGCAGCCCTTCGGTGAGCTGGAACGCCTTGTCACTCAAAAACTTTTGGATGTGGTGAAGGGCGTCGCGAAAGAGGAATTGGAAAGTGAGAATTGGCTTCATCTGGTGGCACGACTCAGCGGCCGGACCTACGAGCAAACACGAGTCAACATTCTTGAGTTTCTGGACACAGATGTCTTCAACGTGTCGAATGAGAACTGCGTGGCCTTTCTGGAGCCGCTCATTGAGTCCTGGGATATCGACCTTGCAACCTTCGGAATGGAGATTGCACTGAGCCGGAGACTCGCGCCGGGAGATCCCAAGAAATTCGAGTATGTTGAGAGACAGCCCAACCAACCTGAGGAAGAACCTGGGTTCCGGGAATTTCTTCAGGACCCTGCGCTGACCGGCGATGCCACCCCTAATGAAATCGAATTCCTGAAACAGTTGAGGATCAAAGGAAAACGGCCGACTCCGCTCTATTATTACCGGGAATTGCAGAACCTGAGAGATCCGCTCCATTTTCGTGCGGCCAATCGTCAGAAATGAGCGCGTAGAAAGGCCGCAAGAATGCTGTTCATCGGTCGGCGGTGATTTGAACTCCGCTGAATCTCCGCGCCTACAAGCAGGAATTCTAATCTAAAATGTATCGCGAAGACGGAGCGAGCGGAAGAAAGAAGAAGGTGGAAGAATGACGCGCTTTCTCCCCGGCATATTGGCCGATCTCGAAAGCGGCAGCTTCAACAAAGAAACGGAACGCCTCTTCGCCTACCACCACGCTACGAAGCACAGCTATCGCTCCGTGCGGGTGAACGCGCGTTTTCTCGATTGGCATAATCAGCCTGATCCATTCCGTACCTATGAAGGCGCCCCGCTGATCGCGCTGCCGCCCGAGCCCGGCTTCCTCGAAGCGGCGGGCACGTTTGCCACAATGGCGAAGTTGGAGGGAGGAGTGAGAACTGCCAAGGGAAGCAATTCCGAACACCGCGAACAAGTCCAGCTCGACGTGACTTGGCTCAGCCGTTTGCTCTGGCATTCTATGGCGGTTAGCGCCTGGAAGAAAGTTCCACGCACAGGGGCTCGCTACAGCCTGCGCGTGAATCCCTCGTCTGGAAATCTCCACCCCACAGAAACCTATCTGGCGCTGCATGGGTTCACGGGAGTCGACAGTGGCTTGTATCACTATCGCGCGGATCGGCATGCGCTCGAGCTTCGGAGCCATGGCGCCTGGACGCAACACCTCGCCCGTGCCCTCGTAATTCCATGGGTGTCGGAGTCACCGTTGATTGTCGGACTGACCTCAATCTTTTGGCGCGAAGCTTGGAAGTACGGCGAGCGCGCCTATCGCTACTGCTGCCACGATTTGGGCCATGCGATGGTGAGCTTGCTTCTGGCAGCGCGAGCATTGGGGCTGCCTGGCGGCGCGGTGGCGCACTTCAGCGACCTCCGTCTGGCCCGCGCACTCGGCCTAGCCGAGAGTGACGAAGCGCCTATGGCCTTTCTGGTCTTTCCTCCGCAAAGCCGTTCGAATAAACTCCCCGTCCCGCCGATACAAGCGCTTGTGGGAGTTCCCAACAAGTTATCCGCCGAAGAAGTTCCCTATGAGCTGCTTCTCGGAATCCATCGCTCAACGATCCTGCCCGAACCTGCCGGCCCACTACCGCGTGTTTCGGTGGCGAATGTTGGCACAGCACAGGACGAACGGTCATTACCCAAGTCTTTGCCAGGTCCTGTACGCGATCATCCTCTGGGATCAACCGTGCGGCGACGCCGCTCTGCGCTTGATTTCGAAGCTCGCACCCCTTCCATGGGCCGCGACGAAGTGGAGCAGCTCCTGGACTTCGCGACGAAGGATTGGCCCGCAGACTGGCGCGGAAATTTTGGTGGCGAGACGACGCCGGTGGAAAGAGGCGCTGATTTCGTGACGCTTTACCTTTATTTTCATCGCGTGCGCAATTGTGAGCCCGGCGTCTACCGCTGGGACCGGCCGAGCTGTAAGCTGGAACAACTCCATCGCGGCAATGTGGAGCGCGTGGCGGCTTACCTCAGCCTCGAACAGGCGCTGGCGGGAAACGCATGCTTCGCCGTCTCAATGATTGCGGACCTAGCTGAGGCGGCACGCGTGTTCGGCAACCGCGGCTACCGCTACGTGCATTTCGAGGCTGGGGCAATCGGGCAGAGGCTCTATGTCGGGGCGGAAGCACTAGGCTGGAACGCCACCGGCATAGGTGCGTTCTACGACGACGATGTACACCGCTATCTGGGCTTCTTGGAAGAGGGGGAGAACCCTGTTGGCGCGTCGCTCCATGGGGCAGAACGAGCATCGCTTGTCATGCTTGGTTCACCGGTCTGCCGCGCGGCGGGGCAGGATCGAGACCGGCGCGAGCCCGCTTCGCTGATTCCCGAATCGGACAAAGATCAACTTGCAGTTCAGAGGCAATCCCGCGTGAACGACGCGGAAGTTGCCCCACGCACACACTCCAACACGCTCCCGCAACAGGTGATCTATCACTTCGCGGTCGGCCGCGCCATTACTGATCCGCGGCTCGAGGCATGAAACCACATGGTTGGTATCCTAGTGCATGGAAACAATCATTTCATCGTTCGCGGTCCCTTGCCTGACCGAGCGACCGCACTGGCTCTCGTGAAACACTTGTCCCTCTTTCAAATTGGAGCAAGGACCCCACCCTCTCTGAGTGCTGGGACATCGACCTTGCGACCTTCGGAATGGAAATCGTACTCAGTCGAAGGTTCGCACCAGGGAAACCCAAGAAATTCGAATTTGCTGAGAGAGAACCCAACCGACCTGAGAAAGAACCAGGACTCCAGGAATTTTTTCGTGATCCGTCCCTGAGCGGCAATGTCACTGCCAATGAAATCGAGTTCCTGAAGCGGTTGAGGATCAAAGGGAAATCACTGTAGTGGAAATTGTAGTGATTCCTCGACTTCCTGCCGCAGCCTCCATAATTCCGGCCAGCCAAAACGTCTCGAGCTTCCTTGCCGCAACTCGCTTCTGTACCTCTGCGGGATGAACCTACCGCATCGTCTCTCCCCGCCTACCACGCTGGCATTAAGATTTCGAAATGATTAACTAGGTCGGCCAGGCAGCGGAGGGGATTCAATCAACGTGATCTGGCCAAGTCCTAAACCTTTGGCCGCCTTGCGGGCCGCGAAGCTGCCCGGCCAACTGTCAGTTCATAAAGTGCGCGGCGAATTGCAGGCGCGTCGAAGCAATTTAACCCCTGACCATCATCATTTTTGTGCCGCAGTCTTTTCCGATTCCGTTCGCAGACGGACATAACCCACTTTCCCATACGGTTGTGCGCCGTACCAAATTCTTCCCTCAGAATCTTCAAACATGTCCCTCGTGCCCCGTTCCCCATAAGGCGAAGGATACTCGGTGACCCTGCCGGTCTTGGGTTCGAGCCTCCCGATGACATCCGTGTACATCGATGCATACCAGATATCGTCATTGTGATCGATCCCCATTCCGTACGGGGTCGGCATCGGTCCCGGCAGCTTAAATTCCCTAAAGGTTTGAGTCCGGGGATCAAACCTCGTCAAGTTCCCGCCAAAATAATCACCGAACCACACCATCCCTTGAGAATCGATCTTCAGCCGCCGTGGCCTGCTATCAGAGGTTGGAGGATTCCATTTTGTGACTTTGTTCGTTTTCACATCCACCATGCCAATGCTGTGATGATCCCTGGAATTGAATTCGGCAAACCAGACGTTTCCTTCTTTATCTACAGCAATCCCATAGATATCGGGAACATCAGGGAAGAAGGTAAATTTCTTTGTCTCGATATCGAACTTGCTCAGTGGACGGCCCGAGCTCCAGATATTCCCTTGGAGATCCGCGACGGCCGTATGCCTTCGAGGAGCCCCCGTTTGCCCTCCTGCGGTGTACCGCAGATTAGGCCAAGGCGCGTTTGGTTCCATTTCAGCCGGAGATGGACCATCATATTTCTCACCGTAGACTTCAAACTTTTCCGTGCGAGTATCGAATCTCGCAAGCTTATTTTGCGCCTCGATTGTGAGCCAAACGGAACCGTCCGGAGTCGGCAATACCTCATGAATGAAGGGCCGAGTAGGATCAGGTAATCGCCATGTATGGAGCTCACCGGTTGTGGGATTAAGCTTCGATAGGCCGCCACCCATTTCCATCCAAATATTTCCATCTTTGTCGGGCTTTCCTGTCCCTGGACGATCCTTCGGTTCTCCGGTCAATTGATAATCTACATAGACGATATTAAGAGCGTCGTCGGTAAAGTAGTCGTGTTCCTGTTTCACCTTTTGATACTGCGGCAATTGAGCTGGCGATGCTGGCGTGTCAGAATCCGGACCCAAAACTGCGTTCAAATACTCCGCTACTTGGCCTTTCACGTCAGGCCTTATGTCGGCGACTCCGACCTGTTGCATGTGGTCGATAGCCTCCAACCAGCCATCGCGATCACGTCCCATTACCCCAATCTTGCTCATCGCATGGCAATTGAAACATTCTTGAAGGACTACTTCTTTCCCCTTCGCCTCCGGCAATAAGACTCCGGCCTGATATTTCGTTAACTGACTCCACGGCACCGAGGCCTTCTTCATTGTGAAGCTGGCCGATATCGTTTTACCTTCTTGCACCGTAACCTCAGCGAGGCGTGCAGGGTCGCTCTTATATCCCGTTGCTGTCGCCCAGACCTCGTATGTACCTGCGGGGAGCTTGTCCGTCGAATACTTACCCTGGTTGTCCGACAAAACCATCATCAGCATCTTGGTCTTAATATTTTGGGCCCGAACAAATGCCGCTCTGAAGGGAGAGCCATCCTCGCCTTTGACGATTCCTGAAATCTTGCCCCCTGGAGCGGCGTATCCCAAAGGCGCAACCAACAGTGCCACAAGACCGACATATAGAATTCTTTTCATCGTCGTCTCCACGGAGAAGATATCGTGGTCAGGACTCGTTGCAATCCGTTTAGCCACATCACTTGACAACCTTGCCGGCGGAAAGAATTGGCGCCAGGGAGCGCCACAGCGAAAGTATAACGCAACGTGCCGCACCGGCACCGAAATTCGGATTCTAATCGTGCGCCAACCGCGTATCAAACTTAATTTTCAGTACCGTGGGACGTCGCAGTGCCCTCATGCTCGAGCCACCGCGTTTCATGGATCGGCCATCCATCTGCCGATTCCGAAGGACCGATTTGTGCCGGCCGTATGCCTTTATTTCTTGACACGTGCTCGTGCAGGCGGTACAGAAGAGGCGCCCGGCCGGACCCATTGACGGATAAGTGCGAATCCGTAGTTTCTCAATCGCGGACTTGGAAAGGCCTATGCCGAGAATCAAGACTTTGGTCGCCACACTTGCAAGCATCCTCAGCCTCGCAACGGTTTACTCTCGAGGATCTGAACTCCTGCTGGCGCAGAACCGGCCCGACACGCCTCCATCCAGCATCGCGACGTTAAGTGAACAAGAAACGCGAGGGGAAGGATTGTTTCTGCAGCGTTGTTCGCTGTGCCACCTGCCGAGAAAACTCAAATTTGGGTCTCCGGCGACCGTCGGTCCGATCCTCAGCGGATTGTTCAAGGAAGCCGGCCCAGATGAGCAGAAATTGCTAAAAGGATGGATCCTGAAAGGCAGTCCGGGTATGCCGGGTTTCCAATATGGTCTAGAGCCCAAAGATGTGGATGACCTGATCGCGTTCTTGAAGACTCTGTAGATCATTTGCAGATCAGAGGAGGCGCTTCGTGCCAAGAATGAAGACTCTTTGTCTATTTGTTTCAGTGGCTTTTCTGCTCGTGATTTTTTGCCGGGCACAAGACATCTTCTCGCAGTCGGCTCCGGCTACTGCCACTCTGTCAGGCACAGTGAAGTCCTCAGATGGAAAGCCACTGGAGGGAGTCGGCGTCTCCGCGCGGAGCAAGGACGAGACTTTTACAACCACCGTGTATACGGATCTGGCGGGACGATATTCCTTCCCTCCAATGAACACCGGCCAATACAAGGTCTGGGCACAGGCCGTTGGCTTTGAAACTGCCGCCACGGAAGCTGATCTCGCGGGCGGAGGTAAGAAGCAAGTGGAGTTGATGCTTCCGAGTCTCAATGATTTTCGCAAACAACTCTCCGGGACTGAGTGGGCTGCGAGTTTGCCGGAGGATAATCCGAGCGACCGGCGAATGAAATCAGTATTCATCAATAACTGCAGCGGATGTCACACAGTCGGCTTTCTATTGCAAAACCGATTCGACGCGACTGGCTGGCGTGTCGTTATCGACTTAATGCAGACCATGTTGTCCATCGGGTATGCGCCGGAGGACAAGAGCCCCGATCCTGTGATCCACGCTTACATGGACGAACTGGCGGAATATTTGGGGCGAGTCCGCGGCCCCGGAAATTCTCCTCTCAATCTCAAGCCGCTGCCGCGGCCCACGGGCGACGCGGCCCAAGTTGTGATTACCGAGTTTGATCTGTCCCGGCCCGACATGCCAGGCTGGCTTATGAAGCATAACGGCACGGACTGGTCGGAAGGGACTCCGTCCAGATGGGATGGGCGAGCTGCCCACGATGTCGCTGTCGATAAAGGTGGATATGTCTGGTTTGCTGACGATGCCACGCCCGAGCGCACGCTGGGAAAATTGGACCCTCGGACGGGACGAGTTACCGACTACAAGCTTGGGGACGCGGCCAACGCGGCGGAAAGTTCACATGCTTTAGTCTTCGATCAACAGGGCAATATTTGGTTCGCGAATGGAACAGAAGGAAGTCCGACGAAGTTCGATCCAGAAACTGGCAAGTTCTTCAGATTCCCCCGGCCACAAAATTTCCCATTCTCAGGGGATTTCATTACATTGGACTCGAAGGGGAATGTGTGGTCTCCCCACCATGAGGGAGCTTTCAAGCTGGATCCGCGGACCGGAAAATACACGAATTATTCCGCTGCTCCAGAAAAAGCTAATTATGATCTCGCGGCCGATAAAGAAGACAATGTCTGGGTTTCCCAGCCGGGTGGCAACCGAATGGCGGTCGTGGACCCCCATACAGGCAAAGTCGGCCAATTCCCTTTGACTCCCCAAGATTCGCAAGATCTCGAAATCACGGCCAAAGACCGGGAAATATCCGCAAAACTCAGCCTGACGGCCAATACGGCGACGCCACTGGAAAAAGGGCCGCGCCGATCGGTGGCAGATCGGGAGAATGATGTCGTATGGGTGTGCGAATTCTTCGCGGATCGGCTTGCAAAGATCGATGTTCGCACCAAGAAGGTGACGGAATATCCATTACCCCACCGCTTTAGTCAGCCGTATGCAGCCACCGTCGATAAGAACCACACGGTGTGGATTACCATGCTGAATTCAGACCGGATTGCCAAGTTTGATCCTGCAACCGCGAAGTTCACGGAATACGAATTGCCGACACGTGGCACTGAGATCCGTCATATCCAAGTCGATAGCAGTACAAATCCGCCGACGGTCTGGCTGCCTTACGACCGGACAAATAAAATTGCGCGCATTCAATTCAGAGCGAGTTCTGGAACTCCCTGAGCGATTCTGTCTGGGAGCCGTACAAAACACCTTGCCGGCATGAACTAAGCTTGTTGCTGCTGTCGGCGCAACCGCGACACCACGAGCCGGATCTCGTCGAATGTGAATTCCGGCGGCAGAGCATCCTTGAGCGGCATAAGCTTGTCGAGACCGAGACGCCCGCAGGCATCTGCGATCCTTGCCTGTTTTCCTTCATCCACCCAGCCTGGCTGAAATTTCACATCCCCGCGTTCCACAAGATCCGAGACCATGCTGACGATGGTCGATCGCCGCCGACCGCGAATTGCGGCGATCTCGTCTAGCGTGCGGCCTTCCTCAAGTAACCGCATCGTCTGTTCGGCGGGTGTGAGTTTTTTCTCCGGCGCCTCAGCGGCGCGGGCGCCGCCGCGAAATCGTCTGAGCGCGTCTAGAATCTGCCGCCCGTACAACTCCGATTTGCGCTCGCCAATTCCGGAAATTTGCAGAAGGCCGCCGAGAGAGCCAGGGCGGAATCGACAGATCTCATCGAGAGTCGTGTCATGCATCACGACGAAAGCGGGGACGTTCTGCTGCTTCGCCGTATCCCTTCTCCACTCGCGGAGAAATTCGCGCAGGTCAGGATCGATGCCCGAAGCAGCGCTCTCCTCCGCTCCTCGTGCCCGTTCCCGCCGCACCGAGGCGGCCGGGTGCGTCGTGAGCTTGATCTGCGGCCGCTGTTGTTCCGTTTTCCGCGATCTGGACCTGGATCTCTTTGGCGGCGCCGTCTCCTCGCGCACGGAAAGCCAGTCCGGCTCCGAGCCGCAGACATCGCACGCATTGCAGGTCTTCCACTTCGGCATCTCGCCAAAATGCCTGCAAATCTGCAGGTGCCGGCAGGTTGTCGATTCGACGAAGTCGCGAATATCGTGGTAACGCTGCCAGGCGCGCTGCTTCTCCGCCGGATCGTTGATCTCCTCGATGAAGTGCGCGAGTAAACCTGCGTCGCGCTTTTGCCAGAGAAGGACGCAATCCGCCGGCAGGCCGTCGCGTCCGGCGCGTCCTGCTTCCTGGTAATACTGCTCGATCGATTTGGGCAGCGAAAGATGAATCACGGCGCGCACGGCCGCTTTATTGATGCCGAGGCCGAACGCGATCGTGCCCACCAGCACGCGCACTTCGTCCGACATCCAGCGCTCCTGATTGCGCCTCCGCTCGCCGGCCTCCATCTGGCCGTGATAGGCGATGGCGGGAATTCCATTCCCCTGGAGAAAATCCGCGGTCGCTTCGACCTTTGCGATCGTGGGAGCATAGACAATGATGTTTCCGTCCTCATAACTCCGCAGCGCGCTCACGAGCAAGTCCGGCTGCGAGCGCCCATCGCATTCCCTCACGACGTAGCGCAGGTTGGGCCTGTGGAAGCTGGCGATGTATTTGTGGGGATCGCGAAGCTGTAGCTGATGGATGATGTCGTGCCGCACTCGCTGCGTGGCGCTCGCTGTGAAGGCCGCGATAGGGCGGTCGGGAAAATGGACCCGCAGGCGGCTTAACTGGCGGTATTCGGGGCGAAACTCGTGCCCCCACTCCGAGATGCAGTGCGCTTCATCGATGGCGAAGAACGAGACCGGTATGCCCTGCAGCCAGTCGAGCGTGTCCGCGCGCGCCAGTCGCTCCGGCGAAAGATACAGGAGGCGGTACTCGCCCGCGCGCGCGTTGCGTATGACCTGAGACTGCTGGCCCGCCGCAAGAGAGCTGTTGAGCAGAGCCGATGGAATTCCCATCTGCGCGAGTTGCGCCACCTGGTCCTGCATCAATGCGATCAAAGGCGAAACAACGATGACGGTTTGCCCCGGCAGCATCGCACCCGGCAACTGGTAACACAGCGATTTCCCTCCCCCGGTGGGCATGACGACGCAAGTATCGCGGCCTCCGAGCAGACTTCGTACAATGCGCTCCTGCAAAGGACGAAACGCGTCGTATCCCCAGTAGCGGCGCAGCGGCGCGAGGAGGTCCGGTTCAGGATTCACGCAAGCAGTATAGGAGCGGCGACGGATGCAGTCTAGCCACATGATAAGTGATAATATGGGTCAGGCAAAGTCAATGGCGGCATCATGAACAGCACGAGTGGCAATCTAAAGAACTACGAAGAACGCATCATCCGGGACATCCAAGTCTGCGGGAGAGAGCCTGTGTTCAAGGGAACGCGGGTTACTCTGCGCACAGTGCTCGCCAGCCTTGCTGCCGTAGACACCGCCGAAGAAATCCTGTCTGACTTCCCCAGTCTGAAATCTGAAGACATCCAAGCGGCTATTGCTTTTGCTGCGGCGTCAACGGAAGAGGATCTTCCGGTCCCTGCTGTTCCGCAGATTCGATGAGAATCAAGATTTCTTCTCTTGCTCCTGCAAGAAGGCGTAGGTACCCGCGAAATTCTCCGTGAAACCTTTGCGTGTTACCCTGCGTAGTATGAATGTGCCCGAAACTACGGCTGGTTCGAACGGTTTTGCGGTCCGCGCCGACTGCGTGTCGCGCCATTACAGGATGGGCGACGCGCTGATCCGCGCGGTGGACCAGATTTCGCTCGAAGTCCGCTCCGGAGAATTCCTAGCGCTATTGGGCGCCAGCGGGTCGGGCAAGTCCACGCTGCTCAATCTGATCGCGGGGCTCGACCGGCCCTCCTCGGGCGCCATTTTCGCCCAGGGACGCGATCTGGCGGCGATGTCGAGCGAGGAACTGGCGATACACCGCAGCCAGACTATCGGCATTGTCTTCCAGTCCTTCCAACTGCTCCCGCGGATGACACTCGAGGAAAATGTTGAGTTGCCGCTGCGCCTGGCGGAGGTCCCTCGCAGCGAACGTCCTGCGCGCGTGCGCGAGGCGCTCGATCGCGTCGGCCTCGGAGCGCGCGTAAAGCATCGCCCCACGGAGCTTTCCGGCGGCGAACAACAGCGCGCCGCCATCGCGCGCGCGCTCGTCAACAGGCCGATGATTTTGCTGGCGGATGAGCCAACGGGAAACCTCGACAGCAAAACCGGCGAGGAGATCATGAACCTGATCGCAGAAATTCATCGGCCGCCGTCGGGCCCTGGGAGAACCATCATCATGGTGACGCACGAGCACGGGCTTGCCGAGCGGTACGCGGACCGGATCGTCACACTCTCGGATGGCGCAATCTCTCGCGAGGAGCGCCTGCGATGAAAGTGAGGGATCTTACCGAACTCGCCGCGCGGAACCTGCGCGAAGCCGTCCTGCGAAATTCACTGACAACTCTCGGCATCGCCGTCGGAGTGGCTTCGCTCGTCGCGTTGCTGTCGCTTGGAGTGGGCTTGCAGCAACTTGTAGATCGCTCGGTCGCACGCGCCGGATTGTTCGACACAATTTCCGTGCGGCCACGGCAGAATGTGCCTTTCGGCCAGCCGGGCAGCGGACGGCGCACACCGCGCGATGCCGCGGATGTTCAGCCGCCGCGCGCTCTCGACGACGCGGCTCGCAAGGAGATCACTGCCCTCCCAAATGTGGTGGAAGTGAACCCCGAAGTGCGATTTACCGCCGAGGCGCGGCGCGAGCCGAACAGCCAACTCGTGATGGTGGCGGGCATGGCCCCGTCGTCCCAGTCCAGCGGAACTCTCGACGGCATGACCGGCAATTTCTTTTCAGGCCACGATGCAGAAGAAGTCATCGTCCAGGGCGATCTGGCAAAGCGTCTGCTGGAAGACGGGAAAGCGCCCGCCTCCCTGCTCGGCCAGGAAATTACACTGCGGTTCGCGCAGCGACAAGCGCTCCCGCCGCCTTCGGAGCAAGCCCCCACGGACGCTCCCAATCAGGCCGTCGGCCCGGATGAAGAGGCAATGGGTTTTTCGATCGTTCCGAGCGAGAAGAAGTTCCGCGTCGTTGGCGTGCTTCCTGCGTCGGACGCGGGCGGCGGTCAGGTCGGCTTCAATAATGCGGGAATATATCTGCCGCTGGCCGTGGCGGAAAAACTGCAAGTCGTGCAAGGGGCGGATCTGCGGAATGTGGCGCGATCGACATCGGGCGAGGGCGCGCGGTACGCGGCATTGAATGTGCGCGCGAGCAGCCCGGCGGCGGTTGCTCAGATCGAGTCCAGCATCACGCATATGGGATTCGCGGCGTTTTCGTTGATTGACGTGACTCGCAATCTGCGCACGTTCTTTGCGATCTTCGACCTCTTCCTGGGAATCTTCGGCAGCCTGGCCCTGGCAGTGGCGTCGCTTGGAATTATCAACACGCTGGTGATGGCCATACTCGAGCGACGGCGCGAAATCGGTGTCCTTAAGGCCCTCGGCGCCGCGAATCGCGACGTAAGGCAACTCTTTTTCGCGGAAGCAGGGGTGATGGGACTGGTTGGAGGCGTGTTCGGCGTGCTGCTGGGCTGGGCGATCGGCAGAGCCATTCAGTTCGGGACGATGGTGTACATGAAGCGGCAAGGATTGAATTCACCGAACATCTGGTCCGTGCCGTGGTGGCTGGTGCTGGGTGCGATCGGTTTTGCAGTGCTGGTCAGCCTGGCGTCAGGAATCTATCCTGCCTCACGCGCTGCGCAACTCGATCCAGTCGAGGCGCTGCGATATGAGTGACGTGATGCGTGACTCGTGATTCGTGTAAACCTCGGCAAAATTGATGTCCCGGCGCGCGAATTGTTCTCGTTCGATTTTTTCACGGATCACGAATCACGAGTTACCTGCGAGTTGATTGGCTGGATTTCAAGTTCAGGATGAGTGCCGCGGCCGTATGGAAAACCCGCTCACAAAAAATTAACCGGGGCGCTCAGCTGAGGGGCCGGAGCGCCCCGGTTTCCCCTGTCCGCCTCCGCAGGTGGCGGGCAAGACCTTTGCTACGCGGCGTGTTCGTCGCCGCGCAGGAATTCGTATCGTTCAATTTGAGCTACCACCCCGATACGGCCAGGCTCGTCGCGCTCGGCCCGCTTGATGCGGCCAAGACACCTGACCTTGACCGGTCCGGCGAGCGTGATTTCGTGCGGCAGGGTCAGGAGGATCTCCACGGGGGAGCCGCTGGTGACCTCCTTCGGCAGGAAGAAGTAGACCCCGCGCGAACTGACGTCTCGGGACTCTGTCGAAGCCTCGCCAATCGCCGAACCGCTGGTCCAGCGAACGATCAAAGGTAACCGGATCTGAAACCGCTGTGCCGCGCGTCGCTCTTCGGCTGTCAAGGTGTCGCCCTCCGCATGGGGACCGATTGGTATCACGCATACGAGATTACGATTCGGGGCTGTTCGCCTCAATAGCGCGTAGGTCCCATTTATGGCAGGTCGAATCTGGTACGGGGGTACTAGGAGGGGAAGACGGTACGGACACGCGCAAACCACACGGAAATGCGTCGGGGGGCTATGCCTGATCGATCAGGCGGTGGTGGATGGCGTAGAGGGCAAGTTCGAGACGGTCGGAAACACCGAGTTTGTCGAAAATGTTGTGCAGGTGATTCTTTACAGTCTGCTCGCTGATGAAGAGCTTTTCGCCGATTTCCTTGTTGCGGTAGCCCTGGGCGACAAGCTGGACAATTTCCTTCTCTCGATCGCTGAGCAAGGGCTTCTCGCGACGCGGGCCACCATCGGACGACTTCGAGAAAGCCTTCATGACTTCCGCCGTCATGTGGTTGTCGAGCCAGATTTCCCCGCCATGGACCTTGTGAATGCTCCTGACCAGGAGATCCGTGGCCGACTGCTTAAGGACCACTCCTCGCGCGCCCAGCCTCATGGCGCGGACAACGTCCCGGTCATCTTCGGCGGCGGTGAGCACGACGACGCGGGTCGGGAGCTGGTCGAAATTGACTTCCTCGAGAACGGCGAGGCCGTCCTTATCGGGCATGCGCAAGTCGAGCAGGAGGATATCGGGCTTGAGTTTGCCCAGCATCTTAATGCAATCGTTCCCGTTGGAAGCCTCGCCGACAATGGTGATTTCATCGTCACCATCGAGGAGCTTGCGCAGGCCTTCACGGAAGATGGCATGATCATCAGCCATCAGGACGCGAATCTGTTGTTTTGTGTTCTTGGCCATATCAGCCGAGAGGGACCTCAACGGTCAAGCGTGAACCATGTCCTGGTGTCGATTCCACTGTCAATACACCACCCACGCTCCGCGTGCGTTCTTTGATCGAAATGGGTCCAAGCCTCAGACGGTCCAACTCGTCGCCCGTAAACCGTCCTGCAAAACTAAACCCTTCCCCGTTATCGTCCACCACGAGAACAACCTGACTCTCATTCTGCCACAGTTTTACCACTACGTGTGACGCATGTGCATGTTTTTTCACATTGTGTAACGATTCTCTATAGATCTGGAAAAGGTCCCGGCAGATGCGGTCCGGAAGCTGCAGCTCAGCAGCGTCGATGAGCAAGTCGAGAGCCAAGGCAGATTCATTACGGAATCGCTCGGCGAAACCCTGCATTAGGTCCACCAAGTCGGCGCTCTGCACGCGAAGCGGGCGCATGTCAGTGACCATCCGGCGTAGTTCCTCTGTCTCGTTGCGGACCGTTTGTTGCAGGGAAGAGAGCCCGCCGGCAGCCTGCTCGGGTGCGGCCGGAACCTTACGCCGCAGCACATCGAGCTGGATGTCCACACTCAGCAAAGTCTGCAGAATGCCGTCATGAATTTCGCGGGAAATGCGGCTACGTTCCCCTTCGATCGCGCGCGCCCGGATATGACGGAGCATGAAGAGATTTTGAAGCGGGGAACCGAGGTGACGGACAATGCGTTCAAGCCACTGCAAATCCTGCGGCAGCAAGCGGCGGTGCGCATTTCCAAGCATGAGGCGCCCGGCCGGCTGGCCTCCTAGATCAAGCGTGACGCTGAGGACCGATCTCCAGCCCAGTTCCTGCCGCATCGGTCCCGGAAGACGTGGAAGATCTTTCAGGCGGCGGCCGTCTGTGCGGTTCCAGCCAAAGCCATCTCCGGTACCTTCGAGTTGATTCCAACATACGCTGGCGTCGGGATGATCGAGCAGGAAGCCATCGCTCCGCGCGACGGGCAAGTTTTCCGGAGAGAGGCGGGATTCGTCCCCGGCGCGGAGCCGCCAGACAAAGATGCGCTCCAATTCGGAATCACGAAAAGCCAGAATCGCTTCGTCGCAATCGAAGGCACGCACCAGTTCGTTGAGGACCAAGCGCAAGGATTCGGCCATGCCGCGATCCACTTCCAACAGCCCTGCGAGCTGAGCGAGAAACTCCTGCTCAGCCGCATGCCGGCGCTGGCGGCTGCCAAGAAACGATACGCCTGCCCCTGCCGCGAATGTTCCTGTGGAAAGTGCGATCCAGGAAAGCATCTTTTCCCATACGAGGGGACCGTACATGGCGGTTCGCACCAACAGGGCGAATGTCACCGCGCCGGCAAGAATCACAGAGCGCCGCATCCCCCAGCGAATTCCGGCCGTCAGCGCGACAAAGAGATAAACGAACCAGAACGCGACAACCGATTGCGTGAGGAGCAGGAATACGGCGAGAGCGGCCAGTTCGAGAGGCAGCGGGAGACGTACTTCGCCGATCCATGGCAGGTTCTGGATCAAAGCCAGAACCAGTGACACACATAAGTAAGCTGTGACGAACAGAACCGCCTGCGGACCGCGTTCGGCGGGGGGCCGCTCGAGCAAATCCACCAGCGCCAGCACCATGAAAATGGGCCGCGCATAAGCGATTTGCCGCTCCATGTGGCGCCGCTCGGCTGCGTGGGGTTGCATGAGTGAGAGAACGATCGAACGAGAATCAGTCTAACAAGCCTGTTCTGCTGCGCAAGCCGCGAGTTCCTTCCCTGCAACTCGGGCACGGAGCGTCCCCGCGCTCCATTGGCTGTAGACATAAATTTTCGTTCAAACATTGGGTTTTAGAGCGATAATCAGGCTAACCTGGAGTTTCACTCGGAGCGTCAAGGTTGGACCATCGTTACACGCGCAGTGAAGTCGAACGCATGATCGGCGTCAGCCGACGCGAGTTGGACTATTGGACTCGTCTTCGCCTGGTTCTTCCCCGAGCGCGCTGGGGCGAGCGATTTTTCAGTTTTTCGGATCTGGTCGCGCTCGAGACAATCAAGCGTCTCGCCGCGCAGAGGGTCCCCGCCAGGAAAATTCGCCGAGCCATCACGGCGCTCGAAACGGAACTGGGAAACTCCTGTACTCCGCTTTCGATGTTGCGCATATCGACCAACGGGAAACAGGTGGTTGTCCACTCGCCCGTGGCCTCAGCCCGCCCATATGAACCGCTGACCGGACAATTCGTACTAAATTTTGAAACTTCTGAGTTGGCCCAAAAAGTTCACGCGCTGGCGTCCCGGTCGGCCGAGGAGTGGTTTGAATTGGGCATGGCGTGCGACGCAAAAGCTGAATCACTCGAGCAAGCCGCAGAAGCATATCGCAAGGCCGCCGATGCCTCCCCGGAATGGGTGGAGGCACATATCAATCTCGGCACCGCCCTTTATCAGTTGAATCGCCTGGAAGAAGCGCACGACGAATTTGCGACAGCCGTCAAATTCGAACCGAGAAACTCGCTTGCCGAATTCAACCTGGGTTGCGTTCTCGAGCAGCTCGGCCAAGCGGACGAAGCAATCAAGCATCTGCTTCGAGCCATCGACCTTTCCCCAACGCTAGCAGAGGCGCATTTGAATCTTGCGTTGGCTTACGAAAAGCGCGGCCATTTACAAAGCTCGATTCGCCATCTGTCTTTGTATTTGCGCTACGAACCGAACGGCCCGTGGGCGGAATTCGCACGCTCGCGCCTCGCAAGGCACCGCGTCCCTCACCCGTCTTCGCTCTCCGGAAAACTGACTCCCTTCCGGCGCAAGCGTTAGCCGGATGCGGGTGGCCCAAAGGTCGAACCATATTTCTTCTGTCGGGCTCTAAGGTTGTGTCAGAATACCATATGTGTATTTAACGTGCGTTATCCTATGCGGCAGATGTGGGTGCCCCACGCGTCGATTTTGCGCGTGGGGGTGTTCTCGTCATGCTAACCAATCTAAAACGATACTATGGTCGGGGCGATCTGTATTTCTTAACTTTCAGTTGCTATCGGCGATTGTCTCTGCTCCGAACGGTCCGCGCTCGAAACGTCTTTCTCCAAGCCCTGAGCGAGATTCGGGAGCGGTACGGGTTCCCGCTGCTTGGCTACGTCGTGATGCCAGAGCACGTCCATCTTCTGATCGGCGAATCGCCAAAAGCCGCGCCGTCCATGGTCCTGAAGGTTTTGAAGCAGCGCCTCTCCCGCGATTTGAGAAAAAAGAGGCGCCGTGCGCCAGTCGGGCAATTGAGGTTGCCATTCCGGAACGGTGACGCGGAGTTTCCTCGACTCTGGCAGCCCAGGTTCTACGACTTCAATGTGTACAGCGCCAAGAAAAAGAGAGAGAAGCTTGACTACATGCATGCGAATCCAGTGAAGCGCGGATTGGTAAGCGACCCTAGGGCTTGGACCTGGAGCAGTTGCTTGTTCTACGAAAAAGGAGAGCCTGGATTGACACTGATTGATCCCGTGGGGTAAATGTCTGCCAGTTTCACGTACGAAGAGACCCCACGTGCAAACCCGGAACGTGGGCGACACCCATCCAGTCTTTACCGTTCACGCTTCTGGGCCACCAGACCGATCGAGAGCACAATCGCGGGTCGACTCGGCGTCAACGATGTGAGGCGGTTGGCCCAGGAGAACTCGGGGCTGCCCGGCAATTACGCGCGAGGCGCCGGTTCATCGCGGTCGATCAGAGGGATCGCCGCGCACACGAGCAGCGAAAATCCACCGAGCACCACGAAGCTTGCCCTGAAGGTACCAGTCAAGTCTGCCAGGTGCCCCACAAGCGGAGCGCTGCACAGAATCATTACAATGCCCACCATGTTCACCAGACCCATGGCCGCTCCGGCCCTGCCCGGAAACAGCGCTCCCGCACGCGAGAACATGGCGGCGTATGGCAGACCGCAACCGGTCCCAATCAGCAGCACCGCCATCAGGGCGGGGCCGAATGAAATCGAGGAAGACACGAACACGAAACAGCCCAGCGCGATCATGAGGAGACTGCCGGCGAACAGTGAACGGATGCCCATGTACCGGCGCAGGACGCCCCCGAGCGGTCGCGACACGATGCCGAGCAGCAATACCAGCGATCCAATGAGTCCCGCCTTGGTGGCGGGAACGTTTAGGACCTTCGTCAGCATGACGACCACCCATGAGCCCACGACCACGGAGAGGCCGAATGTGGCCATCTGCACAAGCCCCAGCAGCCAGAGCTGAGGCGCCAGCAGCATCTCGCGGAACCGGCCGGGCGGGGCAACGCTGGCTTCGACGGTCGGTGCCGCGGCCAGCCAGATGATCGCTGCGGTCAGCGCCATTCCGGCTGACACAAGAAACGTCGCCCGCCATCCAGCCACCAAATTGAGCCTGGGCACCGCCAGAATCACGAACCCCGCGCCGAGCTGGATTGAACCACCAAAAAATCCCTGTGCCAGATGCAGCCGCGGTCCGGCCGCTGCTGCGTGAATGTATCGCGCGCCGCCCACAAAGCAGACTCCGGTTCCTATGCCAGTGAAAATCTTGTACAGGAGCAGCTGCCAATACGCGCCGGCGAATGCCATCCCGAGGTTGCCCAGCGCCACCCACGCAAGGGCGCACAGGAGCACGCGCTTGGCGCCGAGCCGGTCGACGAGGTGGCCGCCCGGAATCTGCATGGTGGCGTGAGTCGCAAAGATCCCGGTTGTCAACAATCCGGCCAGGGCCCGGTTGAAGCCGAACTCACGCATAAGTGCGGGCGCCAGAGGTGCGTGATTGGTGTAATTGGCGGAATAGGCGAACGCGACGATGCAACCGCAAATCACCGCCGCGCGCTGCGATGCGGCAGACAATCCCGCGGGTTCCGGCGCACTCGAGACTCGAGAATCCTGCAGTACGCTCATAGGCGGCCCTGCCGCGCCGGCACCTTGCGCAGGATCGTCGTCGTCTTTTCAGCGATGGTCATTTATTCCGGCGGGCTCCAAGTAGAGCCCGCGCCCGATAATTCGGGATTCTCATTTTGGCTGTCCTAAATGCGCTTGATACTACACCCGCTGCCGCCGTCTGCGCCAGGTTGCTTCGTCATGCTCCTTCCGTCACTTTGAAATCACCAGCCTTTCCCAATCCGGATGGAAACGACGCGACCAGGGTCAGTTTCGTATCATTTCTCGGATACTGCTCCGCCTACAGAGACATTTCGCTGGGTCGCAGAGCCAGCGCGAGGGCGGCGCCGACTAGGGAAAGCAGAGACATTTGTATCTCTCCCGCCATCGGCCACCCATGATTGGCTTCGATCCAGCCCATCAAAGACCCGGCGAACGCGGCGGCTGCATAAAGACTTGTCACGAACATACCCGAGGCGCGGCTCGCCAAACTGCCTCGCACTGCCTTGACGTGATAGCCAGCGAGATTCACATAGAGGATGGCGCTCGCGACCACCCCATAGGCGCATGTCATAATTCGCGCGGCCACGACAGATTCCGACGAACCGTGGAAAAACAGGTATCCGAGCACTGCGCTACACAGAAAGGCACCACTGAGTACAGCGCGCGGCGACAAGCGATCGCCGAGCCAGCCGCAGAAAATCGAAGCAAGGGCTCCGACACCGAAAAACCCTATGACTCCTGCCGCAGCTCTTGGCGGATAATGGAGGCCATCCCGCAAGTACAGTGTGTACATGCCGAGAAATCCATACATACTCAGGCCGTGGATCATGCTCAGGAGTGTCAGGAGTATCGAATTCCTGTTGAGAAGTGTCGGCGCCCCACCCGCGTCTTTCCGAGCTTCGGCAGTACGATGCGTCTCACTGAACCAGGAACGGACGAAGAGCAGGATCAAAACAATCGTAGCGAAGCCGAAGAGTCCGAACGCGAGCATCGGGGCGCGCCAAGTCTTATACGAAACCAGGAATGCGCTAGCCAAGATCGGGGCGTAGAAGCCACCGATACCGTAGCAAAAATTGACCGAGCCAATGGCGGCGGCGCGGTACTTGATAAAATAACTTGCCGCGAGGGCAAACATGGACGTCGCCAACATGGCCATGCCAATTCCCGTCGCAGCCAGGCAGAGGAGCATGGTCCAAAATCCGGTGGCGATGGTGGTGAGTGCCGTTCCCCCGGAGAATATCGCGATTCCCAACAGCAGGACGGTCTTGCGGGAGAAACGCGACAGCAAATAACCGGTAGGCAATCCTCCGATTCCCAAGCCCAAGGTAAAGATTGTGGAGAGAAGACCGATTGTAGGTATGGAAAAACCGAATTCCTTGCGCACGTCGGAATTGAGGAACGGAAAAAGATACCGGTCGGCCGCCATCAGTGAGTACGCCACGAGCAGCACACAATACATCGCGATGGCAGCACCGCGTGTGCCAGACTGGCTTTCCCCAGCGCTTGTCTGAGTTGCGGCTAGTCGATCCGGAATTTGTTTTTCCTACCGTTTCTCGCAGCGAACGAAATGCGGATCGCTGCAATTTCAGGCCTTGGCAGACCGCGCACGGGCGACGACGATGCCGGTACGGCTTTTCAAACTACTTAGCCGAAATTTCTATTGTGGAATTTCAAGCGGCTGAGAGTATACGCCGCACAGCCTGGTTTTGAAACGATTCTTGTGGCGGAACCCCGCGGCCCTCCGGAGCAACCTGGCTCCCTCTAACTTTCCACTCGCGGAGACTTTGCCTCGCGCGCCATCACCGAACATTCTCCAAAATGATCTTCATTCGACGGTCTTCGTCCGATTCGAGCATGCCGATCGCCGTCTCCAAGTCAGCCAGTGAGACAACATGGGTCACCAACGGCTTGAGCTTCAGAACTCCTCTTGCAACCAGATCAATCGAAGCAGGAAAATCTTCGCTCTTCGCGGCTCGCGTGTTCACGATTTTGAGTTCCTTGAAATACAGTAGATAGAACGGCAAGGTGGCCTGGGTCGCCGCCGTGGTCCCAAATAGAAGCAACGTTCCACCCAGCCGCGCCATGGAAATCCCGTCCGCGATCGCAGACACTATGCCGGTTGATTCAATGACGAGATCGGCGCCGCGGCCGCCCGTAGCCTCCATGACGCCGCGCACAGCCTCTGGCCCGCTTGGCAAGGTCTGGTCTGCGCCGAGGTCCTGCGCGAGGCTTCGCTTCCACGCACTGCGCGTGATCCCGATCACCGGATAGGCCCCCCAAGCCTTGGCCAATTGCACATGAACTTGCCCGGTCACTCCAAGACCCACAACCACCACCGATTGTCCGGGGAAAGTGCTGACGAGGCGGTGGGCGTGCAAGCAGACGGTGACGACCTGGATCAGCGGCGCCGTCTGGCTGTCGATCGCATCCGGCAAGGGGAATACGTGACTCCGCGGAACTACGAGGTAATCCGCGAAGCCGCCGTTCGCGTCGCGCCCCAGGAGAACACCGTTGGGGCACAGGCTGGTCTGGCCAGCCCGGCAATTAAAGCACATGCCGCAGAAAATAGCCGGGTCGACAATGACACGTTCGCCCTGCCGGACCGTGTCGCCGCCTCCCTCGACCACTTCGCCGATCATCTCGTGACCCATGATCAGCGGATGGCGAACGGGAATTGCGCCTTCGTAGATCTTCAGGTCGGTGCCGCAGATGCCGCTATTGGTCACCCGGACCAAAACCTGATTGTGGCCCGGCTTGGGCCGTTCGACTTCGTCGACCACCAGCTCACGCGGGGCCCTGAGGACCATTGCCTTCATAAAAAGAGCCGGCCGTCAGACTGCTGTCTTGACGCCTTTCGCAAGCCTGGCGACATTGTTCGGAAGAGTTGCGCCAACAACGGTGCGGAATTCCGCATCTGTCAACAGCCGTTTGTGCCGTAGCGAGAAATCCTTAACGGCAGTTACCACGCGCAAGGCCTCTTCTTCGGTGAACTGGACGCCGAGACTTCTCAGCCCTGCCTTCACGGAATCGATGCCGCTTCCCTTCCCCATCACCACTTTCGCGGCCGGCTGGCCGACGACATCCCAGTGAAACGGAAAAAGCTCGGTGGCGTTCTCGTCGCCGCAGTTCTGATACCAACTGGCGATGATTCCGGACTCGATTTGGAACAGCGCGTCGCCGACAACGGGCCTGTTGCTGGGAACCGCGTGTCCGGAAAGCTGCTGCACGAGCTTCGCAAGGCTATAGAACTTGTCGTACTTCAAGCCGGTGTCGATCCCGTATAGAGTCAGAAGCGCCATCGCGGTCTCTTCCATCGGCGTGTTCCCGGCGCGTTCGCCAATTCCCAGCACGGTCGAGTGAACCACCTCGACGCCTTCCGCCAGCGCCATAATCGTGTTGGCGACGCCCATTCCGTAATCCATGTGGAAGTGGGCTTCGAGCCGCTTGTTGATGCGCGCCTTCACCGACCGCACCAGGTACTGAATGGAATGCGGAGACAGCACGCCGAATGTGTCGACCAGCGCCAGAGCATCCATGTGGCCTTCGTTTGCGACGCGCAGGATCAGATCCAGCACCCAATTCATTTCTGCACGGGTAAAGTCGATCGGAAAGAACACGACCTCGAGTCCCTGCTCGTGGGCGAAGGCGGTCGCCTCGATCGATAGGTCAACGGCCTTCTCAAGCGGCCACTTATACGCGTACTTGATGATGTGTTCGCTGGACGGCACCTCCATCACAATTCCAGAGACGCCGCAGTCGAGCGCTCGTTTCACGTCATCGACCATGCAGCGGGAAAAAGCGAAAATCTGGGGACCGAGGTTTCGCTTGACGATCTCTTTGATCGCGGCTTCATCGCTTGGCGACACCACCGGCATCCCGGCCTCAATCCGGTGAACTCCGGCTTCCGCCAGCGCTTCCGCGATCCTGATCTTGTCGTCCTTCGTAAAGATGATTCCGGTCTGCTGCTCCCCGTCCCGCAAAGTGATATCGTGAAATTTGATCTGCTTCGCGAAATGAAGCTGGCTGCGAACTCCTTCGTTGAAATTCCAGGGGCTGACAAACCACTTTTCCGTCTTCCACGGCTCTTGTGACATGACCTAATTCCTCCGAGAATAAAATTTCAGCGGCAAATAAACCACAGGGCTCCAAGATTGACCGGCGCAACTGGTGCGTAACAGTTCACCCAAAAGTCCACGGGGACGACATGCTTACCCCGCCCGGCGGTAAACCGTCTTTTCTCTCTGCCTCGGTCTTCGGCGCTGTCCATTCTATCTGAAAAGACCCAAACAATTGAGCTATTCCTGAGGATAGAAGCGTTCTGACGCGCATGCGGCGAGAGGCCTTCCTCTTCGGTTCGGGTTGAACCATTTCGTGAAGATCTCATGCTAGCATTGGCAAAGGGCTGAAAGAAATGCACCCTAATGAGTTCCCCATGCTGACCTGGGCGGCAAACTGTATCGGTCGCTCCTGCACACACTACTTTTTCGGTATGATCGGCAAAAGCAAATAGGGCTGACTATTTTCCTTCGCGTGAAGAGCCGTCTCCCCGTTGAAGACCTCGACCGGGCGGTTCCGCGGGTCGTCATGCAAAAAGGGACCACATCCTCTCAGTTCGTTCTTGAAGATGGACTGCTTGCCGCCGCCGATCACATATTCGTAATCCTTACCGCGAATCGTCAGCTCGATTCGGTGTGCCGCGGGGACTACGATATTGGTTGGCCAAATCTTAATATCCAATTCCACGATCTCGCCAGAACGCAAGGGCTGGCGCTCGTCGTGCGAGTGGTACGGGCACCACGGTTTTGAGAGCGCGGGATTGAGCTTGCGATGCGATGCCCGCAGCCAGCCCTGACCAACGGGTGTGTGCGGGTCGATAGCGCCCTGAAAAACCACCTCGCGCAGATCCGGCGTGAAGACCCGCAGCACAGCGAAGATATCGGCATCCTCGGTAGACGAGGAGACGAACAGCTTCACTGCCAAGGGGCCCGTTATCTCGCTGTCTGCATCGAGAGGCCGCGTAAGGAATGTTAGCCCGTCTCCGTTCGCCTGGAAGGACCTCTGAGTCTTCTGCGGCGTGGGTGCAAGCAACAAAGCATCCGTCGTTAGATCGAAGTAGAACTTCGTCCACTGCGTTCTTGCGAGCGGCCATTCGTGTTCGGCCCGCTCTGCGAACCGGTCCATATGGCGGACCTGCAACAGGACGCGCGGCTGACGGTCCCAGCCATTGTTTTCACCCTTCAGGAAATAATCGAAGAAACGTTTCTGCAACGCGCGGCCGTAATCCGTATAGAAGTGTGTCCAGTGCTCGATTCCGTGCACCTCCAGCCACTTCTGAGAAGAGGCTGCACGTGTGAAGCCCTCAAAATTGCCCCGTGGATGCAATCCCTGACCGCCCCAATTGGTGGCAGAGAGAAAAGGCACCGTAATCTTGGCCCAATTCGCTGACCTCTCCTTGTGGTGTTCGTCGTCAATCGGCAATCCCTGGCACGATCAGCGCCCCGATAATCGTGCCGATCGAGAGAAGTGCCGTTCCATAGGAGGCCCATCGCGCGCCTTCCATCGTTGTCATGCCCTCTTTTGTGGCCAGGTACGTGACTGCGGATGGCACATAAACCGACCCGCCCCATAATCCAATCGTCGATACGAGCAGATAGATTGAGTTGAGGATCGTCCGGCGGCGGTATTGAGGGGTGAAGAGCGCGGAAAACGCCCGGAATACAGACCACTTCCTCTCCAATTCCGTTTGCTTTTTTTTCCAACGAGTTGGTTCACGGAGGCGCGTGTAAAAGAACGCGACCAGCAGCGCGGGCGATCCTCCAACCACGAACATGGCTCTCCAACCAAAGCGGCTCCCGATGAAGTAATTCGCAAGAGCGGCCAGGAAAAAGCCGAAGTAATACCCGGTATGCATCAGGCTGGCGCCCATCGTTCGGCGCTTCTCCGGCCACTCTTCGGAAAGAAGCGTTGCGCCCATGGACCATTCACCGCCGATACCGACACCGGCAAAAAACCGCAAAACAGCGAGCGTCCAAATGTTCATGGCGAAGGCGCTCAGCATGGTGAATAGAGAAAAGCAGAGGATCGTGAACATCAGCGTTCGTGCCCGGCCGAACCGGTCGGCGACAGGCCCCCACACGGCGCCAAATCCCCAACCCACAAGAAACAGGGCAAAGAGCAATCCCCCGTAATATCCGATATTGCCGGTGGTCGCAGGGAGTCCAGATTTCGGAAGCAATTCGCGCACAGCGGGGACCAGAACAAGCGCGTAAATGAACGAATCCATCCCGTCCAGCGCCCAGCCTCCCCACGCAGCCCAAAAACTGCGCTTCTGGTTGCTCGTTAACCGCTCCTCAGGTTGTGAGGATTCCAATAAGGTGTTATTTGCTGCGCCCGATTTTCAAGGCTTCCGGGTTGACAGGATTGCGTGGGGGCTGGCCGCTCAAGACGCGGACGACTTCTTCCGCTGCTTTGGTTTGCAGCTCGTTGAGCGCTTCGACCGAGTAGAAGCTGGTATGCGGCGTCAGGATCACGTTGTCGCGGCCAAACAGCGGCGAGCTGGTCGGCGGCTCCTTCTCCAGCACATCGAGCGCCGCGCCGGCCAGTTGCCCCGCGTCCAATGCTCGCGCCAGCGCCACCTCATCCACCACCGGGCCGCGCGACGTATTCACCACGACCGCTCCCGGCTTCATCTGACGAAATACTTCCGCGTTAAATAAATGATGCGTCTCCGGGAGCAGCGGCGTGTGAATCGAGATGTAATCCGAAATCTTCACCAGTTCCGCAAACTCCACTCGCTCGACTCCCGCCTGGTCCAGGACTGTCTGCAGCACATAGGGGTCAAACGTCACGACGCGCAACCCGAACGCTTTCGCCTTCGGCGCTACCAACTGCGGAATTCTTCCGAATCCGACGAGCCCCAGCACCGTCCCGCGCAGCCGGTGGATCGGCACCACCGCCTGCATCTCCCATCGTCCCGCGTGCGCCCGCGCGCTTGAAAACGGAATCTTCCGCACCAGCGACAGCAGCAGCGCCATCGCATGGTCGGAAACTTCATCGATGCAGTAGTCCGGCACCTTCGTCACGACAATCCCCGACGAGGTCGCCGCGGCGATATCCACATTATCCACGCCGATCCCAAACCGCGAGATGATCCGGCATCGCTTCATCTGCCCGATCATTTCCGCCGTGATCTTCGCGTAAGTCACCAGCAGCGCATCCGCTTCCCGCGCCGCCTCCACGATTCCTTCCGGGGTGGGCTGCGCTGCCATGCGCAACTCGGCCCCGACCCGCGACACTACGCCGCGGGCCAGGTCCAGGTTCGGAAATACAGAATCAGAGACGGCGACCAGTGGTTGAGCCATGGTTAACGCTTCATCGCCTCTTCCATGTGCTCCATCAGCGTGAAGATCACAGGGCCCTTGCCGGAAACGAGAACGTTCTCCTCCAGACGGCAGGTCTGCTGCAAGCCCGGGTGGCCGGCGAAGGTTTCGATGGCAAAGTACATGTTCTCTTTGATCTCCGCCGGGAACTTCAGCGAGTACGCCCGCGACATCCACATGCCTTCATACAGCGTGATGCCGATGCTGTGCGCGAACTGCTGCAGTGTCACCGTTCCATATTTGTCGTCGTCGTACTTGGGGAAAGCAGCTGCCACGTCCGCGGTTGTATTTCCCGGGCGGAGCTTCTCGATGCCGGCATACATCGAGTCGTACACCTCACGGTAAAGGTCGATCTCCTTCTGGGTCATCTTCATTCCTTGCGCCCCGCCGCACTTGAAGCAGCGAACGAAGTCGATGAAGTAGCCCGAGGGACCCACGGCGTTGATGTCCACGATGATCAGGTCGCCCTGACGGATCAGTTTGTCGGTGGCCCATCGCCGATACGGGCTCGTGTTCCCTCCGGACGCGACGATGATGTCGTAGATGATCTCGCAGCCGCGCTCGAGCATGAACTCGTGCACCTTGGCTTCGATCTCCCGCTCGCGCACGCCTGGTTTCAGCCACTCGTACTTGATCTTCCACATCGCCGCGTCGCCAATGCTCGAGGCCTGCTTGAGAAGTTCGATCTCATCCCGCGTCTTGACCACGCGCGCCGCCGACACCGCCGGCCAGCCATTGACGATTTTCAAGCCAGTTTTCTGGAACGCTTCCAGCGACGGCATGTCAAAGTTATCGACGCCGATGCGCTCCTTGGTGACCCCGTGCTCCTTCAGCACGTCGAGCACGCTCTCGGCCATGCGCCCAGCCATGAACGGTACCGCGCCTTCGGCCCACTGCCAGGTGATCGCAGGACGAATCCGCCCTTCCATCCACGGCAGGTCGATCTCGGCACAATGCAGGTCTGACCCCGCGGTTTCGAATAGAACGGGTTCACCGCTGTGAGGGACTACCGCGTAACGAATGTTGATGTTGTATTTCCAATTGCCTTGATAGGATGCCGTGGCGTAGCGGATGTTCGCCCCGGCGAACAACACCAGCGCTCCCAAGTCGTGCGCCTTCATCTGTACGCGCAGCTTCTCCAAACGTTCCTTTCGCAACCGGTCAAAATCCACCCGGTACTGCCAGTCCGCTCCCGTCTGGCTGTACAACCGCCGCGGATCCCATTCATGTGGCTGCCCTATAAATCGTGTGTCCATAATTATGGTCAAAACTTCCTTTCTTTGGATGATTTGAAGTGCTGGTTTTTCTACTCAATTCTTCGCTGCTAACAGGCGAACGCGAAGTCTAACCTTAAACTCAAATTCTTGAAACCCTAGCTTACATCATCGCAAAGACAAATGCGCGTGTTGCGCATAGCATTAGAATGTCGTGAACTTTACTCCTGCTAGAGGTTTGGGCCGCTGTAGTTTAGCCCCGCGGCGGCCCTCAGGCTGACAAGACATGCTAGCCGGAATTTCCATATTGGCCTTCCGGCACCCGAGACTATATCTCAGTTTGTCTCCAACCGAGCCCTACCAGTGCATTTTTCCTTTCCGGAAGGGCCCGTGAGGATTCGCCTCCGTTACTTAATCCCGCGTTTCGTAAAGCCACAATTCCGCGCCTCTATCGGCGCGAGCGGGAACAGCTAAGTAAAGGCTGTTGTGTTTTCCCACCTGCCCGTAGTACGCGCTGGTGCGCGCGCCGATTGCGGTGGGAATTTTGGCGATACGTTCATAGCGGTCAGGATCGATTTGCTGGTAAACAAAAATAAAGCCTTCTCCACTGGGGATGTAGATGCGCTTGCGGTCAGCGTCGTACCACATGTCGTCCGTGTCGGCTGCACCCGGAAGGCTGGCAATCGTTTTGCCTGAGTCCATATCCAGCACCAGCAGACGCGCAGGCCGGCGGGCCGCTACGAACAATCGGCGATGCGCTTCATCGAGCGCCATGGGGAAGTTTGTCCCAGCTTCCTCGAGCTTCCATTTGTCGATTTTATGCGTCTTGCGGTCGATGACGGCGATCTGATTGATGGAAGCCAGGTTGACGAAGATCCTGGGCCCCTTCTCCTCCAGCTGAAACGATTCCGGATGGGCCCCCACTTCGAAGTCTCCCTCGATACGCTTGTTGGTCGTCGCATCGAACATGCCGATGGCGCCATCGCCGTAGCCCACATAGACGCGTTTTGTGACGGGGTCGTAGCGGAGCTGGTCGGCATCGTCGGAAAACTTCACCGTATCGATCAGCTTGTAAGTATCGGCGTCGAGGATCTTGCATGAGCCATCGCCCTCATTTGAGACCACAATCCGGTTCGACTCTGGAATGTAGGCTACCATCTGGGGCTTGCTAAATCCCGCCTGAATGCTTTGGATTCGTTTGCCCCTCTGCACACTTAAGACCTCCACGGAGTCATTTCCATAGACGGCGGCAAATACCCGGCCACTCCGGTTGTCTACCGCCATGTGGTCAAAGCGGCCCTCGACGCCAGGCATCGGGATGATCCGTACCAGGACCAGCGGCGCGAACTCGTCATTTGACGGAGCGTTCTGTGCGGCTACCCGCGAGGCGAACGCCAACAACACGATCAAAAATGGGACGCAAGCTCTTTTCACGTTTCCTCCCAAGAAGAATTAATACAAACGACCCCCCTCCTGAATTAGTTCCAATCGGAAGATCAGCTTCGCTTTCCAGGGCTTTAACTTGCCGGCGCGGACCTCCGCTCTGCCGCATGAATCAGAGCGTCCAAGCGCATCATAAACTGAGTTCGTCAGATTCAGATCGGGAATGTGGGGTTAATCCTTCCAGGCGACGCGCATCTGCTTGCCCACCAGATGCGAGGGGTCAGCCCCTGCCCTCGGACGGAACTTCTGTGGGCGGCCATTGAACACTTCGGCCGTGTACAGGTTGCCCTGCTGGTCCGTTGTCCCCGATCCCGGGCACTTCAATGTTCAAGGGGTCTCCCCCCTATATGATCGGCAACTCGCCTCGCATAGAGATGAAGATACGATTTGGATTCTGGGCGAAAACTGCTTGCGTCGATCCCCAGGTCCAACCCCTCTCTTCCGGAAACAAAGTGGCCACGGGCTTCGGCCAATCCCTCACGACCTCGTAGGGCCCGGTGACCTGCTCGTCACTGGCATCATGGTTCTGGGCCAATACGGTCCCTTGTCCGCGAAACAATTTTGGTCTACTGACAAGGAGGAATATCCCCAAGATCAAACCACACATAGCCGTCAAGGCTACAAACACGCACCTTGCCATTCTCTTCCTCCTGAAACACAAAATCGCATTCGCACCCGGCGAATTCGCCACTCCTGCGTCCAACAGCGGCCGTGGTGGCTTCCAGATCGGGCCGAAACTGGTGAAAATAATTCCAGAATGAAGCAAGTCCTCACAAGTTAAATCTCTATTAACATGGACCGCAAGGTCGTGTCCAGCATATTGACCAAAAAGCAGGCTGGCGCAATCACTTTTCGTTGAATGAAAAAACAACTCCGGAGAGTAGCACAACTCCGATGCACAGGACATGATTGCGTTCCATTAAAGAAGAAACAATTATTCCCCGGCACTCTCAACCCGTCCGTGCGTTGACTCGGCCTAAAGCAGCAGACTATAGTGACCATTGGGCCATCGAAATACCATAATGCAACCACAACTTATCCGCGAACTTGTCGCGCTGCTCGGACCGAAGGCGGTCCTGTCTCAATCGGAAGATTTGATGCTGTACGAGTATGACGGCTCGGTGGAATTAGGCTCTCCTGAGTGCATCGTCTTCCCAACCTCCACGCGCGAAGTGGCCGAAATTGTCCGGCTCGCGAATCGCTATGAGACTCCGCTGGTCGGGCGAGGCGCGGGCACGGGGCTTTCCGGTGGCGCGATCGCACGCAACGGCGGCATCGTCCTCGTGTTCTCGCGCATGAACCGCATTCTCGAGATCGACGCCTCGAATCAGCGCGCGGTCGTCCAGCCTGGCGTCGTGAATCTTGACCTCTCGCGCGCCGTCGAGCATCTGGGCCTGTATTTCGCTCCCGATCCGTCAAGCCAGAAATCGTGCACGATCGGCGGAAATGTTTCCGAGAATTCCGGCGGGCCGCACACGCTTGCGTATGGAGTGACGTCGAATCACGTGACCGGCCTGGAACTGGTCCTGCCCGGCGGCGAAATCATCCGCATCGGCGGCAAGACCCTCGAAACCTCGGGGTACGACCTCAACGGCCTGCTGGTCGGCTCCGAAGGAACGCTCGCGCTCGTCACCGAAATCACGGTGCGGCTCTCGCGAAAGCCTGAAGCGGTGAAGACGCTGCTTGCGGTTTACGAAACGCTCGACGACACGACCGAAACGGTCGTCGATATCACGGTGCGGGCGATCACGCCGGCCGCCTGCGAAATGCTCGATGGATTTACGCTTCGCGCGGTCGAGGATTTCGTCCACGCGGGCTTCCCCAAGGACTGCGCCGCGGTGCTGCTGCTCGAAGTGGAAGGGCTCACCGAAGCCGTCGAAGCACAGGCCGCGGAGATCACCGAGGTCTGCCGCCAACATCACGCGCGGGAAGTGCGTGTCGCCCGCGATGACCGCGAGCGCGACCTCCTGTGGAAGGGCCGGAAGAACGCCTTCGGCGCTCTCGGGCGTCTCTCGCCCATGTACTATGTGCAGGACGGCGTCATCCCGCGCACGCGCCTCCCTGAAACTCTGCGGTGCATCGAGGAAGTTGCCCGGAAATATGATTTGCAAATCGGCAACATCTTCCACGCTGGCGATGGCAACCTTCATCCGCTTATTCTGTTCGACCAACGCGACCCCGCGCAATTCGAGCGTGTGGTCGCGGCGGGCATGGAAATCATGAAGCATTGCGTTGCAGTTGGCGGTGCGCTCACTGGCGAGCACGGCGTCGGCATGGAAAAAAATGAGCTCATGCCGCTGATGTTCACGCCGGATGATCTCACCTTGATGCAGCGCGTCCGCGCAGCGTTCAATCCCGCAGGGCGATTGAATCCCGGCAAAGTGCTTCCGCTGGGCAAAGGGTGCGGAGAAATCCGCGTGAAACCGATGCCAGTTTCTACGACAATTCCCGCATGAGCCGCCCCGCGCAAGCCTCACTTACGCGACTAGAGGAAATCGTGGGCGGCGCGTACGTTCTCACTGACTCTGCCGAGCTCAGTGCGCGTCAGGTGGATGACCTGCGCCCCTCAGCCGTCGTTCGACCGGCGGAAGTCGCTCAGATCGCCGAAATCATCCGTTTCGCCGCCACAGAAAGACTCGCTGTGGTTCCCTGCGGCGGCTGCACGAAGCTCGGCATCGGCTCGCCACCCGAGCGCTACGACGTCGCGCTCGATCTCTCGCGCATGAATCGAGTCCTCGCCTACGATCCGCGCGACCTCACGCTCGGAGTGGAGCCGGGCGTGCGGATCGAGGATTTGTTGCGCGTCCTTGCGGAACAGAAACAATTTCTTCCGCTCGCGGTTCCTTTCGCCGAACGCGCGACCGTCGGCGGCATCGTGGCCGCAAACTCCAGCTCGCCGCTGCGCCATTCCTACGGCGGGGTGCGAGACTTTTGCCTTGGCATGGAATTTGTGACCGGCGAAGGCGTGGCATCGAAAAGCGGCGGGCGCGTCGTAAAAAATGTGACGGGCTACGATTTGCATAAACTGCTGATCGGATCGCTGGGAACGCTCGCGGTCATCACGCGTGTGAATTTCCGCACGTTCCCTCTGCTTCCAGCGCAAGGGACGTTTGTCGTGTCCTTTTCTGACGCCGAGTCCGCTTTTGGCTTCTGTCGTGCCGTCGCGCAATCCGTTCTTACGCCGCAGATTGTGGAAGTCGCCGATCCTGGCGCCGCGCATCTCCTCCTTTCGGCGGAAGCCCCCGCGCGGATCACGCCGCAGCAGTGGTCCGTCGTCATCACAGCGGCAGGTCAACCCTCTGTCGTGGATCGCCATGCACGGGAACTTGGCCACATGGCAAGCGCTGCGAACGCCGCCGAGTTGGTGCCGCTCAGTGATACGGAAAATTCTTCCGTACTGGCCCGCATCCGCGAGTTCCCGCGTTTGGTTCTGGAGGCCGCGCCAGCGGCGGCGATTTTTCGCATCAGCGTCCTGCCCAGTGCAATGCCGGCCCTGCTCGGACGGCTCAGTCACCTGGCTGCGCAAAACCATCTTGATTTCGCGGCGCTCACGCGCGCATCCGGGCTTCTGTATGCAGTGTTTCTGCCGGAGGAGGGCAACGCAGCGCCTGCCGCTCTGGCGAAAACTTGCAGCGAAGTGTTCCTAGCGTGCGCCAAACCCGGAGTCGACGCTCCGGCGATGCTGGAGTGGTGTCCCGCCGAAGTAAAACGCGCTGCGGGCAGCGTGTGGGGTCCTCCACGGCAGGATTTCGCGCTCATGCAACGCGTGAAAAATGTTTTCGATCCGCAAAACGTTTTGAGCCCAGGGCGCTTCGCGGGTGGAATCTGATCCGATGACCGAGCCACTGGCTAGCACGGAACACGCTGCAGGGTTTGCGCACGTCAGCGGATTTTCGGGCGCGGACAAACCGTCTTACGACGACTATGCGCGGTGCGTTCATTGCGGCCTGTGCTTGAACCACTGCCCGACGTATAAACTCTGGGGCCTCGAAGCCGATTCCCCTCGCGGCCGAATCCGTCAGATGGTGCTGGTCGACCAGGGCCGGCTCGCGCTCGGCGAGACCTTCGTCAAGCATATCGATCAATGCCTGGATTGCCGCGCGTGCGAGACCGCATGCCCCTCCGGCGTCGAGTACGGCAAGCTGGTTGAAGCCGCTCGCGCCCAGATCGAGCAAAATTACCGGCGACCGTTTTTCTCGCGGCTCGCGCGGGATTTCGTGTTTCGCCGCCTGCTTCCCTATCCGAACCGTATCGCAATCGTCGCGCGCGCGCTGCGCATTTATCAGCGCTCGGGACTGCAATCGCTCGCTCGCGCAACCGGTATTCTCCACCTTCTCGGCCTCGCAGAGCGCGAGCGCCTTCTGCCGCCAATCGATCGCGAATTTTTCTTCTCGCAGCTTGGACGCACATATCCGGCCGTGGGTCCTCGCCGCGCACGCGTGGCCCTGTTTGCTGGATGCATCGCTCAAGTCAGCTTTTCGGCGTTGCATGACGCCACGATCCGCGTGCTTATGGCGAACGGCTGCGAAGTCGTTGTACCAGCGGGACAAACCTGCTGCGGCGCGCTTGCCGCGCATGCGGGCGTGCGCGATACGGCCCGGTCGCTCGCGCGCACCAACCTCGACGTCTTCCTGCGCGATGATTTCGATGCGGTGATCACGAACGCCGCTGGCTGCGGTTCGGCTCTCAAGGAATACGACCAGCTTTTCGCAGAAGGCACGGAGGAGCATGGAAAGGCGCACGCATTTCGGAAGAAGATGCGGGACGTCACCGAGTTTCTCGCCGATCTGGGGCTGAGCGCGCCACTCGCAAGCCTGCCGCTCCGCGTTACGTATCAGGATTCCTGCCATCTCCTGCACGGGCAGAAAATCCGTGAAGCTCCGCGCAAGCTGATGCGCGCCATCCCCGGTGTGGAATTGGTCGAAATGGCTATGGCCGATTATTGCTGCGGCTCCGCAGGCTCCTACAACGTCACCGAGACACAAACTTCGCTCGATATTCTGGCGGAGAAGATGAAACACGCGCGCGCAACAGGTGCTCCGGTAATCGTCACCGCAAATCCGGGCTGCCTGTTACAAATGCGCGCGGGGGCAAAAATCCACTCCACGGGACAGGAAGTTGTGCACGTCATCGAGCTTCTGGACCGCGCACTTGTGAAGAATACCTAGCCCGAATTTCCGGCGATTTCCGAATTCTATTTCTCACCGATGAGGTAGCGGCAGCCCCTCAGCCCCATCCGAGCGGAATGCACCGCGCCGCCGGGGACGTCGCAACGCTCACCCGCGACATATGTGTGCGCCGAACCGCCCTGCGTCAGCGTCATTTCTCCATCGAGGATGATGTGCGCGGTCTCCGCGGCGTGCGTGTGGTCGGGATAGTGCGCGTTCGGTCCATCCTGCCAGACGTAGGTGTGGAGAAAACCTTCCCTGTGAAGCTGTTGTTCCAGTGATTTCAAATCTACGCTCATTTTTCCTGCGGGCGGAACATCCCCCCTGCGATTCTCGTGACCATCCGGCGAGGCACGAACCGTATGGTTTCAGCACCCAACCAATTTGTGAATCCGGAAATCACCGAACTCTTTCCTGCCGCAAGCGCGCGGAGTCCCACGTGCGCAACCTTCTTCGCAGTCTCCTGGGGACGCCGCGTGTGATGCCGTTGGCCGGCGACCTCGAGAAATTCGCTTTCCGTCGATCCGGGGCAGAGGGCGCACACGCGAATTCCGTAGCGCCTTACCTCTTCGGCGAGACCTTCGGCAAATTGCAGATCAAACGATTTCGTCGCGGCATACGTCGTGATGTAGGGCACCGCCTGAAATGCCGCTGTCGAAGCGAGGATCAGGATGTCGCCGCTGCGACGGGCAACCATGCCCGGCAGGTAAAGATGCGTCAGGTGTACGACCGCACTCACATTGACCTGCACCATTTCGACGAGCCGGTCGACGTGTAGCTTGTGGAATTCACCGTACGCGCCGAAACCTGCGTTGTTGACGAGCAGGTCCACGGTAATATTCTTGCCTTCGGTGAACGCGAAGATTTCTCGGGGCCCGGCAGGCTGCGCCAAGTCCGCGACACATACGATTGTGCGGATGTCATGCTTCGCGCTGAGCTCTCCCGCAAGGCCGGCAAGGCGGTCGCGCCTTCGCGCCGTGAGAACGAGATTCGTTCCTCCCGCAGCCAGCTCACGCGCCAGCGCCACGCCGATCCCAGCGCTCGCTCCAGTTATCAACGCCCACTTCCCTTGCCACTCGTTCATTTCCGCCTCCGGAAGAATTGTACAAGATGCGGACGGAAGTGGCTTCTCCGTTCGGTATCTGCATGGTCCGAGTGGACGCGGTCTGCCGGACTTTGTTAAGCTCATCGCATCCGACGATTCGAAGGGAGCGCCTCTCTCGTGACGCACCGCTTATGGATTGCGCTCTGTTTTTTCGCACTCTTCGCGACAAGCCCTCATGCGCAGAACCCGCCAGCGCAGGCCTCCCAAAACGCAGCGCCACCGCCCGCGGCGTATCCCGATTCCCCGAAAGGCCTGCAGGATTTCCTCGAAGACCTCTTCGCTGCAATCAAGACGAACGACAAACTGAAAATCGATTCACTCTGGCAAAGCGCGATGCTGCCGGAGCATGGGGTATGGTTCGCGCGCGTCTTCGGCGACGAGGAGGGCGGCGCGCTGGAAGCAACCTATGCCCGGCAACTTGCGAACACTGCGTCCGGGCCGGGCAAGACTTACGCATTTGTCGCTGGCCTCGATACCGTCAAGTTCGTGATCTTGCCACTGGCGCAGGCTGCTGTGAACCGCCCTGATTCCTGGGCAAAGGTGATTCTGCTGTCGATGAAGGCGTCGGTTCCTGCGTATAGAGCCGAAGCAATTGGCCCTGGAGGCGCGGGCAGCTACATGCTCGGCTATTTCTTCTATGTAGGGGGCGGGTTCCGGCGGATCGATGAAAGTGTGTTCGGAGCACTGAGCGCCGCGAAGATTTCGACGAGACTCCCATACATTTCGAGCCTCGAAGCACAGATGTTGTTGCTGCAAAGCGCTTCACCTGTCACACCAACACTGGTGAGAAGAGATGGGATCTCAAACACCGTGATCCTCGACGTCATCATTGACGTTCTGGGACAGGTCAAGTCCGCTTCGATTCTAAGCGGCGATCTCGTGCTTGGAAATGCCGCGAGGGCCGCCGTGCTGGGCTGGCGATACCGCCCCTACATTCAAAATGGCCACCCCGTCGATGTGGAAACGACGGTCACCGTGACGTTCCCGCTTTGAGTTCTCACCGGATCGCCCTGCCACGAACACTCTTTCGTCTTCAGACTCGCTAGCGATAGGACCAGGACTCGGCAGAAAATAGAATGAAAGTAAGAAAGAAATTCTGGCGGAGAGGGTGGGATTTGAACCCACGGTTGAGTTTCCCCAACACACGCTTTCCAAGCGTGCTCCTTAAACCGCTCGGACACCTCTCCGTGCAGTGGAAAGTCCATTCAGACTAACAGAAACTTGCGGTGAGAAGAAGATTGCCGACAGCAAGCCAGGCGATCTGCGCTTGACACAAATGTGTGGCTGCCATATGGTTTCGCGCATAGATCATGGTGAAATTTGAGGTTCCGTGTAAAACCGAAGGACGAACGGTGCGCACGCCGCAGCCTCAAAAGGAGACGTAATCTATGCGTAAAATATCGATTTGTATAATCGAAGAAAATATTCCCCAGAAAACCATTACGATTCGCAGGATACTCTCTCTTTCAGCGCGCCCACCGGCGTGCGGCCGATGACCGAAGTGTTTCTTCTCATGCGTGCCGCGCAGGTTTACGAACGGATGATGAGCGGCAACGCGCGATTCCGGGTCGTAGTGACCCCCCGGACTTTAGATGAGCAAGTTCTCTCCGTGGAAAACCTCACTGCCGCGAGACGGCCTGACCCTGACTCAAGAGAAGTATCCAACTCAAGCCTGGCAGCACTACTGGTGGTCCTTGATGTTAAACGGTTCGTGCGGCTTGCCGTTAACATACGCCGCGACATCATAGGCCTGCTGCGGTGTCAGGCTGCCCGGATTGTTCAGCGGCATGTTGTGCTGGACGAACGCAGCCATTTTCGCGATGTCGTTCATGCCGGCGCCGGCGCTGTACGCATCCGGCCCCCACACGGCGGAAATACCCGGAGGCTTTCCTGCACCGTCCGTGCCATGGCATAGCGCACACTGCTGCGCGTATACCTGGCTGCCGCGATCGGCGTCTCCGCTGAGTTCAGGAAGCTTGACGAGTCCGCGTCCTGGAAACGGTTGGCCCGTCACCTGATCTTTGGACAGCCACTGCGCGTATGCCACAAGCCCAATCATCTCCGGGCTGTTGTTAGGAACTCGATGCCCATTCTCGCTGCGCTGAAAGCATTGCTCGATCCGTTCCTCGAACGTCACCACGGTCCTCTCACGGTCCCTGTACATGGGAAATACGCCGGGAACCCCGACCAGCGGAATCGCTCCTGCGACTGTGCCGCTCTGAATATGGCAGTCGCCGCAATTCATATTGTTTCCGACGTACGCCGCCGCATATTTCGGCGTCTCATCGAAGATTTGAAGACCCAGGCGGATGCTGTCGCCCAGCGGCCCATCCGGAATCGTCGCAGGGTCCGGAGCCTTCCAATCCTTGGGTGAGTCAGCGCTATTCTGTGAATTCGGTAACGCAAAACTATAAGTGTGTCCAGATAACAAAATGCCGAACGCCGAGACAAAAAAAATGGCCAAACCACAGCGTACAACGATTGATCGAATCATTATGATTGCTCCTTTGATTGATCTGGCGGAAGCCACAATCCACAAAAACCGATTTTAGCGCATCCTCGAAAACTAATCCTTCTTCGCTTCGTCAACAGGTCCTACACCATCATATAGCTGTAATGGCCTTCGCACTGCAGGAAGGCAAGTGCTGCCGCTACCGATGGTACCAGGAGGACGCCGGGCAGCGTGTGGGCTTGCATGTCCTTTACGATTTCTTCCGGCTGCGCGGATAAACCGTTTTGCTTGATTAATGCCCGTGCCGCCTCTTCGGTCGAAGAGTGGCAACTCAAGAATCGCACGCCGCGCGCCTGCAGGCCCTGAATAGTGGCGTCCTGGTAGGTGGAGTCTTCGCTGTTGGGGTCCTCGGATGTGTAGTGCAGCGGTGAGCCGGCCTTGCTCGGATAAAAAATGTTGCGCACGGCGGGCTCGCTGGTCTTCGGGTCGTTCACTTTCACCCACTCTCCGACTCGGTACTTCTGCCAGACGTAGTCACTGTAATTCAGCATGTTGGATGGCCCATTCAATGCCAAGACAATCTGGATCTGGTCGGCGGGGATACTGATACCGAGGCGAAGTCCGTTGAGCGAGTTCTTAGCGTTCCTCAAGAACGCGCCGCCGCTGATCTCGTGGGCATGCACCACCTGCTTGATGCGCCGCGGCAAATGCGTAAGAGTTTCAAACTCCGTGGCCTGCCAATCCGGTTTTTGAAACACAAGTTGAGCAGGGACGGGTTCGCTCCACATCGTCGAGGCTGCCACCGCGACTGCTCCGCCCAGAAGGGACCGACGTGAGAATTCGCTCACTGGTTTTTCTCCTTTGGTCGTCCTGACCTAAAATGCCCGTATTAATACCTGCTTCGCACGTATCATACGCTGGTCTCCCTGGGTCGTCCACCGAGCTACAAGAGATCTGTGACAACAGCCAGCTTTGTAGGGCGCGGCTGTTGTGGTGAGCGTAGCCGAACCATTAGCCGCGTCGTTAAGAACTGCAAAATTAAGTGGCTTCAGCCGTTGGCGTGAGAGAAACGTGGTTGCCACACAAACTCTACAAGCTGGTAACTCATTTGGGGAACAACGAGCCCAGAGAGAGCCGGAGATATGATATCGTCGGATTCAGCCGGGTCTTGAAATAACGGAAATGCGGGCTGACCAAACAGTTCGGGGAAGCGCGTATGAAGATCCTGGTGAGATTGTCTTCCTATCCGGCCGTCTCTGGAGGGCGCCAATGAAAGTTATCAGATTGCTCCGCACGATCGCGTTCGTCACGGTTGTTTTTGCCCCGCAGCTTTTCGCTCAACCTGGCGCTAAAGAGACCAAAGTCATGGTTCGCGCCATTGCCCGCGATGCCAAATTGATTGGGAAGAGCGTCGGCGGTGCGCGCATCACGATTCGGGACGTCAGCTCTGGACAAGTGCTGGCCCAGGGCATGCTGCAGGATGGAACAGGCGACACCGCACTGATCATTGAAAAATCTCGAATGCGCGGGGCGAAAGTCTACGATACTCCGGGCGCGTCGGGGTTTCTCGCGGTCCTGAACCTTGAGCGGCCAACGGTAGTGGAGGTGACAGCCGAGGGCCCTCTGGGCAGCCCGCAAGCCACGCAGCGCGCCTCCAAGACGCTGCTCCTGGTGCCGGGCGAAGACGTGCTGGGCGACGGTATTGTGCTGGAGATCCATGGGTTCATCGTGAAGACTCTCGCACCGCCGCTTGATGCGAAGGTTACCGTGGGATCACCATTCGAAGTCCGGGCCACGGTCACAATGGCTTGTGGGTGCCCGACTGAACCCGATGGCCTGTGGGATGCAAACAAGATCCGAGTGGTCGCACGGCTAGTCCGTGAGGGCAACATTGAGACGGAAGTCCCCATGCACTATGCCGGAGTTCAGAACACATATACCGGCACCGTCCCGGCCGCGGTCCCAGGCCGGATCGAATTGCAAGTCCTCGCGATGGAGCCGGTGAATGCGAACTTCGGATTGAATCGACAGGACCTAACCATTATTCCGTAGCCAGCATTCAGTCCCGTCAATGCGCAGGTTAGATGTTGATCACGGAAATCGGCACGGATGTATCACCGTTCCTAAACGCGCTGGCCTTCGCGTCCAGACTTGGCCTTTCCCCGATAAACGGTTCAGGCGCGGCGTGGTCCTCATCCTGGTCGCCAAGGCGGATGAGTATGGGCAGCCTGAACTTCGAAGCCTGCCCCACCCGCGTGTCTATCGGGATTGGCGGAAAATCGTCGCCCGATACGGCGTCTCGGGTTTCTTGCCTTGGCTACGGGTTTTAGTTCACTCTTTCGGGGAGGTCCACGGGTTATGACCGCATCTCTGAGACTTTCCACGTTGCTTATCGCTGGTCTTGCCCTCGCATCCGCCATACCTGCATTTGCGCAGGAGTCAAAGCAAACCATAAGTCCAGCCTCGACCGACCAGACTGTCACAGATCTCCGCGCGTTAGAACAGCGGGCCGAAGCTGCGACTCTGCACGCCGACGCGGCGTTTCTCGAGGATTTCTACGCCAGCGACTTCAGGTTCACGCACGGAACTGGAATTGTTTGGAACAAGACCGAAACCCTCAAAGCGCTTCGGCCGGGCAATTTCATATCCCGCGAACTGGACTCGGTGGAGGTCGAACCTCACGGTGACGTGGCATTGACGCTCGGACGTATCCATGTGCGAAGTAATTCGCAGGATCCCGAAGTTCGCGAGTACACCATCTGGTATGTTCGCGTGTACACTCGACGGGGCGGCCGGTGGCAGCTTCTGTCACACAGAACCGTACGCCAAGTTTCCGGTCCGCTCTAGATCAGGGCAGGAGCCGAGTGCCCAGTGCCCCACGATTGCCACGCAAGCGTAGGGCTTTTTCAGGTTGGTTCAGCATGCTCCTGATAGATTCCAGTCGACGCTCGTATCGGGGGAGCGCAACACCCCATTGGACTGACCCCATTAGTTACGCTACTCTAGGTGGGTTCAAATCTACTCCGGGGTAGTGCAATCGGTAGCACGCCAGCCTTTGGAGCTGGTTATCCTGGTTCGAGTCCAGGCCCCGGAGCCAATCCATTTTTCTGGCTGGCTCCATGCCCCAGCCTGGCCGGGGCGTTCAGCGTAAAAGTAGAGCCCGCACCCGTTTCCTGTCGTCGCGACGATGAAAACTCCCGACCTCGCGCTTGGCGTCATCTGGTACATCGTCTTTCTGTTCTCGACGACGTGCCACGAGGCGTCGCATGCGCTCGCCGCGAAAATTGGCGGCGACCTCACCGCGTTTGAGGGCGGCCAGGTGACGCTCAACCCCATTCCCCACATTCGCCGCTCGCCGTTCGGGATGGTTGTCGTCCCGATCGTTTCGTTTCTGCTGGGTGGCTGGATGATTGGCTGGGCGAGCGCCCCGTTCGATCCCAATTGGCAACGGCGCTACCCGCGGCGCTCAGCATGGATGGCGCTGGCAGGTCCCGCGGCTAATTTCACGCTGATGCTGCTGGCCGGGATCGCCATTCGCGTGGGTATGGCGGCCGGCTACTTCGAGGCCCCGCAATTCATCAACTACACGAATGTTACAGCATCGGCGCACTCGGCTGACCCCACGTTTATTGCCACGGCGTTGAGCATCGTGTTTGTCCTGAACTTGCTCCTCGGGACGTTTAATCTTCTTCCTGTCCCGCCGCTCGATGGTCACGCCGGGATCATGCTCCTGATGGCCGAAAGCACAGCGCACCGGTATTTGGATTGGGTCCAACAATCTGGCTACGCCATGATGGGACTGATCGTCGCCTGGTACGCCTTCAATAGGATCTTCGGCGTCATTTTCACGGTCGCGCTTCGCCTTCTTTATCCCGGAATTCATTACGGCTAGCTCACGCTGCGGCAGGCTTTCAAACCTTCGGCCCCCCTCCAAGTCTCACGGGCAACTTGTTTCAAAACTGCACATCTGTTCCAGAATATTCACAGCTAGCACGGTCACCTTCCCGCAGGCAGACGACTAAATCCTTTTGTATGAGTTGTGTGAAATGGGGCCGGTCTGGCCCTTAGGCTGCATTAGATCAGTTGGGAGCGTGAATTAGATGGGCGACGCAACTGATTTTTCAGGCAATTATAGAATCGAAGTCTCAGGCTGGGGCCTGGGCCATGTCTTTTTTGTGGAGAAGACCGATTTGCTCTCCGCCGAAAGCGGGGAGAAGAAGCTGCTATTGCACCGCGCGCTGCCCGACGGCGCCGTTATTTTCATCCGACTGATCGCACCCGGATCCCCATATGGTTCGGTTCCGGCGGCCTATCAAGTGGAAAACGTTCAACCTATGAATTCCACAGGCCTATGTGAGATGCGCATCCTGCTGCTGCACCCGCGATCAAAAAGACAAACCACGAACAGGGTTGCGTCACAATCACCGCAAGATTCATCTAAATTGGATGAACCGAAGGAGAACTTGAACCAACCTGAAGCTGAGGAGGTCCTCCATGAAGCCTGAACTGGTAATTCTGATCGCCCAAGACCGCCTGGCCACATGGGAAGAAATTCGGCGCGCGACATCGTCTACGCCCGACCGGGTTCTGGAACTCTGCTATACCACGGGGACGCACTGTGAGATCGATTCGGAGTTGGGCGGCACGATCCGGTACCCCGCCGAGGAATTCGAGTTCTTCGCGTATCTTAGCGAAACACAAGACTCTGCCGCAAACTGAGGGGTGCTCGCTCCCCCGCAATTCATCTTTGGCACAATCGGAGGGGGGATTCGCCCCAATATGGAACGCGATCTGTGCGTGGATCTTTGATCTTTTTTCGCTGCCCCAAGCTGACTTGGACGAGGACATTACGAAAGCTTCAGTTGCTTCCACTTAATTGATTGCCTGCATTAGAGTTACATGATTTCCACCTTAACCGCAAAAATCTAGGATAGCCGTGGCGAGCCGGGCCTATTCACACGACCGTTCTGGCATTCGCTTTGCCCATGATTCCGGCATGAACACCATGTCTGCACCCACCAAGGAGGGGCATCTGGTCCTTGGGAGTTCCGAAGAAGCGCTGGCGGTATGTGTCTTGGACGACGAGCCGGGGATGGTCGAGATGTTGCAGGAGTCGCTTCGTTGTCTCGGTTTCAGTTCCATCGGCACCTGCGACCCGCAGCACGCGCTCGAGATGATCGACCAAGGCCGCGTGCGCGTTGTGATGTCGGACATTAAAATGCCTGGGATGGATGGTCTCCAGTTTCTTGAACAGGCGCTACACCATGACCCTGGCGTCTACGTCATCCTCATGACCGGGTTCTATTCGCTTGACAACGCCATCGCTGCCATCAAGCGCGGCGCCTATGACTACATTCCAAAGCCCGTCGACCGCTCCCGGCTCAAGAAATCCCTGGACGAGCTTTCCGACTCGTTCCTTCGCCGGAAGCGCATTCGCAACCTCGAGCAACAGCTCCTAAACGACCTGGAATTCCACGGGATAGTCGGCAGGAGCCCTGCCATGGTGGAAGTTTTCGAAATGGTCCGCAAGGTTGCACGCCATTACACGAACATTCTGTTGGTTGGGGCGACCGGCTCCGGCAAAGAATTAGTCGCTAAGTCCATTCACCAGATGAGTCCGGTGGCGCAGCAGCGGTTCGCGATTTGCAACTGTTCCGCCATGGTGGACACGCTCCTGGAGAGCCAGCTTTTTGGCCATATGCGCGGCGCCTTCACGGGCGCGACCGATACGCGTCCCGGCCTGTTCGAATACGCCAACGGCGGAACCGTCTTTCTCGACGAAGTCGGGGAGACATCGCTCGCGATGCAGGCCAAACTCCTCCGCGTCATTCAAAACCGAGAAATTCAGCGCGTAGGTTCGCCGGAAGTCCGCCACGTGGACGTGCGGTTGATCGCCGCGACGAACCGCGATCTGCGCGCGGAAGTTCTTGCCGGCCGCTTCCGGGAGGATCTCTTTTACCGCCTCAGCACGATTCAGATTCGCGTTCCCAGCCTGAGCGAGCGCCTGGATGACATTCCCTTGCTCATTCAATATTTTCTCAAGAAATACAACGAGGCCTACAGCAAGCAGATTCAGGGGCTGACACGCCGGACACATGCTGTTCTGCTCCAACACGCCTGGCCTGGCAACGTCCGCGAACTGGAAAACGTCATTTCCTGCGCGTGCCTCACCTCCGTGAATGACTTCATTGACGTGGATGACCTCCCCGAAAATCTTCAGAAACCAACTGGACGCGACAGCCATCCCGGGGATTCCTGGCGGCCGCTCCCGCTGGAGGAAATTCGCCGGCAGCACATCCGGCGTGTTCTCGAAGCGTGTGAAGGCAACCGCGTCCGCGCCGCGCAACTGCTTGGCATTGGCCGTACGAGCCTCTATCGGTTCCTCAAACGGTCCGAAAAGAAGCCCGCAAGTTCCTCAGCTTCGTAGCCGCTCGACTAAATGTCCCGCCAGGTTGCTGTAGCCTGGATATTTCATGTTTCACATGCGAACAGATTCGTCTCATTGGCAGAGCCCTGACGATGGACCGGAAGCAAGTCATTTGCTTTCTGGGGTCTGGCTCACTTGTATTTGGCATGCCATTTGCAAATTAACATGCGGTGAGCCGGACAAATCTCTTGTCCGAGAACCAAGACGGACCTCCGGAAGTAATCACACGCGAACGACAAAGCGAAGAGCCTCTCTCCATAATTATCCCGGTTGAAATCAAGGGCATTGACGGTGCAGGCCACCTTTTCACCGAACGGACCAAAGCTGAGGAGGTTACCGAAATCGGTTGCCGTTTCGCGGCGCGCACAGAACTTCAATGCGGCGACATCGTTGCGGTCAAGCCCATCGAACGGGGCAAGAAGTGCCTGAGGCATGAACAGCCACAGATGTTTGAGGTTACGTGGACCGTACAACTCGCGGCGGGCTGAACTGTGGGTACTCGAAGAATTCAGGGTGAAAAGCTTGCGAACCGTGAATTTCCACCAGCCAGCCACTCTCCGTAACGCCCCGCAAAATAGCCTGCCAACACAACCCGCTTGCGTCGCGCTAGCCCCGCGTGCTGGGTAAACGCGACGCTTCCTTCCTCAATCTGCCAAGACCAACTGGGCTTCACTGCGCGTCTGCCCTCCCTTGTATTAGCGCGCCATTTTCGGCGGTGATCCTGGGCAAATTTACAGTGTTGTCCATGCGGACCGTAATGATGGTCTGTGCCGGGAGGTCCACTTCCTTCCCTTTACGGGACATGATGTACGCGGTGCTCCCGATCAATCCTATGCCGAACCCGCGCGCCACATGGCTGAAGACGGCGCCAATTAAAGTGCCTCCGCCGGTCCCGATGGTCCCGGCAAGGATATCGCCCTTGATGTCATGCCTGGCTTCGATCACTCGGCCCTCATCGACCTTGACGTCCTTCCTAGTTTTTCCCGCCTTGTCTCCGGTTGATGGGCTCTGTAGGTCCAGAATGCTCATCTTCGCGGGGAATATGCGGCTGTCGACTTCGAGGTCGCGGAAGTAGAGGTTCATGGCGGCCTGGCCGCGGAACATCGAGAAACGCCGGGGATGTATCACTCCGCCGACCGTGCCCTGCACGCGCGCTCCTGCCGGCAATATCATCTGGCTGCCGACATACACGGGTTGGGCGACTTCCGCGATAAATGGATCACCGCTCCTCGCAACGGCAGTGCTCAAGCCGGTGAGCAATCGCAGGTGCACCTGGGTGCCCTGCAGGAGTTCATGGGACTGCGCGCGGGTTGGGACCGCGGCAGCAGCGAACAGCAACGCTATGGCGCCAAAAGATACGACGATTCGTTTCATGGGATCCTCCATCCTGCCGCGCCGGCCGACGATTCGGCCGCACACGGGTTAGGCCTCGTGACGTGAGGCGTTGCGCTGGCGCTGTTCGCCCGGCGATGCTCTGCGGGAGCGCGCCGGACCGGATGCGGAGGTTGCGTCCATGCAAATCATACGCCGTACCGCTTTCTCAATCAGACAAAGTGAGACATCGTGTTTCGAAACCGACATCTTCTATGCGGGCCTTCGCGCGGCATGAGAGCGCTCGACACAGAGGTCACAGAGGCACAGAGGGCGTCAAACCGACCCGGTTTATTTTCCCATCGCATATTTGCATTCTCCGTGCCCCCTGTGCTCTTGGCGTCCTCTGTGTTTGATCTTGTCTCGATCCGGTTTTCTTTTTTCGAACACGGCGCTGTGCTAGACTTCCTTCGCAGCCGCTCTTTGAAGGCGCGACTGCCGATGCGTGGAACTTCGGGCTCTGTGCGACGAAGTCCCGCGAACCCCGCCAGGCCCGGAAGGGAGCAACGGTACCGGGATCGCTTCGTGCGCCGCGGAGTACCCGAAGTTCCTCTCATCAGCAGCGTACCGGCTTATTTGCGATGTGGCCCTATTGAGATCTTTCCGGTCGCATTGCGTTTTTTGTAGCCCGCGTCTTCAGACGCGGGGATTCTTTGCTGACTCGCAGAAAACCCTCACCTCTAAAGAGGTGAGCTACAACACACACGACGAAAAGAGCTGAAGGTCCGACGGCATGAGCTACCAGGTCATCGCGCGAAAATGGCGGCCGCAGACGTTTGCCGACGTGATCGGCCAGCAGCACGTCACCCGCACGCTTTCTAACGCCATTCAGTCCGGCCGCGTGGCGCACGCCTACATTTTTTCCGGCGCGCGCGGCGTGGGCAAGACGACCACGGCGCGCATTCTCGCCAAGGCGCTCAATTGCGTGAAGGGCCCCGCCACGGAACCTTGCAACGAGTGCGACTCATGCCGGGAAATCGGTTTGGGAAACTCTCTCGACGTCATCGAAATTGACGCGGCGTCCAATCGCGGCATCGACCAGATCCGCGAGCTGCGCGAAATGGTTCGCTACGCGCCCGCGGGCGGCCGCTACAAAGTTGTCATCCTCGACGAAGCGCACATGCTCACCGACGAGGCCTCGAACGCGCTGCTCAAGACGCTCGAAGAGCCTCCCGACAAAGTCATTTTTGTCATGGCGACGACGGAGCCAGAAAGTCTCGCCGAGACGATCCGTTCGCGATCCCAACATTTTCATTTTCGCGCACTCTCGTTCGCAGAAATCGTGGACGCACTCGAACAAATTTGTTTGAAAGAAAGCCTGACCGCGGAGCCTGGTGCGCTCGGCGTGATGGCTCGCGCCGCCGAAGGCAGCTTGCGCGACGCGCTCTCCCTGCTCGAGCAGGCGCGCGCCTACTGCGGCACGAAAATCACCGACATGCAAGTGCGCGAACTGCTCGGCGTCGTCCCGGAAGAAATCCTGGATGAGCTGGCCGGCGCCATCGAAGAGCGATCGGTGGAGCGCGTCCTCACGCTCGTGCATCGGCTGCTCGCCGAGGGACAAAATCTCCAGCATTTCTGCCGCGAAGCCATCGGCTATTTCCGAAATCTTCTCGTCGCGCGCGTTTGCGGCGCCGATTCTGCGCTGATCGCCGCGCCCGCTGATCAGCGCCCGCGTCTGAAACAGACGGCGGAATCATTCAGCGAAGAAGACCTCACGCGGTTTTTCCAGATTCTCCTGCACACCGACGACGATCTGCGCCGCAAGCCCGATGCGCGTCTGCACCTGGAAATGGGCCTGCTACGCATGGTCAATGCGGCGCGCCTGGCGCCGCTTGAAGAAATTCTCGCGGACCTCGAAGGTGGCGCACTCGAGCGTCCGGCAAACCCCGTATCGCAAGCACAGACGCACGCGCGCAGCAGCGCGCCTGCTGCGTTTCCCGCCGTATCGCCAGGCGTTCCGCAGGCTTCCTCCGGCGTAAGAATGCAGCCTGCCGCTGCGCCGCGGTCCGAACGTGCCGCGCCTCCCGTGGCGCGGCCCGTGGTGAGGGAGGACACGAATATTGTTTCGGAGCGCGCGAGCACCGGCCCCGTTCCCGGTTCTCCCCCCAGCGTGATCGCGCGAATGGCAGATGTTGGTGCGGGCCTCGAAGCTGCGCAAGTAGATTCCATCAAGGCCGCGATTCTCGGCCAGGAAAAATTCCTAGGTGAATTGATCGAACACGCGTCGCGGTGGGAGATGAGCGGCGGCGAAGTGCGACTGTTCTTCCCCACTGAAAGCCGCGCGCTTGCCGAGATGTTGCAGGCGCGCGATCCCATGGAACGTTTGCGCAACATCACGAGCCGCATACTCGGTCAGACCGTGCGCGTCTGTGTTAAACTGGAGGCCGTGCCGGGATTGGGAGCGGCAACACGATCCTCCGCCGGCACGCGCGAGTTGCGCGCAAAGTTCGAGCAAGATCCGATCGTGCGCGCGATGCTGGAACGGTTCGGCGGCCAGATTTCCGATGTCAAACGCCGGAGCGAGGACTAGACCATGGAAGTCAAAGCGCTGCAGCAAATTCTCACGCAGTTTCGCCAGATGCAGGAGAACCTGCAGAAACAGGTCGAATCCGTACACGTCGAAGCCTCGGCCGGCGGCGGCATGGTCACCGTCAAGATGAACGGCCAAAAGCAGCTCACGGAGATTCGCATCGACCCGGATGTGTTCGCCGGAAAAGATCAGGAATTGTTGCAAGACCTGGTGCGCGCCGCCGTCAACGAAGCCGCGCGTCGTGTGGACGAAGAGCTATCGAGCCAGATGAAAAGCCTTACCGGCGGGATTCCCGGCATCGCCGGACTGAAAATTCCCGGCCTTTTTTGAAGCGTTCTTGAGTTCGTCTTTTGGCGTTGCGTTCAAGCCGACATTCCGAGTGAACCTGACTGGTTTTGGAGAAATGTCCCTATTCTTGTCATTCCGAGCGCTCGCGCTGAAGGCTCGCGTTGAAGCGAAGCGAGGTATCCCTCTGCCAACTGTGGCAAGAACCAGAGGGATTTCTCGTCGCTTCGCTCCTCGGAATGACAGGCCTGCGGAATTATTGAATGGGGTGCTTACTTTTCCGGCCCGCCACACATCATCACGGAGCACTCCTCATGCCTGATTTCGCCGAACCTGTCGAGCGCTTGATCGACCAGCTCAAACATTTGCCCGGAATCGGGGCCAAGACCGCGCAACGCCTCGCGTTTCATATTCTCCGCATCGAGCCGGAGGATGCGCTGGCGCTTGCCGACGCCATCCGCGACGCCAAGCTAAACATGCGATTTTGCTCGGTATGCAACAACATCACCGATGCCGACCCGTGCCTCTACTGCACGGGCCCGACGCGCAATCGCAAAACGATCTGCGTCGTCGAAGAGCCGCACAACATCATGGCGATCGAGAAAACGCGCCAGTACGGCGGCTTGTATCACGTCCTCGGCGGGGCGCTCGCACCGTTGCGCGGCATTGGCCCCGATCAGCTGCATCTGAAGAGTCTGATCGAACGCCTCAAGGGCGGCACGGTCGAAGAGATCATCATCGCCACGAACCCCAACGCGGAAGGCGAAGCCACGGCCATGTATCTTTCGAAGCTCATCAAGCCTCTCGGCGTGCGCGTCACCCGCATCGGCGTCGGCATCCCGGTCGGCTCCGACCTCGAGTATGCCGACGAAGTCACCATGATGAAAGCCATGGAAGGCCGCCGCGATCTCTGACGAAGAGCCCCGCCTCTGAAGAGGGGGGCTACAACAACCCTCTGTTGTGCGAATGCTGGAGCCCGGGCCTTCAGACCCGGGGGATTCTCCGGCATTTCATTCATTTCCTACACTAACCCGCAAACACAATTTTCTGCTTCCGTCGCTGCAACCGTCCATAACTTTTGTACGAGCGTGCGTCGGTGATAAAGTAGGGTGCCGTGAATAATCAGTATCCAGAGAGCGAGCAACAGAAGCGGCTGCGGGCGGCGCGCCGCGCCGTCATCAAGTTGGGCACCGGCATTGTGACGGGGAGTGACGGTCAGTTCAACGTCGAGCATCTTGAGCCAGTGGCCCGAACCATCGCCCGGCTGAAGAAGGACGGCCGTCAAATCGTGCTCGTGTCTTCCGGAGCCGTCGGCCTGGGCAGAGGACGGCTGGGCCTTCATCGCGACCGGCTGCATGACCTCGTGGTGCGGCAGGCATGCGCGGCCGTCGGACAGAGCCTGCTGATGCACGAGTATGAAAAGCTGTTCCAGGCGCACGGCATCCATCTCGCTCAGGTGCTGCTGACGGAGGGAGATTTCGTCGATCGCAGCCGGTATTCGAATCTGCGGCAGACGATGGAAGCGCTCTTGAAACTTGGCGTCCTGCCCATCGTGAACGAAAATGATACGGTTTCGACGGCCGAACTCGACTACTTGAATATTCGCGCGGGCGAACGCATCTTCAGCGACAACGATCGTCTGGCCGCGCTGGTGATGAGCCACATCGACGCCGACGTGCTCGTCCTGCTGACCGACGTCGACGGGTTGATGCAACTGGGGCCTCCGGGATCGACGAATACACCAGCAACTGTGATTCCTGTGGTCGAAGAAATTTCGCCGGAGTTGAAATCGTTGGCACTCGGCCCTTCCGAGGGCGGGCGCGGCGGGATGCTGACGAAAATCGATGCCGCAGAGATTGCCATGCACGCGGGCGCCGTGGCCGTAATCGCCAACGGAAAAAAACCGGACACGCTCGACCGGATTTTTGACGGAGAGCCTACCGGCACGGTATTTCTGTCGAAGACGCGCATGGCGGGAAAGCGCCGCTGGATCGCCTACGCCGCGGGAGTCCGCGGGCGCGTGATCGTGAACGCAGGCGCCCGCGACGCTCTGACCAGCGGAAAAGCGAGCTTGCTCGCCTCGGGCGTCATTCGCGTCGAAGGCGAGTTTGAGGCCGCGGAAGTGGTGAGCATCGTGGACGGCGAGGGCCTGGAATTCGCGCGGGGAATTTCGGATTATTCTCGCGGCGACGCGGAAGGCATGATCGGCAACGGTTCGAAGGGCCCGGCGAATGGCCGGGCCCACGGGCGTGCAAGTGTGCTCGTAAAGCGCGATAATATTGTTCTGCTGGATCGCAAATGAGCGTGCTGCAGAATCAACTCGAAGTGTCGGACATCCAGCGCTCCGTCCGGCGCGCGCGGCGGGCTGCGCACATTCTCGCGGCGCTTTCAGGTGAGCGGCGCGACGAGGCTTTGCTTGCCGCGGCCAGCGCGCTCGAAGCGCGTTCGGCGGAGATTCTCGCCGCGAATGAAAAAGATTGTGCGGCGGCGCTTCCCGCCGTCGAGAGCGGTGAGATGTCGCGTGCCATGTTTGCGCGTTTGCGGACGACGGAGCGTGGAATTGGGGAAATGGCCGAGCGTGTGCGCGACGTGGCACGGCTTCCGGACCCTCTGCATCGCCGCCTCGCGGTCACGGAGCTCGACGATCATCTCGTTCTCTACAAGGAGACGTGCCCGCTGGGCGTCGTGGGCGTAATCTTCGAGGCCCGGCCTGAAGTCGTGCCGCAGGTGGCCTCTTTAGCTCTCAAGTCCGGGAATGCAGTGTGCCTCAAGGGCGGCACGGAGGCGGCGGAGAGCAACGCGGTGCTGGTGTCGATCTGGCGCGAAGCGCTGGAGCCATTCGCCGACATCCCACCCGACTCCGTCGTTCTGCTGCGATCGCGCGAAGACGTGGCCCAGATTCTCACAATGCATGGCGAGATCGACATGATCGTGCCGCGGGGCTCCGAGCAGTTCGTACGTTACATTACCGAAAACAGCCGCATCCCCGTGCTGGGCCACGGGGAAGGGATATGCCACGTCTACGTCCACAGCGACGCGGATTTGCAGAAAGCGCTTGATGTCGCGCTGGATTCAAAAGTGCAATACCCCGCGGCTTGCAACGCGGTGGAAACGTTGCTGGTACACCGGGACATCGCCCCCGCGTTCCTGCCGCAAATGATCGCGCAATACCGCGCGGCTGGAGTCGAGATTCGCGGCTGCCCGCGAACATTGGAATTTTCCGGAGGACAAGAAATCGTTCCGGCGAGTGAAGAGGATTGGAAGAAGGAGTATTCCGATCTGATTATCTCGATCAAGATCGTGGACGGCGTCAATGAAGCGATCGACCACATCAACCGGTACGGCTCACGGCACACGGAGTCTATTGTGACGGAGAGCCACGACGTTGCGGCGCGCTTTATGGAGTTCGTGGATGCAGCCGGCGTGTTTCAAAATGCTTCCACAAGATTCTCCGATGGCTTCCGGTACGGCTTGGGCGCGGAACTCGGCGTCAGTACAGGAAAACTTCACGCACGCGGCCCTGTGGGCCTTGAAGGGCTCACCACGTATAAGTACAAACTCTTCGGCGAAGGCCAGACGGTCGCCAGTTACAGCAAGGGCCTTCGCACCTTCAAGCATCGCCCAATCGAGAGCTAAGCCGCTCGAAAACGAATACCGCTGAGAATCCCCCCGGATACCTGCGCGGCAAGAAATGGGGGAACATCTACCGGGCGGATTCCAGCGAACGTGTCGCTCAACGAGCGCGCGACCGTGACGGAGCGCGCCGAATTTCCGGTGCAGAGGAAGAGGACGTTGTAGCGCCTCTCCATCAGATCACCTCTTGCAGGAATGGTCAGGGTTTCACGGCGCAGCAGGGGCGCAGCAATCCGGGGCGCAGCATGATTTTTCCGTGGTTGCCTTCTCGGGGAGATTGTCTTCGAGAACGGCGAATGCTTCCCACTCATTCCCGTCTGGATCGCGAACCCATGTCTTATCCTGCAGCGCGTAGCAACAATCTGTCTTCATTTCATCGCGAGTGAGCAATCCGCGCTCCCGCCACTGCCGGCGCACGGCCAGGACGTCCGCGGTCGAGTCCACTTGAATTCCCAGGTGCGACAGACCGCCCTGTCCTTCGATTGCCCCTTCGTTCAAAGTAAAATTGAGCAGTGGATTGGAGACATCAAATTTCGCGTACCCTTTCCGTATCTTGGACGGTTCGATCCCAAAAAGTCTCCGGTAGAACTCAATGCTCGCCGCCACGTCACGAACATGAATCGCGATATGGGCCTTCAATGCTTTCACTGCTTCCGTCGCCATGGCTTCCTCCTCCTGTGGGTAATACATATACGCATATGCGCATGTATTCATGCTACGCCTCCTTGTTTATATCTGTCAAGCCATATATAATATTCCGCGCCATGCCAAGAAAACACAAACCGTTCGCCATCGATCTCCTCTTTCGCGCCCTGGCCGACCCCACGCGGCTCCGCCTGCTCAACCTCATCGCCGACCGAGAAATCTGTGTCTGTTATTTCGTGGAGATCCTTGGAATCAGCCAGCCGAAGATCTCCCGCCACCTCGCCTACCTGCGCCGCGCAGGAGTCGCGGCGGCACGGCGCCAGGGACGGTGGATGCACTACCGATTGTTGGTCCCGGGTGACGCCGTGGCTTCGTCGATTTTGCAGGAGACTTTGAAACACTTGCGGGAAAGACCGGATATGCGGCGCGACTTCGCGAGGCTCGATTCTGCGTGCTGCAAACCCGCTGAGTTTGCACTTCCTGAAAGGGCCCCTCAGCCTTCTCTAGTGTCTCCAGCGACCCGGTAGCCCTCGGCGCGGCGGAGGCAATTCCGCTGTTTGTCCTCCTGTTCATGCCGCAGCTTTCGTAGTACATTTCACCCACGGTAGGCACTCAGCCTTTCCATCCCCAGAACACGTCGCGTGAGGAAGGCCGGTTCCCGTGCGGCGAAATGCAATGCGTGGGAATTGGGCCCGCCGGTCCAGGCCACTTGCGGTGTCACGGGGCGTAACTATTACGAAAACACGGCTTTCCGTGCTCGACGCCCGAGGGTGGCGATGCTAAGGTTAAAAATTGACCGTGGAGCGCTTTCGTGGCGGAATCTAACATTCATCCCGAGATGGAATCCCAGAAGAGGCGCAGCACACGCATCGTGCAAGCCGTGCCTCTTACGGTGACAGGTGTAGATGCGCTCGGCAGACCATTTCAGGAACGTACTTCCACCCTGATCATTAATTGCCATGGCTGCCGCTACCAATCGAAGCACTACGTTCTGAAAAATATGTGGGTCACCTTTGAGGTGCCCCATAACGAACCAGGGCGCGGACCACGCAGCGTTCGCGCGCGTGTCAGCTGGATCCAGCGCCCGCGAACAGTGCGCGAGTTATTTCAAATCGGCGTGGAACTCGAGGTTCCCGGCAACGTCTGGGGCATCGCCTTCCCGCCAGGCGACTGGTTTCCCTTCCCTGAGGCCGCATCCAGCCGTGACATTCCCGCTCCCACTGAGAGTACCGAGATCGCACCCCCCGGTCCGGAATGGATTGCTGACGCACCGCCCTCATCTGAATTGCCGGAACCTTCGGAAGACAATGTGCGCGTGCTGCCATTGCCGGGCGGCACCGACGCATCGCTGCAGCTAGCGCGCCAGGTTGCGCGGCTGGTCGTGGAAGCCAAACAGCAGGTGCAGAGTACGGTGCGCGAGACCGCTACTCGTGCGATCGCGGCGGAAACACGCCCGCTGCTTGCCGCGCTGCAGAGCCAGCTCAAAGACGCCGCCAACAAATCCGCCGAAGCTGCGGTCACCGCGCACATCGAGCGAATGCAGCGTGAAGGGCTGCAACGCATGGAAAGTGAACGGGACGCGAGCTTGGTGGCCATGCGCGCCGAGTGGTCCCGCGAACTGGATCAACGGATTGCCGAAGCCCGGATGCAGATCGATTCACAGCTCGTGGAAGTGGAGCGCGCACAGCGGGCAGATTTCGAACAACAAATTCAAGGCCAATTGCTTGCTGCGATCGAGAAGCTCCGAAGCCTGAGCGGCAGCCTGGGTGCGAATGCTGGCGAAGTCCAAACCGCCATCGAGCAATTGCGGCGAAATTCGGAAGAAGCCGCTGCGGGCGAACTCCGGCGGTGGCAGGAAGTGATGGATCAGCGCGCATCCGAGGCGCAAGCGCGCCTCGCGCATCTGGAACAAGCCGCGAATCGCCTGGGCGATCGGATTGCCAGCGAGACCTCCACCGCGGAGTCGGGATGGCGCGGGTTGCTCGATGCCGACCTCGCTGCGGCGAGCGCGCGCTGGAACGAGAAAATTGAGACATCGCTCGAAAGCGCGGCGCGTCAGGTGGCCGATCAGCTCGCACGGAACAGCGAGGCTTCCGCCCGGCAGGTGGAACAACAGCTGCAACAAAGAATCAGCGTGATTGGCAACGCGTTTTCGCAAGTCACGGCTGAAGCAGAAAGCACTCTCGGCACGCTACGCGCATCTATAAGCAAGGAAACCGCCAGGGGCCAGGCGGCAATCTCCCAGTTGCAACAGTCTTTCGAACAGATTGAAGCCCGGAAGGACGATATCTCCTCGCTCATCCAGTCGGCGTCGGAGGAGCTGGCGCGGCGCGGTGAAGGGCTGCTGGAATCACAAAGCAGTGAGATGAGCCGCCGCGCGGAATTGTCTGTCGCCGGAATGGCGGAGCGGCTGCAGCCCGTCCTCGAAGCCGCAGGACACCAAACGATCGAGCGATTGGCGAATGAACTCGAGCAACGCTTGGGGCCGCAAATCGCCCGCGCCACGGAAATGCTGAGCAAGCTTGCCCTCGACCATGACCAGGCCGAAAAGGCACTCGCTGAGCATCAACATCAGATCTGGCAAGCCTCGGAACGGAGTGTTCAGGACTCTGTCGCGCGCGCGAAAGAAGTCCTCGCGCAGGTCGAGAAGGAATTTGCGGAATCGGCTCGGAGCACATCCGCGAGATGGTTCACCGAACTCGAAACCAAGGCCACTGAAACAACTCACAGCACCTTCGAAGCGCTGTTCAAGTCCGCCGACTGGTATGAGAAGAAGGTTCAAACGCAGATGCAATCAGCCCTGGAGAAGGGACTCGATCAGGCTGCGGCGAGGCTGCGCGAAAAGGCGGCGGATCTGTCGGGCCAGTTCGCCAGCGAGCTGAATCACTATAGCCGCAGCTACGTGGAACACGCGCAGGGCCAGATGGACGAAAACGCGCGCGATGCCGCGGAGAGGGCCAGCCTCCAGATGGCGCAGGCTGGCGAGGCTGCTGCCGCGAATTTCACCGACCGCGCCGATCAGCTGACGCGCGAGCAGTTCGATCTCTTTAGCGCAAAGGCGAATTCCGCATTCGAACAGAATGCCGCGCGCATCGAAACGCACACCGTGCAAGTCCGTTCGAAGCTGGAAAGCGATGCGAGAATGCTCGCCGGAGAGTTCCAGCGCGCCCTTTCTCAGCAGACACAACAGGGCCTCGCTCAGGGCAAGCAGGAACTGGCCTCCCAGATCGATCTTGCCAAGGACAACTTGCGCATTGAGGCTCAGTCGCTCGACCGCGAGATGCGGGCGTCGCTGCAGTCGTTTGGCACGCATGCGATGGACGAGCACAAACAGCGGCTCGAGAATGCATCGAATTCCTGGCTGCTGACCACAGTGACCAGACTCAATCAGCAGTCTGAAGGTCTGATCGACCAGCTTGCGGCATCAACCGAAAAAAGACTGCGGTCGACTTGCAGCAATGTGTTCGCCGAAATCGGCGAAACGCTCCGGCTGCGGCTGGCCGGACTTTCGGCCCCTGCCACGACCCAAGCAATCCCGGCGCCCTCTCCCGTTGCAATCAAGCCACCCGAAATCAAGCCAGAGGAACAGAAGTAACTCCGCGCGTCCGGCACCTGTAGCTTTTCGGTCCTGCAGAGGGAAGCCTGTATAATAGCGCGATGCCCAATCGTGCCTACGCCAGCATCTGGATCCGGAATTTCGAAGAGGCGAGCATGCTCTCCCATTTCGAGCATTTCCTCGCCACCGTCCCTCTGGCCGCCAGTCCGGTTGGGTTCACTGAGCTGGTGATCCGGGCCGTGGATTCAACGGAGGTGCCGCTCGAGGAATACGATCTGCGTGCGCAGGGATTGACGCCCGCGGAAGTCATAGAGATCGCGAGGGAACACCTCGCCAGCGACGTGTGCTTCGAGGTGGCGGCGCTGTGGGACCTCTGGATTCGGGATATGGAAACCGCGAGTTGGAAGAAAAAACCGGAGCGACTCCATCTTTCCTGCTTTGGGCTGGAGTTCGATCATGGGATATTCGCCGAATCGGGCCATCTTATGGCCGATCTGGGCTTCGAACACATGTTCACCGGGCACGCGGGATTGCTCTCGACGGAAAGCGGGCGGGTGGCACAGCCGGAACATCCGGACGAGGCCCGGTTCCTGATGTGGATGTCGCAGCCGCAGAATTTGCGCGAGTATCAGGAGAAAACGCGGGAGAATATCCAGAAACTGATGACGTGGATGCGCTCGGCCGAGGAAGCTCTACCTGTAGGGCGAATCCGTCTCTGGTCAGAGGGAGAGGAAAACTTTGAAGCGCGGTTGGATGAAATTCTGGCTGTGCGTTAGTGTGCTCCTGGCAGCACAAGCCATGTCGACACCGGGGGCGCGGGTGACGCTGCAAAAGGCATCCCCAAGCGCGCCGCAAGGCAACGCGCGCCGCGTGAATGAGACGTTGTTGGCGGGGCTGCGGCCCGGCCGCGATACGTTTGCGGTGGCGGAAAAACGGTTCAAGTCAAAGAACCTTGCCGAAGTCCGGGATTCAAGAATCAAAGAATGGCGCGATGAGTGCTCGGGGCGCGCCATCCGGCTCGAAGTCGACGCCAAGTCCATGATCCAGAGCATTACGATCACGACTCTTGGTTCTCAAGAAGGCAAGTGCGGTGAAAAGCGTGCGGATTTTCTGGATCCCAAGAATTGGGTGACTGGAATTGGCCTGCGCATCGGCGATTCTCAGGATCGCATCGTCGATTTTTATGGCGAGCCGAACTCGAGCGGCCCCGCCGCAAAGAACGGTCAGGAGCTGGAATTGATGTTTTATCAATTTGACTGGGCCGGGTCCGACGTTCCTCAGGTGATGGAAGTGCTGTGCGCGAGGGATACGGGGCGCGTGGTCGAGATTACGCTTGCGTTCCCAAGCCTGTAGCAATCTGAAGAATAATGAAGCCTCGAAAATCGCGCATGGTCCTGGCACTGTTGGTAGGAGCAACGACGTCTTTGTTGGCGGGATGCAAGTCTGTGGATCCAACAATTCCCCTGGAGGAAGCGGCCCGGCCCGCTGCGCCAGCGGTGGCTCCGGAGGCTCAGCAAGTGGCGGAAGCTGCGTTGGGCAAGCAGGCGGAAGTCGTCGCCCATGGAGATCTGGCGCGAAATGGATTGGAACAATTGCTGGTGGTAAACCGGTTTGAGAAGGCCGCGCGCGGCGGCGATGGGTCAGAAAATTCCTCCGGGATATTCATCACGCGGGCAGTGATCGTGGAGAAAAGCAACGACAAATGGGCCGAGGTGCTGCGTTGCGATGAGCACTTGAAAAATCCAAGCGGTTATCTTGGAGGATCGCCTGCGGCTCCTATCACGGGCTGGCGACTCGAGCTCAAGCCGGATACACAGCAGGGTCTCGAGTTGCGATTCACGCCAGCCGAGGCCGGCCAGGAACGGTCGTCGAACACGGGTGAAGCAGGAAACCGGACGATCACCGTGCGGTGGAACACAAAAGCGAAACGCTACCAATCGCTTGACCGGTCTCATGAAGGGTACCTGGGTGAAGTGCCCACGTTGGAGACCCCGCAGTCCATTCTAAGATGAGCGCAGCGGCAGACACTTTGGCAGGTTCCGCAACGAAGACCACGCACATGCGTGTCTCCGGATGGGCGCAGCTTACTCGTCTGCTTCCGTACGTCCGCCGGCATACGGGCGAAGTGATGCTCGGGATGTTGACGCAAGCCGGCATGGGAATTACGGGGACGCTGCTGCCTCTGATTATCGGCGCCATCGTGGATTGCATCAAAGGCGCCGAGGCTCCCCTGGCACAGCTCGGCCGGCTGACGCAGATTTCGTTGGGCTTCCTGCTGCCTTACTACCATCCGAAGAATGCCCACACGCTCGCCATATTCTGTTCGGCGCTCATCATCGTCTGCGCCATCCAGGGAGTCTTTTCGTACTGGACGCGGCAGATTCTGATCGGCCTCTCGCGGGACATCGAATACGATCTGCGGAACGACCTGCTGAACAAGCTGGTGGTGTTGGAACCTGAGTTCTACGTGCGAAACCGCACGGGCGAGTTGATGTCACGATGTACGAACGATCTGAACTCGGTACGCATGGTGCTGGGTCCGGGCATCATGTACAGCGCCAACACGTTCGCGACGATGGTCCTCGCCGTGGTCCTGATGTTTTTGATTTCCCCCCGGCTCAGCTTCTACGTATTGCTTCCCGTCCCGGTGGTCGCCATTGTCGTGTGGATCTTCGGCCAGCAGATCCATGCGCTCTACGGAACAATTCAGGCCTCGCTCGCCGTGCTTTCCGCAAAAGCCCAGGAGAATCTCGCGGGCATGCGGGTGGTACGCGCCTACGGGCAAGAGGAAGCCGAGATCCGCGGCTTTGATGCGCCGAATCGCGAATACATCGATCGCAACCTGCGGCTCATTTATTTCTGGAGCTTGTTCATGCCACTGCTCCAAATGCTGATTGGGCTGACGTTTGTGCTGGTGCTCTGGCAGGGCGGCCGGCTTGTGATTCTGAGCCGCATTACACTCGGCGAACTCATCGCGTTTTACACGTTCATGACGCGCCTGATATTTCCCATGGTGGCGCTGGGTTTCGTGACAAATATCTTCCAGCGCGGCGGAGCGTCGATGGGCAGGCTGAATTACATCCTCGATTCGGAGCCGAAGATCAACGACTCGGCGGCCGCGCAAGGCAAAATCCCGGAACTCCGCGGCGAAATTGAATTCCGGAATCTGACCTTCACGTATCCGACCGTACGAAACGACGCAGATGGAACGGCGGCGTTAAACAAGCCTGTGCTCCAGGATATCTCCCTGCATGTTCCGGCAGGCTCGATCCTCGCGATTGTCGGCCCTACGGGCAGCGGAAAATCCACACTGGCCGCCTTGATCGTGCGGCTTTGGGAATCGCCGCCGGGAACGCTGCTGATTGACAGGCGGCCCATCCGGGAGTGGCCGCTCGAAACGTTGCGGCGCGCGGTGGGCTATGTGCCCCAGGACACTTTCCTGTTCAGCGAGACTCTTCGCGAGAACATTGCATTCGGCGCCGATAATGCGACCGACGAGCAGGTATACGAGGCCGCCGAGGTCGCCAGCATCGCCGCTGAAATCGGTGAATTCCCTGCGAAGTTCAACACGATGGTGGGCGAGCGCGGCATCACGCTCTCCGGCGGCCAGAAGCAGCGCTCGGCAATTGCGCGCGCGGTGATTCGCGATCCCAAGATTCTAATCCTGGACGACTCTCTTTCCAGCGTGGATACGGGAACCGAGGAGCGCATCCTGCGGCGTTTGGAATCCATTCTGCGGCAGAGGACAACGGTGCTGATTTCCCACCGCGTCTCGACGGTGCAACACGCCGACCAGATTGTGGTGTTGCGCGACGGCCGAATCGTCGAACGCGGCACGCATGCGGAACTGCTGGCGCGCGGCGGCTATTACGCCGACCTCCACCAGAAGCAATTGCTCGAAGAAGAGCTGGAACGCGAATGAGCGACTTCCGCGAAGAAGAGGCTCTAGGAAAGGCCTACGACTCGCAACTTTTGCGGCGGCTGATGACCTATCTGCGGCCGTACAAGGGGAGCGTCGTCTTCGCGGTGGTCTTGACGTTGCTGGTCGGGCCGCTCGAAGTCGTCGGCCCTTACCTGTTCGGGTTCGGAGTGGACAAGTACATCGTCCCCGGCGCGAACCATTTGCTTCCAGCCGCTGATGCTTTGCGCGGCGTCAGCCTGGTTTCACTCGGATTCTTCGCGGCGCTGCTTTTGAGCTTCGCCGTGCAGTACTTGCAAGTCCGCATCATGCAGAACGTCGGCCAGCAGACGCTGTACGATCTGCGGAAGGAAATCTTCGAGCGTTTGCAGCGCCTTCCGATGAGTTTCTTCGATCGCAGCCCGGTCGGGCGATTGGTGACGCGAGTGACGACCGACGTGGACGCGCTCAACGACCTCTTCGCTGCGGGCATCGCGGCGATGGCCAACGATGCCATCGTGCTGCTCTGCATCGGCGCGGTGATGATGTGGATGAATTGGCGGCTGGCGCTGGCCACATTCGCAGTTCTGCCGTTGATCCTGGTATCCACGTGGATTTTCCGCAACCGCGTACGTGACGCCAACCGGCGCATCCGCACGGCCATCGCCCGGATCAACGCGTTCCTGCAGGAGCACATCAGCGGTATGGGCGTGGTGCAACTGTTCAATCGGGAACGGAAATCGAGCGCACAGTTCGCGGAGCTGAATCGCATCCACATGGAGGCGTACAAGGACGCCATCCTGGCCTTTGCGGTATTTTTCCCTGCCGTGGAATTGTTCAGCACGACGGCGATTGCGATCGTGTTCTGGTACGGCGGACTGCGCTCGCTCGCCGGCCTCGTGGACGTCGGCGTGCTCATCATGTTCATGCAGTACGCGCAGCGCTTCTTCCGGCCGATCCAGGATCTAAGCGAGAAATTCAATATCCTGCAGTCGGCCATGGCGGCGTGCGAGCGAATCTTCAAACTGCTTGACGAGCCGCTGCCGGCGCCGCCTGCCGAGGCTTCCCTTCCGCTCTCCGCCCCGCGCGGAGAAATTGAATTCCGCAACGTGTGGTTTGCGTACAACGGCGGTGCGAATCCGCGCGACGAAGACTGGGTGCTGCGCGATGTATCGTTTCACATCGCGCCGGGCCAGACGCTCGCCATCGTCGGCCACACCGGCGCTGGAAAAACCACGCTCATCCAGCTCCTGCTGCGCTTCTACGAAATCCAGCGCGGCCAAATCCTTCTCGATGGAGTGGACATTCGCCGGTATAACGTGCACGAACTGAGGCGGCAATTCGGTATCGTCCTCCAGGACCCGTTCCTGTTTACCGGCACTCTCGAATCGAACGTCCGGCTGGGCGATGAGGAAATTGGCCGCGTGCGCGTCGAGGCCGCCCTGCGCGAAGTGGGACTCGGTTCTCTTCTGGACACACTGGCGGAGGGCGTTGAAACAAACGTGAGCGAGCGCGGGGCGACATTTTCCGTCGGGCAGCGGCAATTGATCAGCTTTGCCCGAGCGCTGGCGCACAATCCGAGGTTTCTGATCCTGGATGAAGCGACATCGAGCGTGGATACGAAGACCGAAGTTCTGATCCGCGAGGCATTGGACCGCCTGCTCGAAGGCCGCACCGCCATGGTGATTGCGCACCGGCTCAGCACGATCCAGCATGCCGGCCGCATACTCGTCTTTCACAAGGGAAGGCTCCGCGAGCAAGGTTCGCACCAGCAACTGCTCGGCCTGCGCGGGATTTACTACCGCCTTTATCAGCTTCAGTACAAAGATCAGGAGCTGCGTCCTCCGCTCGAGCCGGCGGGAAGCGAAGCGGGCACTTCGATGCCCGCAGACGATTAGGCAGTCCAATTCTGCGCGCGCGAAGCGATGCCACTTACACAAATCCTCATCTCCGCCGGTGAAGCATCCGGTGACATGTACGCAGCGCATTTGGCGGCGGCGTTGCGCGCGCGGGCGGACGTCCACCTGTACGGGATGGGCGGCCCGCGCATGCGAGAAGCGGGAGTCGAGATTGTGGCCGATTGCGCGGAAGTCTCGGTGGTCGGAATCGTCGAAATTGCGAAGAAACTCCCGGCCCTCAATCGCGTGTGGAAATGCCTGATCGGGGAGTCCGAACGAAGGAAACCGCGTCTTGCGATCCTTACAGATTTCCCCGGCTTCCATTTGCGCCTCGCGCGCGCGCTGAAGCGCCAAGGCGTGCAAAACATCTATTTCGTCTGCCCGCAATTCTGGGCGTGGCGGCCGTGGCGCGCAAACCTGGTGCGCCGGCGATTCGTGCGCGGACTCTGCATTTTCCCGTTCGAGCAGGAATGGTATCGCGCGCGCGGCGTACCGGCGGATTTTGTTGGGCATCCTTTGGTGGGCAACGTCGCCGCGAAGAGATCGCGCGCGGAGTTCGCGGCCTGTTTCGGATTGGATGCGGCCAAACCGATTGTTGCGCTGTTGCCCGGAAGCCGCGCGGGAGAAATCGCGCACCACATGCCACCTCTGATGCGATCCTGCCATCTAATAGCAAAGAGCCACCCGGCGCAGTTTGTCCTGGCACTGGCCCCCGGAATGCGTGAGCCGCAAATTGCCGCGTATCTTCCACCGGAAGTCCCGATACGCGTAGTGGAAGACGCAACCTACGATGCACTGGGTGCGGCGGATGTGGCAATTGTCTCAAGCGGAACAGCGACGATCGAGGCGGCATTGATGGACACGCCCATGGTTGTGATTTACCGCCTCGCACCCATCACAGCCGCGATCGCTCGCTGGCTGGTGCGCACGCAGATGTTTGCAATGGTCAATCTGATCGCCGGAAAGCGCGTTGTGCCGGAACTGGTTCAGAAGGATTTCACGCCCGAGCGATTGGCAAACGAGGCGATCCGGCTGCTCGATTCACAAGAAGCTCGCTCAGAGATGCGGCGAGAGCTCGCAAGCGTGAGGGAAAAGCTGGGGCCTCCCGGCGCCATCGAGCGGGCGGCGGACATTATCGCCGGCATGCTGGCTCATCCTGCCGCTAAGGGTTAGGGCAGACTAGACCGAACCTCGATGAACTGGCCCAGTATGAATACGCCGCACTGGCACTGGCAACTCAACGGGGCGAGTTGGTATCCTAGTGGATTCAAGTGGCCGTCATGAAGAGAGGCGCAGCAGACTCATGTTGAAGTTTCGATTCCTCTTTCTAGCAGGGTTCGCGGCGTTCGTTGCCGGTTCGGGATTCGCGCAAGCTCCCGGGCAGGGGCAGGGTCCCGGCCGGCCGGTTGCTCCGGTGGAGACCGCTCCTGCGGCAGCCTTTCGCGCGACGAACTACGAAATTCGGGCATCGCTGGACGCCGTTGGACGGGTGCTGACCGCGCAGGCAAAAGTCGATTTTACGGCGAATGAAGCCTCGCGCGTGGTGGATGTCGAATTAAACCAGAACCTCAGAGTGAACGCGGTTCGCGACGGCGCTGGAAAGCCGGTGCTCTACGACCGGGATGAGAACACTCCGCTGAAATTGCAAATAACGCTGCCTGATCTGGTACCCATGGGCGGAAGAGTTACGCTGCAATTCGATTATGCAGGGCCGCTCTCAAGCAGAGGGACCAGCCAGGCGCAAGACGTGCGGCTCGCCTACATTGACAAAGACGGCGGATACTTGCTGCTGCCGGCGCGTTGGTTCCCGCTCACGAATTTCCCGGCGAACCGGTATACAGGTGTTTTCCAGATCGAGGTACCGGGAACAATGGCCGTCGTCGGTACCGGCACATCGCCCGGAACGCCGACGTCCGTCACACCCAAAATTTTCCCCGGCCCGGCCCTTGGGAACTCGCGGTCCAGTGCCCCCGTGTCCCCTGCGGCCGCGCCTCCGCCTCCCTCGATGGAAAACGAACGCATGCTGTACACGTTCCGTGTGGAGAAGCCCGAGGCTGCCGGAACATTTGTCGCTGCGCCGCTGCAGTTGAGCCCCGTGCGTGCGGAGGGCATGACTTTTTCCGTGTACACACCTCCGGCGGCGGCGAACACTGCGCAGAGCTACGCGGACACGCTCGCGCGCATCCTTGATAATTTTAATGGGCAGTTTGGTGCGCTGCCGGAACCCGGATTGAAGGTCGCGCAGCTCCCTAATGGAACAGTGGCCGGTTACGCGGCGCCGGGACTTCTGCTGGTGAGTGCGCACCAATGGACGGCGCAGCCGAACGCGCGTTTGCTGGCAAACCTCGCAGCGCAGCAGTGGTGGGGCGACCAGGTAATGGCTGCGTCTTCGTCGGACGTGTGGGTCACGGCAGGATTGGCGCGCTACTCCGAGGGGCTCTACGTCGAAGAGACCTCTGGCAAAGAGGCGCTGAACAAAGCGCTCGAGGATTTTGCCGTTGGCGCCCTGATGTTCGACGACTCTGCTCCGATCGCCGAAGCCAGGAGGCTGGAACCCGAATCCGAGGAATATCGTTCGGTGGTGGTGAACAAGGGCGCGATGGTGTTCCACATGCTCCGCGCGCTGCTGGGCGACGCAAACTTCTTCGCACTGCTCAAGGATTTCTATTCCCGTTACGCCGGCAAGGCCGCCCGCATCGAGGATTTTGAAAAATTGGCGGAGGCGCACGCGGCGCCCGCCACTGTTCCAGAGGCCAAAGCGATCGGTAACGCCGCCCCAACCGCTGCAGTGGGAACGCTCAATTTGCGGCCATTCTTTACCCAGTGGCTGCGTTCGACCGGCGTGCCGGAATTCTCCCTGGAGTATGTCACGTACCGCACCAAGAAAGGATTCAGAATCGTCGGCAAGGCCAAACAGAACCTCGATTTCTTCCGCATGGACGTCGAAATTGAAGTGCAAACGGAAGGCAATCCCGAATTTAAGACCATCAGCATCGCCGGCAAGGAATCCGCATTCACTGTGGAAACGTTTGGACGGCCAAAACCAAACGGCATTATCCTCGATCCGCATAACTTCATTTTGAAATCGAGCCAGCGGCTGCGCGTGCGCGGGATCATCGCGCGCGGAGAATCGCTGGCCGAACTGGGCCGCTACTACGATGCCGTGCAGCAATACCAGCGCGCGCTCGAGCTAGACCGCACGAATGCCCTTGCCGACTTCCGCATGGGCGAAGCGTTCTTCTATCAGAGGAATTATGCGGCGTCGGCGCAATCGTTCCGTGACGCGCTCGACGGCAGTACGGACTCCACCACCCGATGGACCGAAGTGTGGTCGCACATTTACTTGGGCAGAATCTACGACATTCAGGGTGATCGCACGCGCGCGGTCAACGAATACAGCAAAGCCAAACAGACCGCCGACGATACTGGCGGCGCGCAGGCTGAAGCGGAAAAGTCCCTGAAGAAAGCCTACTCCGAAACGGCATCCTGACCCATTTCAGTAGCCGGACAAGCCGGTTAGCTGCGGATTCCCGATTCCCTTATGCTGGATGAGGACCTGGAATTTTTCGCCCAACCCCTCCGGGTGGATAAGGTTTTTCAGCAGCAGGCGCGCGCGCAATTTTTCGACTTCCGATTGCCCCGGTTCGTAAAGATCCGCGAATTCATTCGCCCTGCCCAACGCGACCAGAAATTGCGACTGCGTGACCAAACCCGTTCGTTCCAGGCCTGAGCGGCGCCCCCACAAGTCCAGAGCAGTGAAATTCGCGTGCGAGGTCAGGTCCTGTTCCCCCGGCGCGTCGAGAACATTTTCCGTGACCTTATGGTCCCGGTAGGCCAACAGCGTCCCGCGGTTGTGCCGTTCGTCGTAGAGGGCGTGTGCTTCATGACCATAATCAATCGTCATGACGAAGCCTCGGCCCATCGCGCGTCCCGCATCTTCAATCCAGCGGCATGCGTCCAGGCACGCCTCCGCCTGGTGGCCCTCCTGAAGCGCAATTCCCTGCTCGCGGAAATACTCCTCCACAGCGGGCGTGGAAGGCTCGCGAAGCACCTCGGTGAACCGGCCGTCTTCGAATCCCACGTATACTTCGCGCAGTTGGCCAAGTTCCATCACGACGCGGTGCGTAGGCAGAGCATCCAGCAATTCGTTTGAAAAAATACACCCGGCGGGGATGGCTGTAGGGATTTCCGCAGAGGTTGAAACGCGCCCCTCAGTCAAATGCGAAGCAAGCGCAGCCGCGTGTTCCGCGCGGCGCGCGGCGGAGCGTTCCACAGCCATGTATTCGGTCGCGGCATAAAACCCGGGAAGCTCGCGTGCGGCAAAGTCCAAAATATTTGCGGCGAGACGCCCGGCGCCGGCTCCCGCTTCCACCGCCAGAAACGGATGCGGTGATCCGAGCAGCTCCCACATTTCAGCAAGCTGTCGAGCAATCAGCCGCCCGAAAATCTCGTGGACGTCCACGCTCGTGTAGTAATCTCCGAAGCGCCGCGTTCGGGAGCGCGAATAATAGCCGTGTTCGGGATGATAGAGGCATTCCCGCATGAATTCGGCGAAGGGGATGGGGCCGCCTGTACGGATGCGGGCGGCCAGCGTCGCTGCGAGAGCGTTTACCGCGAGCGGTTTACCCCGAGTGCTCTCCGCGAGCGGTTTACCCCGAGTGCTCTCCGCGAGGGGCGATTTCACCTTCATGCGTCTTGCCGCTGGGGATTGCACGTGAACATCTCGATGATGAAATCATGCAAACAGTCGTAGAGCTGCTTCTGAAAGATCCAGGGAAACTGGCCGCTTTCGATCTCGCGCGGCCGGAGCAAAAAAACATAGGTATGAACTTGCGGCGCGGGCGGCGCGTAACGGATTTCGACTTCGACACCTTCCGCGGCGGGACGCGCGCCAAACACGAACAGCGGATGCTCGTAGCGTGCAAGTTCGGCGCGCACTTTTTCAGCGAGCGCGTTCATGGCCGTTCGGCTGCGGGCGTGCCATCCATTTCGCCGCGCGCGGCCATTTCCGTCCGGGCCTTCTCAAATGCCGCGAGAGCGCGGGCATCAAACAGGACAAAATAAACTCTTTCGAGCGACGTGGAACCCTTGAGATGCTCGACCACTTCCCGGAGCATGATCTGGGCGCATTCGGAAAGCGGGAAGCCGGCGATGCCGGTACCGACGGCGGGAAACGCGATGGAGCGGAGTTCCCTTTCGGCTGCGATCCGCAAGGAATGCGCGGTCGAAGTCCGCAGCGCTCGCGCCGTCGTTTCCCCCCCGAGCTGCATGCTTGCCGCGTGAATCACGAAGCGGGCGCGAAGCTTGCCGCCTGAGGTGATCGCTGCCCCGCCGATCGGTATACTGCCGATGGCGTCACATTCCCGCTGGATGGCCTCGCCACCCTTGCGCCGGATCGCGCCTGCGACGCCGCCGCCAAGCTGCAAGTCATTGTTCGCGGCGTTGACGATGGCGTCGACGTCCATCTCGGTCAGATCGCCTTGCATAAGCACTATCTTTTCACCGATGCTCATGGAATCTTTCCGCTTTTAGGTTTCGGACGCTACTTTGCAATTCTTTCCAGTGCTTCCTCGTCGTAGCCAAGGACCATCTCAGCTCCGCGGAGCACGACCGGGCGGCGAATCAAGTTTGGCTCTGTGGCCATTAGTTTCAGGGCCTCGTCGCGCGGGGGAGGATTTTTCCCCATCTTGCGTTTGCGATAGAGCTCATTCCGAGTGTTCAGGAACTTGCGATGGTCGCGGCTGCCAATGAGCTGGTCCAGCTCAGCAATGGACAATCGATCTTTTCCCAGATCGCGTACTTCCAGTTCCACTTTCTTTTTTTCCAGAAACGCCTTCGCTTTACGGCATGTGGTGCAACTTGGCTTGTGCAGAAACTTGATTTTCGATTTCGCCATATTTCGACTTCACTCCTTAGAAACCAAAATCCACCGGCACAGAAAGAGCATGTTCCCGAACCCTCAAACTGTCCGCGCGGGAATCGCCCAACTGCTTCAAATAAGCCGCGCGCGAGGGAACCTCCGCGACCCAAAGCTTGATCCACCGCTCAAAACCATCCAGTTCACGCGTTTGATCGTGATATTCGTGGAAGAAACCATGGTCGCGGCCGTAGTAACCCTGCACGGGCGAAGGATGCGCGCCCCAGGGATCGTGTACGACCGCCGTAACCAAAAACCCCGGGATGAGCGTGCGATTCGGGTCCGAGGCGATCACTTCGGGAGCAACAATTTCTTCGGCGACAACAATAACTTTGCGCGACGCGCGCGCGCCGTCGATGGCGACACCCAGATTGCCCCACAGGTGGGTGTTGCCGGAGGTGTCCGCCCGCTGCACATGCAGAATGGCCACATCCGGCCGCAACGCGCGCACGGCGACGAGCCGCTCTTCGTTCACCGGCGAAGAAAATTCGCGCAGATTACCGTTGCGCTTGAGCAGATCGCTGCCGAGCGTCGTGTACGTCGGCATGAAAGGGACACCCATCGCGGCAGCGTGGAGCGCGAGCGCGATGGTGAGATTCGTGTGGTCTACGGTTTCAATCGCACGCGGGATGCTCTTCTCGACGGCGCGGCGGAAGCAGTAACCCACACCTGCCGAGGCATTGCCGACCCAGGCCGCCATCACGCGCGAGACGCAGCCCGCGCCGATCATCTGGTCGAACAGGATGTCGGAGATGGGTCCCACGAGCGTCAGATCGCGGCGCCCCTGGCGTATGATTTCATGGCCCGCCGCGAACGGAATCATCTGCTCGAGCTGCGCGCCCATCAGCACCATCGAGCCGGATGGCACGTGTTCAGCGACGGCATGCCGCATGGAAACAAGTTTGGAAGCGTTCATCCCCATCATGATTTTGTCCAGAAATGATTGGGGTCAATTTCGCGAATTACGGCAAGCTCCGCGGCATCCGGTTCCGGTGTTACGGCCAAGTCATCAGCCACGCGGAGCGTCCATCCCGTATCGCTCAAAACGTCCTCCACGCTCACACCCGGATGGACCGAAGCAAGGAATGCTTCGCCATCTTCGCCGAAGCGCAGCACGCCCATCGTCGTGATGATCGCCGAAGGACCGGAGCGCAGAGGCAGCCCTTGGGCGCGGCGCCAGCCATTGCCCGTTCCATTTCCCGGCGAAGTGATATGTCCGACCTGCGAAACCAGGCGCAGGCGGTTGTGTTCGAGAAGCACAACGGTGCGCTGCGAAAGACTTGCGATGTCGCAGGCGCCGCCCGACCCGGGCAGCCGGACTTGTTGCCCGTTGCGGCTGCCCCACGTTGTATTGAGGTTGCCGAAGCGATCCACCTCGGCCGCTCCCAGAAAGCCGACATTTACTCGACCCTGTTGGAGCAGCGACATCACGGAAAGCATGTCGCCGCAGTAGTTCGCCTTCAGCAGATTCGGCGGATCGCCCATGGTATAGAGCAGTTCTGAAGCGGGCGTGTCCCGAATCACACCATTTTCGAAGAGCCCCAGGGCAGCAGGCGCGTGCGTGCGCTTGGCGACAACGAAAGCGATCATCGGCAGACGCATCCCGACGAACACCAGTTCGCTGTCGTGGATCTCGCGCGCCGCCACTGCAACCATCAGCTCACTTCGTGAGAAGCGGCTGGCAGCGGCGCCGGATTGGACCCGTGTTGTCATGATCTGCGTTGGCAGTTCCCCCATGCGGGGCCGCCCATTCGACGCTCCGCACGTTACGACTGCAGCCTATTGGCGTTGCTTCCGCAATTTCGCGAGTAACTTGGCGAGCTGGCGGAAGTAACGTAGTTTGGCGCTTCGACCCAGGGCGTTCTTTCCGCTCGTCGATGGCAGAACGAATACCAGCGCACCGTACAGGCGCTCCTTCTGAAGGCCCAGCTTACACGGTCGTTGCGAGAAGTTCTCATAGGCGGTTTTGCCGTTGAAGGCGATCACCTGGGGCGCATACTGCTCCAGCTTCTGCGCCAGCAGGATGCGGCCCTCGGCATACTCCTCGCGACGCAATTCCTCGACTCCGCGCGTCGGCCGCTTGACCAGATCGGTCAGCCCGATTCCGAACTCGATCATGCGCTTGTCATCGCGATGCTCGAGAAGCTCCGGCACGATGCCCGAATCATGAAGCAGCGGCCAGAATTCATTTTCCCGGCCGGCATAGTAATGGCCGACACGAGCAGAACGGTCCCCGGGGTTGCACCCAATGATCACGAGTTTCATCCCGTTGCGTAAATGATCCGGCAAGGTTCGCATTTTATGCCCGGTTCACCCGGGCGCTTCCAATTCTCCATCTGTCTTTGAACATGTGGGCGCCAATTTCTTGGTTCAAGTTGTTTCCGCGTCTCGAAGATCGAGTTCCCTCGGGGCTGCTGTGCCTCAAGGCCACCGTGCGAACCTCATGGGAAAAGCCGTGCTAAGGCGCGCTCTTCTGACTTCCGGTCCACGCATCGCGCACCATTGGTAAATATTATGTCCCAAAAATGGCTTTCACAAAGTTCAGGGTCCATATTGTACCATTTGTAAATCCGGTTCATCATCCCGATCAAACTAAAAATACGCCCGTATGGTCGTCCCCATGCTCATCGCGTCGCTTCAGGGTGCTCCTGGAAGATCTCTCGCAACACTTGACCGGCGGTCATTCCAGATTGCCCTTTTCCCTGCAACAGGATGGTGCCGTATGAAAAACTTCTGCATCCGGAAGGCACTCCCACGCATCCGAATGGGGAGCGCGATCGGACATAGTGGATGGCTAAGTAGATTATGGTACCCTGCCAATTGAGTGCAGCCGGGTTCCCCCAACTGACGCTGGGAGCACGAAGAATCGTGAGCGCCACCGATCCAAAACCGCTGGCTTCTACCATTGTCCGCGATGACGAAGCGCAACTGGTGTCTGCGGCCAAAGCCGGTGATGTGTCCGCGTTTGAAGAGCTGGTGAACCGGTACGAACGAAAGATCTTCCGCCTGGGAATGAACATCACGCAAAACCGCGAAGATGCGGAAGACGTGATGCAGGATGCCTTCCTGAAATCCTTCCAGAACCTGGACCGGTTCCAGGGCGCCTCCCGCTTCTACACCTGGCTGGTGCGCATCGCGGTCAATGAAGCGCTGATGAAGCTGCGCAAGCGCCGCCCCAACCAGGTGTCGCTCGATGAGCCGCTCACCGAGGGGGACGATCCCGTCTTCCGTGAAATCGAGGACTGGGGCCCCTCCCCGGAGCAACGGTTTGCCCAGACCGAGCTCAATGAGATTCTCACGCAAGTGATCGGGGAGCTCGATCCGATTTTTCGCGTTGTCTTCCTCCTGCGCGACGTCGAAGGAATTTCGACCGAAGAGACGGCGCAAATCTTGGGAATCTCTGTGGCGGCAGTGAAATCGCGGCTGTTACGGGCGCGGCTGAAACTCCGCCAGAAGTTGAACAAGTACTTTCGACGGAGTGAATCGCAGTGAACTGCAAGAAAGTCATACTCGAACTTACAAGCTATCTCGATGGGGTTCTCGACGCCAGCGTTCGAATCGACCTCGAACAACATCTTGCCCGGTGCGAAGACTGCCGGGTGGTCGTCGACACCACGCGCAAAACCATTCAGATTTTCTGCAACTCGGAACCGGTGCCTCTGCCGGATGAGGTCCGCGAGCGCCTGCACACGGCCCTGCTCGAACGCTTTCGCCGAAACTCGAAGACTATCTAGTCTGTGCATACGTCGAGACCGCTTTCTTGCCGCTGCACTTGCTCTAAGTCTTTGGCCGAATGCCTCCGGATTCCTGCCATGCACCCCAATTTGCACTCCAAAGTTTCCCGTACATCCAAGTCTAATTCAGTGAATAGTGTAGAATATCGACTTGCGCTTCAGGCCCCGTTGCCTGCCGCACCGAGGAGTTATGTCTCCAATTATCCAGACCATCGGCATCGCCAACGGTGGCGGAGATTGCCCGGGGCTCAATGCCGTCATCCGTGGAGCAGCCCGTGCGGCCATCCTGGGACACGGCTGGCGGGTCGTCGGCATCACCGACGGCTTCGACGGGCTGATTTGGCCAGAGCGAACCATTCCGCTCACCATGGAGGTGATTGCAGGCATCCTTCCTCGCGGTGGCACCATTCTTGGCACGACGAACCGCGGGAACCCGTTTCACTACGCGATCGAGGAACATGGTAAGACGGTTAGCCATGATTATTCCCTGACCTGCTGCGAAAACATGCGGAAACTGGGGCTGGACGCGCTGATTGTGATCGGCGGCGACGGCACTCTGACCATCGCGCGCGACCTCGGGCGGCTGGGAATCCCGATCGTGGGTGTGCCCAAGACCATCGACAATGACCTCTCCGCGACGGAAGTGACTTTCGGTTTTGACACCGCGTTGCACGTCGCCACGGACGCCATTGACCGCCTGCACACCACGGCGGAATCGCACGGCCGCGTGATGGTGATCGAGGTGATGGGACGTGACGCGGGGTGGATTGCGCTGCACTCGGGAATTGCCGGCGGCGGCGACGTCATCCTGATCCCGGAGATACCGTTCACCATCGAAACCGTATGCGAAAAGATCCGCGAGCGGACTGCGACGGGCAAGAAATTCTCTCTGGTGATCGTCGCCGAAGGCGTGAAGCTGCCGGCGCTAGATCCGGCTGGCAAACCGTTTCCGGCGCCGCGACCCGGACAGGTTGGTATCATGATTGGCGATGCGATCCACGCGCTCCTTAAACAGGATGTGCGCGTTACGGTGCTGGGTCATATTCAGCGCGGCGGTTCGCCGAGTCCATTCGATCGCATCCTCGCCACGCGTTTCGGCGTCGAAGCGGTGGAACTGATTGCGCGCGGTAATTTCGGCCACATGGTCTGCCTTCGCGCTGACGAGATCGAATCCGTTTCACTCGATGAGGCCGTTGGCAAGACGCGGCTGGTCGATCCTAAAGGCAGCATGGTTCGCGCCGCGCGAGCTGTCGGCATCAATTTCGGAGATCTCGCCTAAATGTTCGGACGCATCTTTCGCGTGCGGGGAATCATTCCTGTCATCCTGATCTTGGCGGCCCTCGGCTATTGGTGGCTGCACCCGCGTCCCCCGAAAATCATTGCGATCGGATACGTTGCTGACCGCGATGTCACTCTGTGGAATACACTCGCGCAAGTGCGCCAGCCCGTTGCGGAATTACATTACGGTGACCGTGTGGAAGTCATACGCCAGGAAGGGACGGCGGCGCAAGTACGAGCGGCTTCGGGTGAGCTTGGTTGGTTCCTGGACGCGCGTCAGTTGATGGATTCGGAGCTCTGGGAACAGAGCACCGCTATGCTCGCGCGAGCGCGCACGATGCCCGTGCAGGCGCGGGGGCAGACAAAGACCGTCAGTAACGTGCGCATCGAGCCAGGCCGCAACGCCAAGCGCATTTTTCAGTTCATGCGCGGCACGCCGGTCCTCGTGCTGGGCCGGACGGTAGCGGATGCGTTGCAATCAAACGAAGACAACTCAACGGGTGAAAAAGGCGCAGGCGGTCAGGAGCAGAAGCCCAGGCAAGAAGACTGGCTGTTCGTGCGGCGCGCCGAAAATCTGACGCCGGGAAGCAGCACACCAGGATCCAAAACGAGATCCACTTCGGCTGGAAGCCGCGCTTCCAAAGGTCCCGTCAGTGGCGGCCCGAATGCCGCACAACCCGCGTCTTCAGCCACAAGTTCGACGGCGCCGCCCATCGCGGGTTGGGTGTTGGCGCGGTTCATCGCGCCTGACCTTCCGGGTCCGGTGCGCGACTATGCAAGCTCTGCTGATTCGCACGTTATGGCTTGGTTCGAGCTGAATCGCGTCCCGGACGGCTCCGGAGGTGAAGCACCGCAGTATCTCGTCGCAGTATCCCGCGGGGGCGAAGGCCAGGCCTGTGATTTCACCATGCTCCGCGTCTATACCTGGGGCGCCGCTCGCAAGCGGTACGAGACCGCATACGTCGAAAGCGACCTCTGCGGGCATCTGCCGATCCGTGTTTCCAGCGCCCCCGCGGGTCCCGAATTCCGCTTTGCCGAAGCCGGCAAGAATGCTGCGGAGAGGATTTACGTCATGCACCAGACGGTGGTTCGTCGCGTGAGCAATAAATCTTCCGGTCCACCTTCACGCCGTCGCTGATCCCGATACCAGCAGACTGGATTCGTCCGGAAGACCCTCAGAGGAACGAAAAATGACGAATGCCGTGATTGGTCTGCGTGCAAAGGTCCGGCCTTTCTTCTCGGCTCCATGGGCCATGGTCGTAGTGGCGCTGGTCATTCGCCTGGTGGTGATGGGATTTGCTTACAAGATTCAATTGGAACCGGCGCGGGACCACTGGGCCTTCGGCTGGGAAACGGGGAGAGTCGCGCGATCGATTGCCACCGGCCAGGGATTCAGTTCGCCCTATTCCGACGCGACCGGTCCTACGGCCCTCATTCCCCCTGTGTATACCTACTTGGTTGCCGGCATTTTCAAACTATTCGGGGTCTACACGGCATTCTCGGCACTGGCGATCTTAACCCTTAACAATCTGTTCTCGTCCTTGACGTGTCTGCCCGTTTTCTTGATCGCCGGCAGAGTCTTTGGGCTCCGCGTGGCCGCATGTGCCGGGTGGACCTGGGCGATGTTTCCCTATTCCATAGCTCTCTCAAATGCCGTCGTTTGGGAGACGAGCTTGACCACGCTATTGCTGCCATTGCTGGTCTTCTTAACGCTGTACCTCGAACAATCGAAAAGCCTCTTTGCTTGGGTTGGCTATGGGTTATTGTGGGGTGGAGCTGCTCTCACCAGTCCAGCGATTCTTTCCACATTGCCTTTTCTCGGAGCATGGATATGGTTTCGCCATTGGCGGCGCGGGAGTAACTGCACGGGCGTGGCGGTCGCCGCCTCTCTGGCTTTTCTAATCATTATAGCTCCCTGGATCTGGCGATGCACTCGAACCTACGGGCGATTCGTCGCCTTCCGAAGTAACTTCGGCATGGAAGTCCTCGTCGGGAACAGCAACGATACGAGCAGCCCGGCCAATTGGAATGTTCTCCCAGGATACAACAACGCGGAATTGGAAGAACTGCAGCGGGTAGGAGAGCCCGCGTATATGGCTGAAAAACAAAACGAGGCCAGGGAGTTCATCGCGCATCATAGGCTTCGTTATGCGGGCTTGACGTTGCGAAGAATCCTGAACACGTGGACCGGGTTGTGGGAATTTCCTCCGCGTTGGAATATGGACGAGTCAGGACTGCCAAATATTCTCATGTACAGCTTCGTGTCGTTCATGGCCTTTGCCGGTCTTGTTCTGGCGATCCACTCTGGCCGGGACGAGGTGATTCCCCTGGCAATCCTCCCTGTTTGTTTTCCGGTTGTCTATTACCTGACGCATTCAGATATGGGTTTTCGTCATCCGATTGATCCAGTGGTCGTCATTCTCATGGTTTACGGTGTAATCTCTCTGCGTATGCAAAAAGCAAGAATGTTCTGGGGTGGACACAACCAATAGCGATCTGGAAGAATCTGTTGTCATTTGGCGCGAAATTGTGCTGGTTGTCGCGCATTCCTTGTGCCAGGAGAAGAGCCGGAAACAGTCAGGTTTTACGACAATGCAGGAACGAGATGGCCTGTGTGTTCCAGGCTCCGACGGTCCGGCTGATTGATTCGGAGAAGGCTTGGGAGAATGTTGCAGCGCTGACTTCATGGTTGCATTTGTCCGAGGCGGAAACCCTAACTGGACTGTGCTTTGGAACGGAAGGCAAGCATGTAGTACGATGCAGCTATCTTGGCGTGAAAGAAACGAATCGTAACTCATTCCTGGTGGTGTGGCCGTAAGGTTTTCTTCCAAGATTCGAGGATTATGAGACTGAGCGTTATCTCTCCAACGCTGAATGAGGCCGAGAATGTCCCCCGGCTTGTGGAGCAGCTCGAGCGCGCTTTGGGTGGTATCGATTATGAGATTCTCATTGTAGATGACGACTCTCCGGACCTCACGTGGTCGATTGCGCAACAAATGTCCTTGACGAATTCTCGCGTGCGGACCCTTCGCAGGATGCAAAACCCCGGATTGAGTGTGGCAGTGATCGACGGATTCTCCGCAGCCGAGGGAGATGTGCTGGCGTGTATCGATGCAGATTTGCAGCACGACGCCTTCATTCTTCCCGGAATGTTGCACGAGCTTCTAAAGGGTGCGGATGTCGTGGTGGGCAGCCGCCATGTTGACGGCGGGAGCACGGGGGAATGGAACCGCATGCGGCGGCTACAATCTTGGATCGCCACCAAGACCGCTCAATTTCTACTCGGGATCAAATTGAAAGATCCGATGTCGGGCTACTTCCTGGTTTGGCGGAAGGATTTCGCTGAAGTAAAGGGGCAACTGGACGGGAAGGGTTTCAAGATTCTCCTGGAAATTCTCACGAGACTTCACGCTTCCACAATCAAGGAAGTCCCTTATACGTTCCGGCCCCGGGCGCATGGTGAATCCAAATTGTCCGGCAGGGTTGTCCTCCAGTATATCCAGCAATTGTGGCGGCTATGCAGCGCGAGCCGGCATTTTCCAGTACGAATCTTGAAATCTGCTGTTGTTGGCGGCATCGGAGTTTTCGTTAACCTCGCAGTGATGGCTTTCTTGCTCATGCTGACGGAAGCGCACGATTGGCGAGCTTCAGCCATCGCCTGCCTGGCGGCCAATGTGCACAATTGTGTTCTGATTAACCTCCGTACTTATGCAGACCGCTCGCACAAGGAATATCGAAGGCTGGATGGCTATGTTTCCTATTTGCTCGTGTCTGCTGCCAACCTGGTGGTCACGACCGGATCGTACGCAGGACTCGTCTGGGGTCTGGCTCGGACATCTCACCTGCAGGGAAGCACTGCTGCCCACGTCTTTCTTATCCGGCTGACTTGTCAATTCGTCGCCGTACTTTTGGGTGTCTGGTTCAATTACGCGCTGGACAAAGTCTTCCCCTCCCGGATTTTGCCCGCCTCAATTTGGAGGCTCCGGAAACAAGCTCCGATTCTTCGTTGATAGAGCACCGCGATATCGGACAGTTTCCAGACCGGAATTTTTCGCGCATGGCTAAATCCTATTCCTACCGGCGGGGATGGGCCTTCTTGCTGACCATCCTGTTCGCCGCGATGGTCGTCATTTCGTGTGGGAAGCGTGCTGACCCGGCGCCCAAACCGCAACAGCCACCCCCGTTCGAATTCCTCGGCGCATGGGGAGACAAAGGCGACGGCCCCGGAAAGCTCGATGCGCCTGTCGCGTTTGCAGCCGATGCACTGGGAAGGGTGTTCTTCGCGGACCCCGGCTCGGGTTTTGTGCACAAATTCGAATCGGGCGGGACTCCGCTACTTTCCTTCGAGGATTCTCGTGTCGTTCGTGCTTCAGGAATCGCTGTGGACAGCGGCGGCGCCATCTACATCGCCGACGCGGAGCGCGGGAACATCCTGATCTTCTTCCCCGATGGAACATTCCTGCGGTCGATGCGCATCGCCCCGCAGCGCCATTTCTCGGGTGCGCTCGGCATCAGCGTGGATGACCAAGGTAATCTCTATGTCCCTGATCCCGCGGGCTCGCGCGTAATGAAATTCGACGGCCGCGGACGTCTGGTGAAAACCTGGAAAGCCCCGCAGAATGCGCGCTCGGCTGACGAGCGGCCGTTGGCCGTTGCGACCGCGCAGGACGGCTCGGCATTCGTGGCATATACGAAGACGGGCCGCATCGAGAAATATTCATCCGACGGGTCCTGGATCACGTCGTGGATGGCAACGGAAAACGAAACGGCAACCCCTCGTGCAATCACTGGATTTGCCGTGGCGGGACAGTTTGTGTTCACAGCCGGCGCCACGCCGCCGCGGATTCGCGTCTGGACACTCGACGGGCAGCGCAAGCTCGATGACGATCTCGGCGGGCGTCTTGACGGCGTAGCTGCACCCCAGATTGCAGTGACTCCGGGCGGGGAACTCCTCATACTGGACCCTTCTGCCCCGCGCGTATTCCGGTTTCGGATGCATCTGTAACTGGAGGAGCGAAAATGACGTTGTTGCTGAGGGAAACTGACGTTCGCGCCCTGCTGACCATGCCGATGGCGCTCGAAACGGTGGAAGAATCACTGCGCCTGCAGGGAAATGGCAAGCTGTCGCTGCATCCACGGCGGCGGCTGAAGCTGCCGGACAATGCACTCCTGCACTACATGGCGGCGGGCGATCCCGTCCACGGATTTATCGGAATGAAGCTCTATACGAGCGTACGCGGCGCTGTGCGCTTCGTGGTGCCGCTATTTCGATCGGCGACCGGTGAGATGGCGGCGCTGGTCGAAGCCGACGCTTTGGGCCAGATCCGGACGGGCGCAGCCAGCGGCGTGGCGACGAAATATCTGGCAAACGCGAATGCGCGCAGCGCTGGCATCATCGGTACAGGCTACCAGGCGCGGACCCAACTGGAAGCCGTCGCGGCCGTTCGCCCGCTCGAGCGAGTGCGCGCGTTTGGGCGGGACCCGGAACGGCGCGCTCGATTCTGCCGCGAGATGAGCACGCGGATCGGCGTCGAAGTGGAACCGGTGGATTCGGGAGAGAAAGCCGTTCGCGGCGCGGACATTGTGGTTACGGCAACATCGGCGATGAAAATCGTGCTCGAAGGGGCCTGGCTGGCACCGGGCGTCCACGTCAATGCGATCGGTGCAAATTGGGCCCAGAAGCGCGAATTGGACGATGCGGCGGTCAGCCGCGCGGACGTGATTGTGGTGGATTCGATAGAGCAGGCGAAGATGGAAGCGGGCGATTTGATTCAACCGTTTGCAAATGATGCGCCGCGTTGGGACGCGGTGCGCGAGCTTTGCGGGATTGTCGCGGGCAAGATACCGGGGAGAACCGGCACAAATCAAATCACGCTGTTCAAGTCTATCGGAATCGCGACTTGGGACCTGGCCGTGGCCGTGCGCGTCTACGAACTGGCGGTTGCGCGGGGCATGGGACAATCCATCCCAGTATGGGAAGCGTCGGGCACACAGTAGGTTTTCAACTCCACAGATACACCGAGAGGATTGGCACGCGCGTTCTGGTAGAATTGCGCGCGGCGAAGGAGCATAACGAATATGCAATTCCTCGAAAAGTTAAAACCGTTGGGCCTGCTCATGCTGCGCTTGGCGGTAGGGGCCAGCCTCATATTTCACGGGTATCCGAAACTGAGTGATCCTGCACGCTGGCTCAAGGTCTTCCCAGGGCTCGGATTTCCCAGCTACTTCGCCTACATCTCGGGAATCCTCGAATTGTTTGGCGGGGGTCTGCTGGTCCTCGGACTATTCACACGCGGCGCCGGACTATTGCTGGCGATCGAAATGGGGCTGGTCGTGAGCCGAACGAGACTCCCAGCAGCCGGAATCTACGCCTTCGGACAATATGAGCTCCCGTTATTATTGGGCGCAGCGGCTCTGGCACTCGCAACCACGGGTGCTGGTGTGATTTCGCTTGACGCCTTTACATTTGAATCTCGGCGAAAGGCGCCGAAGAAATCGAAAGCGACGGATTGAGCCGCCCGAACCAACACTTGAGCAACTCCCGTAAGACACAGGCCCTATGGCCGGCGCCTTTCATTGTTGCCGAGGCGCACTTGACCTCGCCGCGAACCTTGTATAGGGCCGGGCGGCGTTTCCTGCTTTAGCGGGATGGCGCTACACGCCCGGGCCGGCCGTTGCGTCACTCGCCGCTGTGGAAACCGGCGCCGGCGCAAGCGGCAGGATGACCCACGCTACAATGTAAGACAGAACGCCGAACACGAATCCGCTCGCGATCGTGATCAACGCCACAAGGATTCGCACAACGCCCGGGTCGGCTTCGAAATACTCCGCCAGACCCCCGCACACGCCCCCGACTTTTGTATCGGTCGAAGAACGCATCAGACGCTTGGGTCCACCCGGGCGCGGAATGGCCGCTTTCGCCTGGCGTGTGCCACAAAAATAGCAGAAATTTGAATCCTCGGCGATCTCTCGCCGGCAGTTCGGGCAAACCATCGAAACCCTCCTGACGAAAACTCTTCAACGGTTCAACGGCAATCCCTGCCTTTCATATAATCTTAACTACGCGAGAAGGCAAAGAAAAGTTCCAGTCCCAAAACACGTCCGGCAGAGTGCAGCTATGGCCGCCGGAGCACGAGGCAACTGGCGATCATGTCGTGCAGCGCTTGCTTCTTCTCAGTAAATCCCGCAGGGATGTAACCCACCAGGAACGTCAATTCGGAAATCATCCTGACGAAATAACGAATCGAAGCGCGCCAGAACGTGATCGGACGCCCGGTGAGGTCGGTGACATACAGTCTGAGCACTCTCTTGCCAGGCGTAGCCTGCCACGAAGATGCTTCGAAGAAAGCGTAGTAAATCCACATCATCAGAAACAACAGGAGGAATCCCCCCGAAGTCAAATGAGGAAGCGACAGGAGGAATCCCTGCAATGTCAATTGATTGGGCGCTATGACCGGTTGGGTGTTCGGGTCGGGGAAGATCATCAACACGGTAGGATAAAAGGAAGCAATTAGCCCAAAGACGGAAGAAAGGATGAATCTATCAATCAAGAAAGCGACGGCCCGCAGCCAAAATCCCGCATACGTTGGGTGCGGCTTCGGCAAGGCAAAGCGCTGTGGGACGGGAATTCCTTCAGCCGGCGGCGCGGTCTGCGGGACATAAACGGGTCCGATTTGAGCCACGCTTACAGGAGATCCGCAGCGGGCACAAAAACTCGCTCCTTCCGGCAGTTCCGTTCCGCAATTTTCACAGGTGAGGATCGTCAGCCTCCGGGATGACTCCATGGAAAGCTATCAGCCGACTCATGGCTTGGCAAGGAGAACCGAGGACCACGCTGCGGGAAGATTTTTGGGTGCGTCAATAGGCCAGCAATTCGTGGACGGCAGCGACCAAATCGCCTATCTGCGGAAGGATTTCATCTTCAAGATTCGGATGATACGCGCAGAAGGTGTCCATCGCCGCAACGCGCCGCACCGGGGCGTCCAGCTCGTCGAAAAGCTGGTCGGCGATGCGCGCGGCGATTTCGGCTCCGTATCCCCAGGAGAGCATGTCTTCGTACGCGACGATCACGCGGTTGGTCTTGCGTACGGTCGCTGCGATCGCGTCCCAGTCGAATGGCGAGAGCGAACGAAGGTCGATGATTTCCACCGAAACTCCATCGCGCTCGAGCTGTGCCGCAGCAACTTCGGCAAGGTGAACCACAGCGCCGTACGTGATGATGCTGACGTCCGCACCTTCGCGAACGACGCGGGCGCGTCCGAACGGTATCGTGAAGTCAGCGCCGGGATAGGGAGACCGGTTGTATGGCTGGCGATACAGATGCTTGTGTTCGAGGAACAGCACCGGATCGTCGCAGCGGATCGCGGTGCGCAGGAGGCCGCAGAGATCGAGCGCCGTCGAAGGCATCACGACCCGGAGTCCCGGTGTGTGTGTGAAGATCGCTTCGCCACTCTGGCTGTGGTAGATCGCTCCGCCCGTGAGGTAGCCGCCAATGGCGACTCGAATCACCGCAGGCGCTTTGAACGCGCCATTCGAACGCCATCGCAACACGGATAGTTCGTTCCGGATCTGCATCATCGCCGGCCAGATGTAATCGAAGAACTGGATCTCGGCGACAGGCTTCATGCCTCGCGCGGCCATCCCCAATGCGCTCCCGACAATACGGGCCTCCGCAATCGGCGTGTTGAAGACGCGAGCAGAGCCGAAGCGGCGCTGCAGGCCCACGGTGGCCTTGAAAACTCCGCCCTTCCCTTTCACGTGCTTCAGGTCGTCTTCGTGGCTGCTATCGGCAACGTCCTGGCCGAAAACGACAATCCGTTCATCGCGGGCCATTTCGTCAGCGAGCGTCGCGGATACGCTCTCCACCATGGTTCGTGGCTCGCCCGAAAAATGCGGAGCCGCTTCGAATCGCGACGAGGTAGGATCGACGTCCGGTGAATACACGTTTACGAGAACGGATTCCTTCGCTGGCGGTTCCGCCCGAAGAGCATTGTCCGTCGCTTCCCGGATTTCGTGGTCCACGGCAGCTTCGAGCGCCTCCAACTCTTTCTCGCCGACGACGCCTTCGCGGACCAAAAATAGCCCGAATTTCGGGATGGGATCCCGGTGCGCATCTTTTTCAATTTGCTGCGTTGTCTTGTAAAGCTTCTCGTCGTCGGAAAGCGAATGGGAGTACGGACGCGTGACATGCGCGTGAACCAGCGCCGGCCCCTTCCGCGCCCGGCAATGTTCGGCGGCGCGGCCGAGGACCGCATAACTCGCAAGGGGATCTGTGCCGTCACATTCTTCTACGTGCAAGCCGGGATAATTTGCCACCAATTTCGAAAGACTGCCGCCCGCCGTTTGAAATTCAACAGGAACGGAAATGGCGTAGCCGTTGTCTTCGATCAGGATCAGGATGGGGAGCGACTTCAAACAAGCTGCATTCAGCGCCTCGAAGAATTCGCCCTCGCTGGTGGAGCCTTCTCCTCCGGAAACGTAGACGATCTCGTCGGAATGGCGGGGCGCGTTCTGCCCATGCGCCGCTCGCCGCGCTTGCTCCAATGCGTGTGGAAATTTCTGGAAATAGAGCGACGCTTCGGCCATGCCGACGGCCTGCGTATACTGCATTCCGGTCGCCGATGACCGCGCAAAGATGTTCAGGCGAGGACTCCCCCAGTGCGAAGGCATCTGACGACCCCCGGAGCTGGGATCATCCTTCGCTCCCATCGCATGGAGAAGCATATCGAGCGGTGTGACCCCCATCGCGAGACACAGTGCACGGTCACGGTAGTAGGGATAGATCCAATCGTGGCCGGGCCGGAGAACGAGTCCCGCCGCAGCCAGCACTCCTTCGTGACCCGCCCCGCTGATCTGGAAAAATGTCTTATTCTGGCGCTTGAGCTGAATTTCGCGGTCGTCGAGACGCCGCGAAAGATACATCGTGCGGTAAATGCGGAGAAGGTCCTCCCGAGCGAGGCCTTGGTAACGGCCGGCTTCGAATTTCGCACCTTTGGCGCGCGTCTGAACCGGCATGCGATTTCACCTCATCCTGTGGGGTGACTGCCCGACCTATACTGACAATTCATTATATCGGAAGCGGCGCACTGAACGAAACATCCGGCGCAATACCTTGCCCCAAAGTGAACAACGCAGCAGCTAATTCCGCCCGGGGGAAGCAGCGCCAGTATAGCCCACATTTCTCACGACGATGCGAGTGGATGGAACGGAAACTACAAATTCGGTCGCCGCACATAGGCTCTTCGTAGTGCCCTGATTCGCCGGGGCGGCTTCTTATGCAGCCAACATACCCCAATAACGCCGGCGAGACGCCGGCGCTGCGAAAGAGCGCGCGAGGCTCTCATTCAGTTGCTTTGCTGCTAGAGGATGAACCGTTTTGAGAAATCGGGGCTTCCAGTAATTCGCGGCGAGCGTTCCACGTCCCAGGGTGTGGTGGCTGGGACGGAAACGCTCCGCCGCGCTTGATGACGGCGCAACCGGGGGATGAGCGCCGGCATATTGCTGGCGCACGCGCCTTCGCGGCAGCGAAGGTGCGCCGGCAATCTTCACGAATCCACTTCGGATCCTGCAAGCTGCCTAAAAAGCGTTTTCTCTCACCTTCACGTCCCGCTACTGCCTCGGCGCGAGCGAAGTCCCAGCGGGGTCGACCGAAGCCGACGACGCGGAACCCATGTCCAGTACGAACAACCCTTCGGTAGCCGACGCGGCTATCAGTTGGTTCGCTGTGTCGCGAGAGCGCAAGGCGGAGAGTGCGCTGTCGGCGTTGGGGCCATCCAAATGTCCCCAAGTCTTGCCCGCGTCTCGCGACAGGAAGAGAGCGCCCTTAACGGTGGAAACCACGATAGCGTTCTTCACCGGCGCCATATCATCGATTGAAAGCTCGGACAGGTTGGCCTGCCGCCACGACACGCCTGCATCGCGCGAGATGAAAACGCCGTGGTCGCTCGCCATCATGACGGTGCTCTCGTCGGTGGCGTGGAAATGAAGCGGGCCGCGAGGCTCAACCGGCAGGGTGTGCGCAATCCAGGTCTTACCGCCGTCCCCGGAGATTTCGAGTTGCCGTGAAGTCATGGCCCAAACATAGGAATTGCCGCTGCCGGCACGGATCGCGCGGACGGGCGACCCGCTCGCTGCTGTGCTGGCCGGCGCAGTTTGCGCGGGAGCAAACGGTACGGCGCTCCAGTTCATTCCACGATCCCGCGAAACGAACAAACCCTCCTCGGCCGCGGCATACCAGGCGTCGCGGCTGAAAGCCATGTCGTTCACCCTGGCGCGGAACGGCACGGTCAATTTCGTTACGGCGGACGCTGGAGAATTTGCCGGTGCTTTCGCGCCTCGTGCGGATGGTTTTTTCACTGATCCTGTTTGGCGCGGTTGCGGCGGCGCGGACTTTTCGATGACTTGATCTACAGCCACCCAGGACGCTTTCAAAGTGTCATAGCGCATGAGTCCGCCCGGGCCGGGAGCTGCGAACCACCCGTCAGGAGAAGCGAAAACGTGGCGCGGCGGTCCGGATTTGAGTCCCGTGGCAAGCGGGGTCCACGTGCGGCCCGCGTCACTGGTCTCGAGCAACGGTTCAAAGCTGCTCGTCAGCACAACGAGCGCGCGTTCCGGATGCTGTGGATCGGCGGCGGCATCTACGATGCGGCGGTGTGAAAAACCCTGGTTGGCGGCGCGATACGTTTGGCCGCCATTGTCGCTGACTTGAATGCCCAGCCGTTCCGTGCCCAAGATCAATCGGTCCGAATTTTCAGGATCGATCAGCATCGAGAGAATGCTCCATGATGCGGGAGTAACAAGGCGCCATCCGGCGCCGCCATCCGATGTTTTCCAGAGGCCTTCCGTCGTGGCAGCGTAAACCGTAAGAGGTCGCTTCGGGTCCTGCAAAATGTGCACGGTTCGGCGCGAGTCCTTCGGGATTCCTTTGAACTTCGTCCAATTTGCTCCGCCATCGGAGCTTTGGTAAATACCGGAACATGCGCTGGCGAACACATGCGACGCATTATTCTGATCGAGCGTGATGCTCATGACGTCCGAATCGTCCACCATGCCCTGATGAATCGGCGCCCAGATTTTTCCGCCGTCCACGGTCTTCCACGGCAGGTGATACGTGCCCGCGTAGATCGTATTGGGATCATGCGGATCAATGGCGATGGAGTCGAAGTTGCGCAGGTCTTCGTGATTCTCCGGGGAAATGCGAGTCCAGTTTTTTCCGGCATCCATCGAGCGGTACACGCCATCGATGGCGCCGGCTACAAGGATGTCCGGATTCGAAGGCGCCGCGGCAATCGCCCGCACCGTGTGTCCATCGAGACCAATGAGCTGCCAGGTGTGGCCCGCGTCTGCGCTGCGGTAAACGCCGCCGCCGTGCGAACTGAGCGTCCAGCTGGTGGCGTAGAGCGTATTCGCCGAGCGCGGATCGACAACGATGGACATGATTACATCATCATGTTTCGCGTCGATTCGGCCCAGCAATTCCCAATGTTCGCCCGCATCACGCGAGCCGAACACATGGCCGTCCGATGTGCCGAGGAACAATGTGCGAGTGCTGCCGGGAACTGCCGCGAGCGATTGGACATCTCCGCCCGGGGGCCCGACTTGCCGCCAGGTCTGCGCGGCGGCAGGAATCGTGAACAACAGGACCAAGCCGAAGATCCAAGAATTGCGGTACGATGGCGCTCGCATCAAGAGTCCTCCCACCCCGTCTAGAGGTTTCCTGCGAACCGACAAGAATGCCGCCCCGGCCGCTTGCACCGCGGCTGCACTTCAATCAAGCCTAGCGAGACAAAGGGAAAGAGAATGCTGGTCGGGGGGACAGAATCAGGACGGTCAGTTTAACCGTACGTCCGGGCAGTCGGGCAACTGTCCTTTCAAATCAATCAAGAAATCTGACTTTCGGCCTAAGAAGCAGAACGGCCGCGAGATGTAAACAACTTCGATGGCGTATATTTATAGGGACCGCTACGCGACGCAGAGGCGTCCCCTCACAAACGCATTAACGATAAGCGACTTATTTTCTGCAGATTACAAGAAACAGATCAGCGTGGCTCGTCTGGCTTACGCTTTGCCTCTAATGCAGGCTGGAGCGACGGGAAGATGGTGGCTGAGAGATGGTTCTATCGGCAATGAATGTCTTGACGGCACGGAGTGTAGCTGCGCCAGCCACTGGCTTATGTCTGGGAGCCGTCATTCGAATGGCTGAACGGGTGCAAAAGGAAGAAATCTTGACCATCTTGTTTTCTACCCTCGCTGGCGAGCGGATGATGCGCTACGGGGAAACCCTCCCCTGACCCACCACGGCCCGGATACAACTCAAACTAGTACCCGGTCAAGCCCCCAAGAACCGCTCAATCCAAGGAATCGAACAATTCCTCAGCCGTCGCGAACTCCGGGTCACCGGAGCGCACAACCTTGAATTTCGCTGCCTTGAACGATTCCTCGGTAGGAATCCTTTCGAGCCAGCGCTGATGCGAGAGCTTTTCGTGATCGGAAAAATCCAGGCGCACAATCAGGCGAATTTCGGAAGCCACGGCAGGGCTTGAGCCGGACCCGGGATCGGCCACGCCCATAGATTTGGCCACTGTCTTTGATGCAGCCTTTGACTTTGAATTCCTTTTGGAAGTTTTCGAAGAAGGTTCGGGCGCTGCGTCCTGCTTTGCTTCCGCCTCCTCGCGTTTAAATTTGAGCTGCAATTTCTTGTCGAGCCGGAATCCCTGCCGCCAACCTTCAATGCGATGACGCGCCTGTTGGGCCGCGTCCTCGTCACCGCCAAAGTCGAAAATCAAGAAAGAATATGCCATGCAATAAATATGGGCGGGCATGGCCTCCTGTGTCAAGCCGCATGCCGTAATATTTTGTCCTGGCAGTTGAACCTAAACAGGTAGGGGGAGTATTCTTGAGCATCGAGACCCCATGAAACTGAGGAACATTGTGCGAAAGCTCCTGGGTGTCGGAGCGCTTCTTGCTCTGCTGACAGCAAGTATGCCCGCGCTTGCCGAGTCGCTTTCCGCTTCCGTTTTGCCTGCATGCTGCAATACTGCCTACTGTCCCGTACACCATCGTCAGGGCCGCGATCTACAGAAAGACAGGAGCAATTGCGACGCGGCAGGCGAGCCGGTGCGGACCGATGGCTCGATGCGAGCTTGCGATCCCGCGCCGAATCAGACCGTGGGAACGTCCCCGTTCGTACTGACCGCACCAGTTGCAATTATCTATGAAGCAACGGCCCAGGCCGCGCCGCTCTCGCTGTCCCGTTTCTTTCCTTTCGCCGCAAGTATCCCCTCTACACCGCCTCCTCGAACACTTCCGAGCTGACAATCGGACAGCACTCCGGAAGTTGATTCCGCCGCATCCGCGTTTCGCCCTCACGACGACGCTCGGATTTTCGACCAAGCGAGGGAGCGAATGAGTTTCGATCGATATTTGAGAAGTGCCGCAGCAATTATGGTTCTCAGTGCGTGCGCGTGGATGATGGTTCCGGCGCCCGCCCATGCCGACATCTTTGGCGCTGTGCGCGGCATTGTGCACGACCCGCAGCACCGGCCGATCGAGGGCGCGGAAATCCGGCTGTCAGCGCGAACGCTGGACTGGAAGCGCAACGCGAAGACCGACGCGGATGGCGAGTTTCTGATTGACGCGGTGCCGGCGGGCGAATACACGATCGAAATCACGCACGAGAATTTCCAGACAGTTCGAACGCCGATCGTGGTCAATATCGGCGGCGCGCCAGTTCTGCATTTCCCGATGGATTTGGCTTCGGTGCAATCGAGTGTAAGCGTTTCGGCGGAAGCGGAACCGACGGCGCCGGACGCGGCGAGCCTGCCCACGGACGTTACGCGCGAAGAGATCACAAGAACGCCGGGCGCCGGCAATTCCGACAGCCTCTCGATGATTACGAATTTTGTCCCAGGAGCCTACATGGTGCATGACCAGCTCCACATCCGCGGCGGCCACCAGGTGTCGTGGCTGGTCGACGGCGTGCCGGTTCCCAACAACAACATTGCGAGCAACATTGGCACGCAATTCCATCCTGGCGACATCGAAACGCTGGAAGTACAGCGCGGAGGCTTGTCCGCCGACTCCGGCGACCGCACCTATGGTGTTCTTAACGTCGTCACTCGCAGCGGGTTCGAACGCAACCGCCAAGCAGAACTCACCATCAATGCGGGGAGCTTCTATCGCACGGACGATCAGTTGAGTTTCGGCGATCACACCAACCGATTTGCTTACTACGTGAGCGCGAACGGCTACCGGACCAACCTGGGTCTGGCGCCTCCTGTCACCGATGTGCTGCATGATGCTTCGAACGGTTACGGCGGCTTCGGTTCGTTTATCTACAACGCGACGCCCACGGATCAGCTTCGGCTGGTGACCTCGATTCGGAAGGATTATTTTCAGGTACCCAACGATCCCAACGGCCAAGCTGTTGGAACGGCCGACCTCCAGCACGAACGCGACGCCTTCTTGAACTTTTCCTGGGTGCATACGGTCGGGACGGGCGTGCTCGTAACGATTTCGCCCTTCTATCACTATAATCGCGCCGCATTCGACGGTGGGCCAAACGACACTCCCCTGATTGCCACCGACCACCGCGCGTCGCAATATGCCGGAACACAGGCGATTCTTGGAATCGTTCGTGGAAAGCATAACGCTCACTTTGGCGTGTATGGCTTTGCCCAACATGACGATGCATTTTTCGGTGTCGTGGCTACGGACGGTTCAGGCAGAAGTGTTCGGCAGCAGCAACCCCTCAACGGCAACCTTGAGGCGGTTTTCGCCGAAGACCAATACCAGCCCTGGCAATGGCTTACGCTCTCAGGGGGTTTGCGCCTGACGCATTTCGGCGGATCAGTCAGTGAAAATGCCGTGAGTCCCCGCGCGGCTGCATCCATTCGGATTCCTCATCTTCACTGGGTGCTACGTGCTTTTTATGGACGTTATTATCAGGCGCCCCCGCTTTCAACCGTTGCAGGGTCCGGGACCATATTCGACATCTCACCCGATCAAGGCTTTTTGCCGCTGCAAGGCGAGCGCGACGAACAGCATGAGTTTGGCCTCACGATTCCTGTTGCCGGATGGGTGTTCGACATGGCGAATTTCCGAACCAACGCGCGGAATTTCTTCGACCACGACGTGCTCGAAAATTCCGATATCTTCTTCCCTCTTACCATTGCCAGCGCGCGGATCCGGGGATGGGAAGGAACAGTTCGCTCGCCGAAGATCCGAGGCAGGGCTCAATTCCACCTCGTCTATTCTTATCAGTATGTCCAAGGCCGCGGCGGCGTGACGGGCGGGCTCACAGATTTCAGTTCTCCTGGAGACGGTTTCTTTTTCCTGGATCACGACCAGCGGCACACTCTGAATACCGGATTCGATGTTTCCCTGCCCTGGCACGCCTGGGTTTCCCCGAATCTTTCTTTCGGCTCAGGCTTCCTGGATGGAAACGGCCCGGCACATCTGGACCCGCACACAGAAGCGAACATTTCGATTGGTAAGTCGTTCGGCGAGAAGTGGTCTCTCTCGGCGACGGCGCTCAACGTGAGCAACACCCGCTACCTGGTCGACAACAGCAACACTTTCGGCGGGACGCACTTCAACTATCCCCGCCAGGTTTCCCTTCAACTGAAATACCGGTTCCACTACTGAACCGGGCGGGACTTTAGCCACAGAGGAACACAGAAGAACGCAGATGAGGGAATTGGAATCGTAAGAGCAGAACTCCCGAAGGCAGCCGCCGCTCCCTCCTGCGTCTTATTTTTGTTCATCTGTGTTCATCGGCGACCATCTCCCGCGAAGAAAGGCCGTTCTGGCCGGCGGCTACACAGTGGCGCTCGGGATGGCCTTGCTGCTCGCGACGGGCGAGCCACGGCTCGGCGTGCTCATAGTCGTGTTCGCACTGGCCGGAATCTTCACCGGCATCGTCGAGACGCTCGAGGATTCCATTACGGCAGAAATTGTTCCACCCACACAGCACGGCATGGCCTATGGCACGCTCGCTGCCGTCAACGCTCTCGGCGATTTCACATCGAGCGTGGTAGTCGGCGCCATATGGACCGCAGTATCCCCTTCGGCCGCATTTGCGGCAGCGGGTGTTCTCTTCGCGGCAGCCACCGTCCTGATCTTGCGCCTACGCGAGCGGTGATGCAGTGCCCGCACGGCGGCATTGCATTCGAACAGCCCGCTAAGTCTCCCAATTCCTATGCGGCAAGAGTGTTCACTCACATCAGGATCTGCAGATTTGAAAACAGCGGACCCGGATGTGTTACGCAGCGGATTTCGACACGGAATGTGGGCGGAGACGGCCCATGATGTTGGAGCCGCGCGAGGAGTGCGGCTCCAACATGGGCGTTGCTTTCGGCTAGGGAACGATTGCGGAGATCTCGGTTGAAAATGTGCTTTCCATATTATTCGAATCGACCGCGGTGACCACGTAATAGTAGGTCAGCCCGGCCTGAACTGTGGTGTCCACGTAGGTTGTCGCTGGCACTGGAGCCGTGGTCAGCTTCACATACGGGCCACGCGATACTGTGCTGGAGTAGCTGTTGTACCCGACCACGGTGGATGTGCTGGGCGTCCAGGACAAGGACACGGAATGATTGACCTGCGCCAGCCCTGTACCCGAAAGCGCGATTGTGTCCGGCGAATTCGAGGCGTCACTCGTCACCGTGACGCTACCCGTCACACTCCCGGTCGCTGCAGGAGTGAACGTCGCGCTCAAGGTTGCCGTCTTCCCTGGAGTCAAAATGAGCCCCGTGGAAACGCCGCTCGCATTAAAACCAGCGCCGGAGACACTGACGCCCGAAATGGTGATGTTGGAATTTCCGGCGTTGGTCAGCGTCACGTTCTGACTGCTGGTGGTAGACAGGCTTACACTGCCGAAACTCAATGAGGTCGAACTTGCGTTGAGGAGGGCAGTTGCAGCATTGACCGTGAGGGTCGCCGCGGAACTAGTCGCGCTGCCCGCGCTATTAGTCACACCAACGGTGAATTGTGCGGCGTTATCCGAGGTGGTCGTCGCCGGGGTTGTGTACGTGGATGACGTTGCACCGCTGATCGCCGTCCCGTTCTTCTTCCATTGATAGGTCAGAGGAGCCGTGCCGCTTGCCGCCACAGTGAATGTTGCCGTCTGTCCGGCGGTTACAGTCTTGCTGACCGGTTGCGTTGTGATCGTAGGAGCTACCGCTGTGCTGGATGACACGGCCAGCGTCACGGAAACTGCAAGAGGAGAATTTACCACTCCCGAGGCGGTGACAAATACGTGCCCGGTGTAATTCCCCGCAGCCAAGCCACTTGGATTTACGCTGAACTGCATCGCAGTGCCACCTCGTTGCGTGGTGCCAGATGTCACGCTCAGGGTAATCCATGGCTGATCAGCCGAGAGAGTGAATGGCAACGGCCCAGGCGTGGTGTCGTTGATTGAGACACTCTGCGTTGATACGGCTCCGCCTGCTTGCGCGGATAGGGAAAATGCAGAAGGTGTAGCGTTGAGGGTGTAGCTCGTTACCGTCAGAGTCGCGGCGGCGCTGGTTGCGCTGCCCGCACTGTTGGTCACACCAACGGTGAATTGTGCCGCGTTATCCGAAGTGGTCGTCGCCGGGGTTGTGTACGTGGATGACGTTGCGCCGCTGATCGCCGTCCCGTTCTTCTTCCATTGATAGGTCAGAGGAGCCGTGCCG
>JBGPPL010000015.1:0-95888 GCA_041488495.1 Terriglobia bacterium
ATTCGTTGGCGACCGTTGATTCAAACGGAACACTACCCTGTTTAGGTCTGATTGAGTACAGCCGGACAGATCGGTTCTCCAGGGAAAGTATTGTCGGATCAACCGATTAGATGGTGTTGCATCGACCAGTTGAGCTCGCACGGCTTCTCGGAAGCAATCCACAGTTCCGGCGAGGACCGTCGCCTTCTCACCGGGTCCCCTGCGAAAGAAACCGTCGGCGCCATCGATCCTCACCGGAAGTGGCGCGTTGATGAACCCGGCCCATTCTCGGCTGGAGCCGTGAACTACAAAGACGATTTATGAGACTGACAGCTTCTAATTTTTCCTCGCAGGACGCGATCTGACTTGTGCCAAGTCGGCCGGTGGACCTACGTTAGCTGGCAGCTTACCCGTCAGCGAATTCAGAAATACCATCAGGTCTGTCCGCTCCTGGAAGGTCAGAAAATCCAGCGCGTGGATTTCCTTGTCGAGATAGGGGTTGGATGTTCCGCCGCCGATGTAGTGATCGATGACCTGCTTTAACGTTTTATGGGTGCCGGCATGCATGTAAGGCGCGGTCTGCGAGATGTTCCGCAGGGTAGGAGTCTTGAACGTGCCCATGTCGGCATCCTTCTTCGTCTGGCCGTACCGGCCTACGTCCTTGAAGTTGCCGCTACCATCAACGCCAACACCGATGTTGTGGAACTTGTTATCGGTGAAGAGCGAATAGTCTTTGCCAATCGTGTGGCAGACGCTGCAATTGCCTTTCTTGGGGTCAATGAACACCTTCAAACCGCGCTGCGCGGCAGGTGAGAGCGCCGTCTTGTCATGGCCGTAGTAGAAACGGTCAAATGGCGAATTGCCACTCAATACCGTGCGCTCAAACGACGCGATCGACTTTGTAGTCTGATCCATTGTGATCTGGTCCGTGCCCCAAGCTTCCTTGAATAGTCCGCGGTATTTCTGATCCGCATTAAGCCGGTTCACAACTCCATCGAGCGTGTGCGCCATCTCGACAGGGTTAGCCATGGGTCCTTCGGCCTGTGCTTCAAGGCTAGGGGCGCGGCCATCCCAGAATTGAACAGTGTTGTAGGCGGAGTTGATAACCGTCGGCGAGTTGCGATCCCCGAGCTTGCCGCCCACGCCCTTGGAAACAGCTCCGTTGTCGGCAAAACCGAAACTCGGCGCATGACAGCTGGCACAAGATATGGTGCCGTCAACCGAAAGAGCCGGATCATAGTAGAGGCGACGACCGAGCGAGATCGTTTGCTCGGTGGGTGGGTTGTCCGCTGGTACGGGAACTGGCGGAAGACCGAGCGGCGGCTTGATCTGAACAGGCTTACCGATTGGCATGGCTGCCGCAGGTGGGCCCAAAGTGGATGGCTCAGCTTCCACTTGTCGCCCATTGAGGCTCATCGCGAAGAGAACCAGCACGGAAAGCAGAAAAGGCACAACGACGAATGAAGAAATTTTCAAAAGCATTCTCATAACCTACTCCTTCCACAACCCCCATGGTTGTGACACACAAAACGGCTTCTTAGATCGCCGGGCCAAACAGAGTATGAAAAAGGACTTGCCCGACAGTCACTTTCTCCTGCTCCAATCCTGCGGCTGTCTTGCGTCGCCACGCTTCAACGCCTGTATTCCTTCCGCAAGCAGCAATAATCTTGCGAAGTGTTCTCTGCCTATCTGTAAGCTTGCGGCCGGTCTTTCCACATTCGATCCCGATTTCGCAATGCCATTAGGACATCGCGGCCTTCTCCGCCCTACCATGTTGGTGTGATGTGCATACTCACCAACTGAAAATAAGTTACGAGACAGTTTCTCGATCAGCTGTGACAAACAACACACCACTATGTGACTGCAATCACCCTCAGGGGAATTGATCTGTTTTCATAAGAGCATGTCTCGGGCGCTAGTTGACACACCTCGCCTAACGAAGGGCGGTGAAATCCAGTTGGAAAGGTTTAGCTTGTTTTTCGGAATCTTAGTTGCCGTTCGATTCGGGCCCCGAGGTGAATTGAATCCATCTGGAGCAGGCCATAAAGGTTTTCCTTTCGATTCAGGAAAACCAGTTTATGAAGGTAGAAGACAGAAGAACCACTCATCCAAGAGCGACGACTGAGGCCGGCGCCACTACCGGCTGAGAGGCTCCTAGCGAGGGCGCGCACCGGCTTGCAGCGCGGTCGAGGTTCTCCCGGAGGTTCATCAGGGTGAGAAAGGTGGCGAGGGCACGCTTCTTCACTTCATCGGACAAGCCTGCGCTTGCGCTGGCGACGCGAGCTAGATTAACCGCGGCTGCTGCAACGTAGTTTGCAATCTCAGCTCGGCGCGCGGCGCTTGCTCTACCCACAACAGTCTCCCGGCGCATCTCGGCGCAGGCTCGCTCCACGCTCACGGTGTAGTGCAAAATGCAGAGGCCTTCTGTGGCAAGTTCCGCCGGGACGGGAACCCCGCAGCCAAACGAGCAGGGCCGATGCTGGCTGGAATCGCCCATTGACAGCCTCCGTTCCTATTCACTTTATCGAGCAACGGCCGCGCCTATTGCGTGACAGGACGTCGCTTCTGCTTGTTCACGATGGTCGTCACGAGTTCGACGGCAATGGCAGTGCGGCCATCCGAGAGCTTATCTATCCGTATCACCTTCCCGACGAAATCCACATTGCGTTCCGGAGAAACCGGAGAGTATGGGAAGGTAACCAGAAGTGACATCCCGACGCGGCATGATTGGAGTTTGCTGGCAAAATAGATGCCGTCACGGGAGGCGTTCAGCGTGATAGAAAATTCTTCAAAACTGCCTTCTCGGGGATCGGAAGGGCACACGCGCAGCGGGATCGAGACTCGTACGCGGTCCGTCCGACGGCGGTCTTCGATCCACTCGGTCACGTTAACCATCCCCGCGCCTTGGATTTCGCTTGTTTCGTTCATGGCAATCGTCTTCACTATTGACACCATTGTCGGCGAGTTACAATCCGAGAGCAATGGCCCAATAGTTCTATAAACATTCCGGTGGTCCTATTACCCTCGTACTAGACAAACTCACGGGGCGTTGTACGCCAAGACCACTTCCGCAAGCCAAGCTCGGATTGGAGGAATAGATCAGCCGCATAGGGCTAGGAAGACCCTTCCAGGGCTCTCAGCGAGAGTTGCCCAACCCCGTTAGGCCTTTATGTACGCCACACTGTATTCTTTGAATTCGGTTTCCGGCAGCTCGCGAAACCTGACGATTCGCCCCGGAACAAAAATATTCGCTCCATCCGCTTCGTAGGGAACCGCCACTTCGATCCTAGACCCTTCATAGTAAGTGTTGAGACTGCGATAACACAGGCCGCCGCGTGCAAGATCCTCAACGCGTACGACCTCTTCCCCAAACCCAGGTGGGAGGATACAAGCGGTTATCTTTTTCAGCTTGACGGGAACGTTTTTTCGCTTATTCCGGGTCCCTGGCTCCGGGGAAGAAGGAGATACCACCGGTTGGCAACCAGCACCAGGCGGATCGCGGTCCGGCGCAATCTCCGACGCTGGCACCTGTAGTCCAGCGCCGGTGGCCTGTCGTAACTCAGTCGAATGGGGGGAGCGCCCGTCCTACCAGTTCAGCCGCAGCGCGAACTGGAACTGCCGCGGGTCAAGCGCCGCAGTTGGCGTGCCTGCCTGTGTGTAGAGTGGGTTGACGTCCGCAACGTTAAACCGGTTGAACAGGTTGAACGCGTCAGCGATCCCCTCGAGCTTCAATCGCTCATTGAGATGAAACGTGCGCGCGACACGCAAGTCGAAGTGTACTGTGGCTGGACGCGTCCCGGAGTTGCGGCCGAGATTTCCGGCAAGCGATGCGTTAAAGACGCCATCGAGCGGATTCGAATCAACGAAGCACGGCTCCTGAAAGAAGCCGCTCGGCGATGCCTTCACGGCAACCACAGGGTAACCACACGCGTTAGGCGTCGCGGTTGCGGGCACGACGTTCGGCCGGTCGGTGTTCGAACTGAAGTCGAAGTTGCGGTCCCCGCCGGTCAGGATGTTATACGGCCGGCCGGAATCGGCTTCGAGGATCGGCGCGACCGTCCAATCGCTGAAAAATTTTCCCCAGAAACTGCCGCCCGCCTTGCCGCTATCATAGACGCCGCTCAACACGAAGCGATGCCGCTGATCAAATGTCGAGTTCGAACGTTCGGCGTTGGGGTTCGCATTGTCCTGCGGCTCAAGCAGCGACGTCAGGTCGGTCGAATCATCAATTGTATGCCCCCAGGTATAGGAAACCAGGAACTCGACGTGGTTCTGCATCCTTTTGCGCAGGTTGACCGTCAGCGCGTTGTATGCCGAATTGCCGGTGGAGAGGTTCGCAACCATGTCACTGAATGGAACGCTTACGCCCAAGCCCAGGTGATACTGTGTGGCGACGGTGTTGGCCAGCGTCATGCACGGCGCAAAGACCGCCGTCAGAGATGGATTGATCCCCGATGGACGGAAAAAGCTCATCAACGCTGACGGCACGAAGGCCCCGGCCGGGCCGACGTTGCATGTGTTGACCGAAAGCGGATCGGAGAACGTGGGCTGAGCATTGGCGACTGCCCAGGCATTGGCGCGTTCCCAGTTTTCAACCAACGCCTTGGGATTAGTTGCGTTCATATTGATTGGCCGGTTAATGTGGTGCCCGCCGGTGTAGTTGTACGCGACGCTCAGGGCCATTTCGTGGCCGAGGTCGCGCTCAATGGAAAGGCCCGTTTGTTCGGCATATGCGTATTGAAAATCCTTCGCCACGGGAAAACCGAAGGGCTGCATGATCAGCGGGATCCCCGCGGTCAGATAATTTTGGTTGACGAAGAGTGACGCGCTGGCGGTCTGCGGCGTGGGATCGAAGCGCTGCTGCGCTCCGATGTATTGCAGGCCTGTGGCCAGCCCCGCGGGCAGGCAGGTGCCAAGCCCAAGAAGGCCCTGAAACGTGTTCGTGGCGTTCAGGTTCAGCACGTTCAGCGGCGAAGGCGGCGCGGACGGATTACACGGCGCTCCGCCGAACAGGAGGACTTGCGGCGCTTGCGAACCATCGGCGACATCGGAATCAAAGGCCAGCCCCAGCAGCGGGTGATCGTAGAACAAACCGTAGGAAGCGCGGATGACCGTCTTGCCATTGCTCTGGGGGTCCCAGGAAAGGCCGATGCGCGGGGCCACGTTGTTGTTGTCGCGCGGGATGCCCTGCACGATGTGCAGCGCGTCCTGTGCCGCCTGCGACATGGCATTGGCGGCCCGGAACAACGGTGTGATCTCGTAGTCGTACCGGACTCCGTAGTTGAGCGTGAGGTTCGGGCGCAGCCGCCAGGAGTCCTGCGCGAAAAAGCCGAGCGTGGTCTGATGAAACGCATCGTTCGAGTTGCCCACACCCTGCACCATGACCTGCGGAATCCCCAGGCCGTATGCCTGCACGGGCGAGAAGCCCGGCATACCGGCAAACGAGGGAGAGATCTGCGTGGCCGAAAGACTTGCAAAATTGTACAAGGCACCGAAGTTGATCGTGAAGTCGGCTGTTATTGGAATGTAGTTGAAATCCCCGCCGAATTTGAAGATATGGCGTCCGGTCATCCAGGAGAATTTGTCGTTGACCTGTTGTCGTTGCTCGGTGCGGTGGAGATAGGAGAACGGCTCACGGCCGGAGAAGGCGAAACCGACGATATTAATGGCCACATCGCCTCCTCCCGGAGCGCGCGAAAAATCATACAGCAATCGGCGGCGCGAATATTGGTAACCGAACTCGTTGATCTTGTGCGAACCGAGAACCCAGCTGTCCTGCACCGTGGCGCTGTAGTCGTGATAGTTTTGAATGGATGTTCGCGAGAAGGCATTCTGCCCGAAGTTCTGGTTCTGCGCATTGATCTCGATGCCGGTGACATCGCTGGGGCTGGCGCCGAAGCGGAACATCATCTTATTGTTCTCGGTAATTTTGTGGTCCAGCCGCACCGAGTAGATGTCGGTATGCTCCGAGATTGGGAAATTCCCCATCTGGCTCACGAGGTTGTGGAACGAGGCGGGCAGCGGCGCGCCCGTCGTCGGAAATGCGCCCAGCGGCCCCGTGATGCCGGCCTTGCCGGACAGGGCGACAGCCGAGCCTCCAGCCGAAAGGTGCGCGTAGGTCCCGGTAAGCGGGTTCACGGGCGCGGTGCTTAGAAACGCCGCCTGCGCCGGCGTGACCAGTGAGCCGGCCGGCAATCCGAACGACGCCGCGTTGCCGAGCGGCACGAGGCCAAAATTATCCTGTCCGATCGTCGAAAAACCCGTCTCCTGCCGCCGCGTGGCTTCGAACGAAACGTAAAAGAACGTCCGGTTCTTCACGATCGGCCCGCCGGCGTCCGCACCGGCCTGCACGCGGGTATAGGCCGGGTCCGGCACGTTCGAAAACGGATTCACCGCCTGAAGGTTGCGGTTGCGCAGGTAACCAAACACCGCGCCGTGAAAATCATTGCTTCCGGACTTGGTGATGATGTTCACGACGCCGCCGGACGCGCGGCCATACTCGGCTTCGAACCCATTCGTCAGAAGCTGAAACTCCTGCACCGCCTCCTGCGATACCGTCGAGCGAATGCCGTTGGTCGAGTTGTCCACTGCGTCCATGCCGTCCACGTTCACCAGATTCGATCGCGCGCGTTGTCCGCCGAAGTTCAGCCCGGAAGTGGGCGCCACGCCGATGCTCGGGGCCGAGTCCCGCGCGACCTGCGAATTGGTCAGCGTGAAATTGATGTAGTTGCGGCCGTTAATGGGGAGATTTTCGATGTGCTGCTGGCTGATCGTCGTGCTGTTCCAGGTCTGCGACGTCTCCACGAGCAGCGGCTGGCCGCTGACGGTCACTCCGCTCTCAACACCGGAGATCTGCAAGGTCAGCGGGTAGTCGGCCACCTGGCCGACGGTTAGCTTCAGGTCGGTCACGACGCGCTTCGCGAAACCCTGTGCCGTCGCCGTCAGCGTATAAATGCCGGGCGGGAGCGCCAGGATCTTGTACTCCCCCTGATCGCCGGAGGTCGTGGTGCGCTCGACGTTCCTCGCATCATCGCGCACGGCCACCGTCGCGTTGGCAATCACACCCCCATTCGGGTCCTTAATCGTGCCCTGCAAGTTGGCCGTGGCTGAGCCTTGCGCCCACGCGCCCACGGCAGTAGCCAGCGCCAAAATGCACGTTCCTACCACATATCGCTTTTTCATGGTATTCCCCCCTGACACGAAGACACGCTGTGGCATAAGATTTTACTTTCCCATAGCAAAATAAAGCTTTTTCTTTGGAACCGTCACGTGGACCGCACCCTGGGAACGCCCAAAAGTCTCTGGCGAGGAAACCATCTAAGCCGGAATTTCCGATTTCAACTTTATCTTTGCACAGAACCATATGGCAGCCGCCCCTCTCCTGTCGATCTCAGATCGCCATGGCTGTTGTTGAGTGGCATCGCGGCTGGCATCTGAAGTCACCCGTGATTCTTGAAAATCGACGCGCAAAAACCTGTTGAAGGAGAGTTGAAAGGGCTGATTTTGGTTCTCACCCACTGGGCGTCCACCTCCGGAAGGCTTCCGTGTGCTCGGTTCACGCATGAACACAGGTGATGCATATCTTCTACACTATTATCGCCGATTTTCAAATCGGAAATCCGGGGTTATGCTGCCATTGTGCGACGCCCGCCCCGTTTCTCACCTCCGCCGGGCGGCAGAACACCAAGCTGAATACAGATCGGGTTCCTTCTTCCGTTTCTCACTCAAACATTTCAGCCTTACCAGGGGGATACGATGTGAGCAGACTCTCCCACCATTGAAAAAACTTGACAGTAAGCATCACGAGTGGAAGATTGGGCCGCCAGGAAACATCTGACTAGCCGGCTTTCCTTACTTCGATGGAGATTACGACGATGCCTGCAGGTCGAACGGGATTCGCGCTCATAGCCGTCCTCGCCGTCACAGTCACGTTTGGAGGTGCGGCACACGCCCAATCTACCCCCTATCGCCGCGTCGAGGGCTGGCCGCAGCTTCCCAAGGACTTCATCGGATCGAATGGAGGTCAGTGGGGCGAGACAATCGGGGTGGACCTGGATCCCAAGGGCGACATCTGGGTCTTCAGCCGATGTTTCGCAGTCATTCCCGCCGGCGAGGCGACTTGTAACGGTCGTGAGCTTGTGCCGCCGATTTTAAAATTCAGTCCCTCAGGCAAGCTTTTGGCCAGTTGGGGTGCGGGGATGTTTATCTTTCCTCACGGGTTCTATGTGGAACGCGACGGAAATGTGTGGGCGACCGATGCACAGGCGCGTGAGGGACGAGCAGGTGGGGAGTTTCCTAAGGGCAATCAGGTCTTTAAGTTCAGTCCGGAGGCCAAGGTGTTGTTGACGCTCGGCAAGGCGGGCGTCACCGGGAACGGTCCGGATACCTTCGATCGACCCACGAATGTTACCGTCACTTCCAATGGCGATATCTTCGTGACCGATGGCCACGGCAGTAACAACCGCGTGGTGAAGTTTTCCAAGGATGGTCGGTTCATCAAGAGCTGGGGAAAGACAGGCGCAGGCCCCGGCGAATTCGACCAGCCTCATTGCATCGCCTTGGATTCTCAGGGAAAGGTGTTTGTGGGCGACCGAGGAAACAGCCGAATCCAGATCTTCGACCAGGATGGCCGCTTCATCGACCAGTGGAAACAATTTGGCCGGCCAAGTGGAATCTTCATTGCGAAGGACGACACCCTTTATGTAACCGATTCACAGACAAATTCGAAAACCAACCCAAACCGGAAGAGGGGCGTCTTCATCGGAAGTGCGAAAGACGGCTCGGTAACGGCCTTCATTCCAGACCCCGATCTGGATCAGCAGGACGTGAACCGCATTTCTGGAGCGTCAGGCATTACGGCGGATGCCTTGGGCACGGTATACTTGGCCGACGTCGGTCCACATGGGTTGAGGAAATACGTCAAGCGCTAGGACTCGGAACATCGGCGCCTCGCCATCTCTGTTTTTCACCACAAAAATCGTGGATCATCCAGGCCAGAGGCAAAGGGCGGTTGCACGCTTCGCTCGGAATGGCACCGTAACCCGTTTTTTCCGCTAACCGCATACGCTAGCAAACTTGCGTGACTCCTGCGAATTCTCCGTCCGAAATTTCGAGCACATCCAATTGGCTTTGCAATCCGCTCCGTGTGGTTTCGCTCTGTACTTCTGACGTTCTGGTGGCGGAAAAGAACGCAACCCATGCGTCCTCGGGGCTTGGAAAGTCTCCATCATCCGGATTTTGGACCGAGGGTATTCGTATTACACGAAGATGTGATGCCAGATTATGAATTGGAAACGTCGCGAAACCATGGGACAAGGGTTGGGAGGTTGGACATGGTAGCATTTTAAGACTTCAGCTCGTTCTGTGTGAAATCTCCAGGTCAAGAGTCCTGGCTGAATTGTCGGATACCAGATGCTCGTCAATAAGCAGATCAGCCGAGAACGGATTGCCGTCTTCATTCGAGTTGGGTTTTTCATCGCCATTCTGTCCGTCTTGGCAGGCGTCGAAGGGATTCCCGTTCGCGCGCAAATTTCTCCCGGTCCGCTTTCGAGGGCACACCAATCGCTAACCGGGCCGACGAATTGCACGAAATGCCACGATCTGGGCCGCGGCGCGGGGCAGCTCAAGTGTCTCGATTGCCACACGGAAATCCGTGAGCGCGTTGCCAGCCGGCGCGGACTGCATGCTACCTTCGCCGGGCAAAATCCGACGGGCAAGGACTGCGCGCGCTGCCATTCCGAACACAACGGAGAGAATTTTGCTCTCGTCCACTGGGATCCGAACCGCGAATCTCTCGATCACAGTAAGACGGGTTTTGTGCTCGAAGGAAAACATGCGGGAGTAGCCTGCACGAACTGTCACAAGGCCGGGAACATTCCCGCGGCCGCGCGTTCGGGCATTCAGGTCAAAGACCTGAACCGCACCTACCTGGGCCTGTCGCGCGACTGTGTGAGCTGCCACACAGATGAGCATCGCGGCCAGGTAGGCACGGACTGCGTGCGCTGCCATACTTTGGCAGGCTGGAAGCCCGCGTCGCGCTTCAATCATGCAGCGTCAAAATATCCTCTCACTGGAGCGCACGAGCCGCTGGCTTGTGTGAAGTGCCATATGCTTATCCAGAATGCAAAGCCGTATACGAAATACACAGGATTTTCATTCGAGAAATGTACCGGGTGCCACGCCGATCCGCACAAGGGCAGCTTCACCGGGACCTGCCAGAGCTGCCACACGACGGCGAGCTGGACGCGCGTGGCGCAACTGCGGGGTTTCGATCACTCGAAGACAAAATTTCCTCTCCTCGGAAAGCACAAGACCGTGGCTTGCAGCGATTGCCACACGCGCGGTGATTTCAAGACCCCGGTGGCGCACGGCAAGTGCATGGATTGTCACCAGGACGCGCATCGCGGGCAGTTCCGCGCGCGCACGGACCGCGGCGAATGCGCAACGTGCCACACGGAAAATAACTGGAAACCCTCCACATTCGGCGTGAAGGAACATGCTGCAACGAAATACCCGCTTGAAGGCCGTCACACGGCGGTGACCTGCGACAAGTGCCATTTACCAAAAGGCAAGGATACGGAATTCAAGATTACGGCGACCCAGTGCAAGGATTGCCACAAAGACATTCACAAAGGACAGTTTGCCGCTGCTCCGGCCCTGAATCGCTGCGAGACATGCCACAACCTGCAAGGTTTCCGTCCCGCGGTGTTCGCACTGGCCAAACACAAAGAGACGCGTTTCCCACTGACCGGCGCGCACATTGCGGTCTCCTGCGCGGACTGCCACAAGCCAGTGGCGCAGGGTTCGGCAACCCCGGTGAAGTTCAAGTTCGAGGATCGGTCTTGCACGGCCTGCCACCAGGACCCGCATCGCGGCGAATTCCGCGTGCGAATGGAGGCGCGGCGGACGGACGGCTCGATCGCAGGCTGCGAGGCCTGTCACACGACGGCAAAGTGGAGCGAACTAACGCGCTTCGACCATTCGGCGACTAAATTTCCTCTCACAGGCGTGCACCGCGGGGTTGCTTGCCTTGATTGCCATAGACCGCCTGCGATGGAGGTGACCCTGAAGAATGTGGATTTCGCAGCCGCTCCGAAAATGTGCTCCGGATGCCATGAGGATCCACACGCTAAGCAGTTTGCTGCCCGGCCGGATGCCGCCGACTGCTCGAGTTGCCATGACGCCACGCGCTGGAAACCGGCTCAATTTGACCATAACAAGCGGACGACTTACCCGCTCGATGGGGCTCACCGAGACGTGCCGTGCCTGACCTGCCACAAGTTGACCCGCGAAGTGGCCGGCAAATCGGTTGTTTTCTATAAGCCGATCCCTAGCCAGTGCAAGGACTGTCATGGAGGGAATTAGATATGGGATGCCAGACTAACTCTCGAGAGGACTCGTTTCGGATTTGACGGCGGGGCGAGGCGCTTGCCGGAGTTCGAAGCCCCGCATTATCTCCTGTACTATCAACGTGAACTTGATCTGGCACTAGGTACAGTATGCAACGCTACTGACGGGGGCTACCATCTATAGAGTCATCTTTCTGTGTTTGGCGGTCGGAGCGCGAATCATGAGGGGTGTTGCATTGTGCTAGGCATAGGTATCCTCCAGATTATATTGGGGTTGTTAACACTCCAGCCGTCCGCTCAGGGGCCGTCTCGTCCTGCGCCACAACCGGTCACGCGCAATCCTCACGGCGCGATCAACATTCCTTGCGAAAATTGCCACACCTCTACAGGCTGGAAGCCGATCCGCGGCGTTCCGGAATTTAACCACGAGAAGACCCGCTATCCCCTCCGTGGGATGCACGAGAAAGTTCAGTGCACGCAGTGCCACACGAAGCTGGTGTTCACAAACGTCGGTTCAAAATGCGCGGACTGCCACGCCGACATTCACCGGAGGCAGTTCGGGGCCAACTGCGAGCAGTGCCACACAGTGAGTGGCTGGAACGTTTCCGTGCAGGCAATCCAGAATCACTTCAACCGGTTTCCGCTGCTCGGCGCTCATGCCGCGCTGGATTGCGCCGCATGCCACAAGGGCGCCGCGACGGGACAATTTCAGGGGCTGCCAACCCAGTGCTATGCATGTCATGCGAAACAGTTTCAGCAGACCACCAATCCAAGCCACGTGACCGCAAGCTTCCCGACGGCCTGCGAGCAATGCCACGGAATGAACACGTGGCTCGATGCCAAGTTTAACCACCTGCAGCTCAGCGGCTTCGCTTTGACCGGGGCGCACGCGCAGTTGCCGTGCTCTGCTTGCCACGTCGGGGGCCAATTCACGGGGACTCCGGCCACGTGCGTGGGCTGCCATCTGAAGGATTTCCAAGGCACGACCAATCCAAGTCACGTCCAGGCGGCATTCCCGCAGACCTGCCAGACCTGCCACAATACGAGTGCCTGGCAGCCCGCCACTTTCAATCACAATACGTTTACGACATTCCCGCTGACTGGCGCTCATGTGAGCGTCGCGTGCACGCTCTGCCACATCAACGGCGTGTATGCCACCGCACCGACAACCTGCGTTGGGTGCCACCTGAAGGATTTCCAGGGTACAACGAACCCGAACCACGCGCAGGCGGGGATTCCACAGACCTGCGAGCTCTGCCACATGACCACGGCCTGGCAACCGGCCACGTTCGATCACAGCAAGACTGTATTTCCGCTGACCGGCGCTCACACGTCCGTGGCCTGCTCTGCTTGCCATACCAACGGCGTCTTTCCGAACACGCCGACTACGTGCGTTGCGTGCCACTTGAATCAGTACCAGGCCACGACAAGTCCGAACCATACGCAGGCCGGACTCCCAACCGACTGCAAGCTCTGCCACACGACCACGGCCTGGACTGGAGCAGTGTTTAATCACTCGGCAACGGGCTTCCCGCTGACTGGTTTTCACACCTCGGTTGCTTGTGCAAGCTGTCACGTCAACAACAACTACAGCCTGACCGTAACCACATGTATCTCCTGCCACTTGGCTATTTACCAGGCTACGACGACCCCGAATCACATCCAGGCAGGGTTCCCGCAAACCTGCGAGACCTGTCACACCACAACGGCTTGGACGGGAGCGACATTTAATCACTCCACAACTGGTTTCCCGCTGACTGGTTTTCACACCACGGTTGCTTGCGCGAGTTGCCACGTCAACGGCAACTACAGCCTGACTACAACCACGTGTGTTTCCTGCCACTTGAAAGACTTCCAGGGCACAACGAATCCGATCCACGCGCAGGCGGGATTCCCGCAGACTTGCGAGACCTGCCACACCACAACGGCCTGGCAGCCAGCCAATTTCAATCACAATACGTTTACCACGTTCCCGCTGACCGGCGCGCACGTGACTGTTGCATGCACGCTCTGCCACGTTAACAGCGTGTATGCCGGTGCGCCGACAACCTGCGTTGGCTGCCACTTGGCTAACTTCCAGGGCACGACAAATCCGAATCACACGCAGGCCGGGTTCCCCACCGACTGCACGGTCTGCCACACGACCACGGCCTGGACGGGAGCCGTTTTTAATCACTCGACAACGGGCTTCCCGCTGACTGGTTTTCACGCCACGGTTGCTTGCGCAAGCTGCCACATCAATAACAACTACAGCCTGACCGTAACCACGTGTGTGTCCTGCCACTTGAAGAACTACCAGGCCACAACAAGTCCGAACCACGCGCAAGTCGGGTTTCCGCAGCAGTGCGAACTCTGCCACACGACGACGGTGTGGCAGCCGTCTACGTTTAATCACAACACAACGGCTTTCCCCCTGACTGGTTTTCACACCACGGTTGCTTGCGCGAGCTGCCACGTGAACAACAACTTCACGACGCTGCCAACCGATTGCTACGGCTGCCATAAGGCAGATTACACGGCCACAACGAATCCGAACCACGCCGCGGCAGGGTTCCCGACCACATGCGCGACGTGCCACACCACCACCAGTTGGTTGGGAGCAACGTTCAATCACACCTGGTTCAGCCTAAATCATGGCGGGGCCAACGGCGTGTGCGCTACCTGCCACACGAATTCCTCGGACTATACGGTCTTCGTATGCACAAGCTGCCACACAAAGGCCCAAACCGATCCGAAACACAGCGGTGTGAATGGTTACGTCTGGAATAGTGCAAATTGTTATCAATGCCATAAGAACTAAGAACGGCGGAAGATTAGAACGCAAGGCAGCAACGCACTGCCGAAGAAAAAGGCAAGGGAATGATTAGAGCGAGACAACTGGGGGCCTTGCTGCTGTTGGCCCCTGCCGCCTTTGCGCAAACGCCGACGAATTCTCCGGCGGCGCCAGTGGTTACCAACCTGAGCGTTTCAGGGCAAGACGCAGAAGTGCGAATCGAAGTGAGCGCCACTGCCGTCATCACTTCCGCCAAGGTCACCGCCGTTTACGGGGACCGGATTGCCCTTGACCTGCCAGGCGTCGTACTCGAAAAAAGCGCGCGGCGAATCCTGGTGAAAAAGAACGGCGTGCACGCCGTGCGCATCTGGCAGCAGAGCGGAAACCCACCCCTGACGCGCATGCTCATCGAGCTAGATCGGGCTATGCCGTACCTGTTGTCCTCGGAGGGAAACAGAGTTGTCCTTCGGATCGGATCCCGCCTGCAGGAGCAGCAACAACGGGCATCGAAAGAACCCTCGCAGCCAACCGGGCGCCAGGATGTCCCGGCTCATACAGGACGCGCTTCGCCTGCCGTCTCGGCTGCGGAAGCCGTGATCGGAATTTTCCGCCGAGGCGGAAAGTCTTCACCATCATCCGAAAGCGAAGATGTGCCACCGATCCAGCCAGCGCCGCAATCGCTCCCCGCAGCGCCAGTGGCTCAGGCGCAAGAACCTGCAGCACCCACTGTCGATTCGAGTAAGGAAACCAATCTATCCGTGATGGCAGAGAACCCCGCGCCGAAGGCCACCGAGGAACCGAAAGCGGTGAAATCTACCGTTCCTTTGGATTCTGCGCCAGCAGCATCCGATCTTACAGTCAACAATCTTCCCCTAGCGCCTGTTGGCCCGGAACCTGCAACACTGGCCCCAGCCGCGGCGCCAACTGTAGCGCCTGTTTCGTCCACAGCGGCCGTCGAACCGCCGAAACTTGCTCGCGATATTTCCGAGCCAGACATGCGGTCGGTCACTGAGTCTGTGAACACGGGAATGCGCACCGCCTTCCTGGTGAAATACGTGCAGCAGGAAACTGCATATCTGGACGGAGGGCGAAGCTCCGGCCTCACTGAAGGGATGACGCTGCTGGTAAGAGATGAGAATAAGGTAGCAGCAGACGCTGGAGCGGACGGCAACGGCGGCGGGACCATCGCGGAACTCATCGTTGTTGGCATCGCGGAAACCTCCGCTGTCACTGAGATCCGCACACCGAAGCGCGACGTCGTGCCGGGTGACCTGGCCTACCTCTCCACACAGGACACCCAGGCGTTGGTGGATCAGCACACCGTGGGCGCAACGCGGAAGTACCCGGCAGTCATTTCGTTCACGGAGAGCGACCTGCTTGACGAAGAGGCGCGCGCTTATGTGCCCCGGCCTCCTCTCCCCTCCGTGAATCGCGCGCGTGGACGTATTGGTGTCGATTACATGGGGACGATAAACCGGGACACTTCCCAGGCGCGGAGCTCCAGCGTCGGCGTCGTGTTCCGCGCGGATTTCACGCGTATCGGAGGGACCTATTGGAACTTGAGCGGTTACTGGCGCGGGCGGATCAACTCGTTCTCTTCGTCCTCACAGCAGACACTGCAGGACCTGCTCAACCGGACCTATCACCTGGAATTGACCTATCAAAATCCCGGTTCGCGCTGGGTCGCGGGAGTGGGCCGGATGTATCTCCCATGGGCAAGCAGCCTGGACACAATCGACGGCGGATATTTCGGCCGGCGAATTGGCAAGGGTGTGACGGCAGGAATTTTTGGGGGCTCGACGCCGGATCCGACTTCGTGGAATTACAACCCCGACCAGCGCCTCGGCGGAACGTTTGTCAACTTTGAGGGCGGCAGCTTCGATCACGCCCACTACTCGAGCACTTCAGGCGTAGGAGTCAGCCTGCTGAAGTGGCAATCGCAGAGGCCGTTCGTTTTTTTCGAAGACACGGTCACCTACAAACGGGTTTTTTCGATTTACCACTCTCTCCAGGCGGATCGTCCGCGCGGCAACCCGGCGGTGCCCACCCCCGGTGCGGGAATCAGCCAGAGCTTCCTGACGGCTCGGCTGAATCCTGTCCCACGGATCGAGCTCTCACTCAACCACACGTATTTCCGGAATATTCCCACGTTCGATCCGACGCTGATTGGAACGGGCCTGCTCGACAAGTATCTGTTTCAAGGTATGAGCGCTGGTGTGCGATTGGAAGTGGTGAAACAGATTTCGTTATACACAAACATGGGCCAGAGCAGCCGCACCGGTGACGCCAAGCACTCCCTGAACCAGTTGTACGGGATTACGTTCGGAAACGTGCCGTGGCTGGGCTTGCGCGCCGATGCGCACTACTCGCGGTTCAACAGTGCCTTCGGCGACGGGTCGTATCGTGCGGTGTCGTTTTCGCGCAGTCTCGGGGACGGCCTCCGTCTCGACGTGCTGGGGGGAGATCAATCGGTCGTATCGGCGCTTGCCGGAAATCAGAGCGCCCGATTCTTGACAACGTCCGTGGACACGTCGCTCGGCGCCCGGTTCTTTCTGCAGGGAGGGCTCACGTTCTATCGCGGACAGCTCCAAAACTACGACCAGTGGGTTTTCACTCTCGGATACCGTTTTGATTCTAAGGGGACGCACAAATGACAAAGGAGCGCGTTTCATGCGAAGCCTGAATATATCAATTCTCCTCGCCTCCGTCTTCCTCGTGTGCGTGGCAGCCCGCCCCGCACGAGCTGCGGGCGACCCTCTGGAAGAATTACTTCGCCGCACGAGCGAGCAGGTCACCTCGTATCTCGACAGAATTTCTGAGGTGAGTTGCAATGAGCGCGTCACGCAGGAAAAGCTCGGCGACAGCGGAAAGACAGTCGAGAAGGAAGAGTCGGCGTTCAATTATCTGATCCTCCTCTCCAGTTCGAATGGCGAGCTAAATCTGGTTGAGTCGCGCCTGGTGGACGAGGGCAAACTCGCGAAGAAGCTTCAGCGCCCGCTGCTTGTGAGCAACGGCTTTGCAACGTTGTTTCTCGTCTTTCATCCGTACTACGCAGCGGGATTCAAGTTCGCCGTCGCGGGGGAGGAAACCGTCAACGGGCGGCTGCTTGCCAAGGTCCACTTCGAGCACGTTCCAGGCACACGAACGCCGGCGGCCATGGCCGTCGGCGGCCGGGAGTTCCCCCTGGACCTTTCCGGCACCGCCTGGATCGACCTTGAAACCGGAATCATTGCGCGAATCGTCGCGGGAATTGAGACGGGAATGGAGGATGTAGGACTTCGAACCCTGCGGTCCGAAGTGGAGTACGCCCCGGTCACCTTCCACAATCCGCCAGATACGTATTGGCTGCCCTCACAGGCGACCATCGAAGTGGAAACGCGGCACCAGCACTGGCGAAATATGCACCGGTTCTCGGACTACAAGCGATTCTCAGTGAACACAAAGGAGCAACAGGCACGCCAATGAGCACAAATATCAGCGTTCCCCGAATCATGGCGGCCCCGGCCGACGGAGAGCGAGCCCACCGCGTCCGGCTCGGCATCGCCTACCTGATCGCCGGGTCACTGGCCCTGATTCAGCTTGCCTATGGATTCGACTACTACATTCTTTCCCAGGCCGAGCGTGCCCTCTCCCCAAAGCATGCCTTCCTGAAGCCCAGCGGAACGACCGGCCTGCGCCTGGGAATGATCGGTTTCGTCTTGTTCCTGATCGTGTATCTCTATCCACTTCGGAAACGCTGGGCCTGGCTTGGGAGGCAAGGCAATTCGCGCCACTGGCTGGATTTTCACGTCTTGCTCGGGCTGACGGCGCCGGTCCTCATCGCATTTCACTCTTCCTTCAAGTTCTCCGGACTCGCCGGCGTAGCCTTCTGGATCATGGTCGCCGTCGCGTTGAGCGGTATCGTCGGGCGCTACATCTACGCACAGATTCCGCGGAGTCTGAACTTTGCCGAGGTGTCGCTCAACGACGCCCAAGCGCAGAGCTCGAAACTGGCCGCGCAGCTAAACAGCCTGGGGATTCTTTCGCCGCGGGATGTAGAGTCGCTCTTGCGCCTCCCGAATTTGCACAAGTCGGAGCAAATGTCGCTACTGACCGCTCTGGGGAAAATGATGCTGTTCGATCTGGGATTCCCACTGCGCGTATGGCGGCTGCGGCAAAAGATGCTCTGGTCACACAGAAAAGTCTGGTCGCTGGTGGGTTTCGGGCGCAGCCAAAATGTCGCGTTGGAACGTGCCATTGCGACGGCGCGGGAACAGACGGTGCTTGCCAAGAAGATCGTGTTCCTTTCGAAGTCACACAAGATGCTGCATCTCTGGCACTTGATCCATCGGCCGTTTAGTTATTCTTTTGCCGTGCTGGCCTGCATTCATGTGATTCTGATGCTGATGCTCGGATACTATTAGTTTGCGCGGTATTTCTGGAGCGTCCGGTCTTGAACCTTTCTGGAGAACTTAGGGAATGACTGAGAATTCCTTGACCTTCTTGATCTACGGTCTCTGCGCCATTGTTATTGCGGTCCCTTTTATCTTGTACCGGAAAAATTTAAAGAGAAGGGAGACGCGGGCGCGCGAGGCTGCGGAAAAGGGGAAGCTGTATTCCGGGGGGCCCAGAGCCCAGCACCCGCATATCGACTCTGGATATTGCATCGGTTGCTCGACTTGCACACAGGTTTGCCCGGAGGGTGACGTGCTTGCCATGTTGGGTGGCAAGGCGGCCATTGTCAACGGATATAAGTGTGTCGGCCACAGCCTTTGCGCCGACGCCTGCCCTGTCGGTGCGATCACGATGGTGATGGCCAGCCCGAGCATGGCCGCCGACATGCCATATCTGACGCCCAAGTATGAAACGAGCATCCGGAACTTGTTTATTGTCGGAGAACTCGGTGGTTTGGCTTTGATCAAGAATGCCATAAACCAGGGGCGCGAATGCGTCGATACCATCGCTAACAGAGTCACAGCGATGGGGGCTGCCAGATCCGTTCCGGACGTTTACGATGTGCTGGTCGTCGGAGCCGGTCCAGGAGGGATCAGTGCATCGCTGCGCGCCATCGAGAACAAGCTCAGTTACATTACCGTGGAGCAGGATGAGATCGGAGGCACGGTTGCGAAGTATCCCCGCCAGAAACTCGTGCTGACAAGTCCCGTAAACTTTCCGATGTACGGAAAGTTTAAGAAGATGCAACTTTCTAAGGAAGAGCTCCTTTCTTTCTGGGACGAACTTCGGAAGCGAGCAGATTTCAAAGTTCGTGCCAGCGAGAAAGTGGAGGACATCAAGAAGGGGCCGGACGGCATCTTCAGTGTCGTGACCACCAAAGGCCAATACCGCTCCCACGCGGTAGTCCTTGCGCTCGGCCGGGCCGGCACTCCGCAGAAACTTGGAGTCAAGGGAGAGGAACTGCCGAAGGTCATGTACAGGCTGATCGAGGCGGACCATTACATAAACAAAAGAATCCTTGTTGTGGGCGGAGGCGACAGTGCCGTCGAGGCGGCCATGGGGCTTGCGCACCAGACCGGCAACAAGGTCACTCTCTCGTATCGCAAAGAATCCTTTAGCCGGATCAAAGAACGAAACACACAGCGCATGGAAGAGTGTATGCGCACCGGGAAAGTCAGCGTGGTATTCAACTCCACCCCCGTCGAGTTCAAACCGGGAACCGTCCTCATCGATGTTCAGGGTGCGGTGCAGGAGATTCCCAACGATTATGTCTGGATCTTTGCAGGCGGTGTTCCTCCAAATGCTTTTCTCAAGAAGATTGGCATCGACTTCGGAACGCGCGACGTCACCTTGGTCGCGAGCAGCGAGGCAAAACAGGCCACACTTTCTAAAGGGCAGCTCCTCGAAGCGTAGACACGGCCATCTCCTGAAGAACAAGAAGCAGCATGCATCGCTGGTAATGAGGTCAAAATGAAACGCACACGTTCCATCGTATTATCCCTTTCGCTCGTAATCCTTCTGGCCGGGTGTAAGAAAAGTGCCGCCAGCCCCGAAAGTGAAATTCGCATTGCTATCGAAGCGCACTTGGCCCATAAGGGGACGCTGAATCTGCAAGCGTTCGACACGGTCGTGAAACAAGTCACCATGCAGGGTGATCGCGCGCAGGCTCAGGTTGAATTCCACGTGAAGAACGGCCCGGGGATGATGCAGCTGACCTATGCGCTTGAACGCAGCGGGGGCAATTGGGCCGTTGTCGAATCCAATCCCGTCGGCGCCGACTTCTCGCATCCATCGCTCGACCCGTCACAATCTCCTGCAACAGCGGCACCGTCTGGATCGAATTCCATCTTGTCCGAGGCGCTGAGAAATTTCAAATCCGGGACGAACCATGCATCGCCGAACGTCCCGCCGGGACACCCGCCCGTGGACGCCGCCCCACCGGCAGTCCCTCGGTAGATTAGTTGCGTCCGTGCGCCCGTTGGTCCTCGCGAGAGCATAGAAAAGACCAGGCGGGACCCCTACCGAGGTTTACAAATAATAGGCGAATAATTTCTGTGTGTCTGGCGCGTGAAACCCGCTAAATCTGACGTATCGACGTTTCGCGGTCTTGCGGATTTCAACTGCTGCGCGGTGAGCAAGAAGCGCGGCAGCGTCACCTCTGCAACTCGGGAGGACCTTGACGCGACTAAGCCCTTTGAAGCCGAGGATGTGTTGCTTCGCCTTCTCCATCACCTCGTCGGGCAGCGCACGACCCCGGGCTTCGCTCATATATGCGCTGAGCTTGGCCATCACCGGGCTGACGCCCTCCCCAGCCGGGCTGGCAGATGACTCGGCCATCCCCATCCCGGGGGGAAGCGCCGCCGCCGCAATGAGCAGGCCAGCACGTTGAAAGAGGCTGCGGCGGCTCAGGAATTCACCCCTGTTACCTGCCGGCACGTCCGTGTCCGGATCATGTCCCATGTTGGTTCTCCTTCCGTCGGGCACTCCACCCTGGACTACTTCCACTCGACATCATATGAAATGGCGCCGGATCTCTGCGAGGAAAGACAACGATTTGGGCCCTCGGCGACGCGAACTGATGAGCTTGAGTCTCTATGCAGTCTAACCGGAAATTCCGCTTTCAAGTTGATCTCTGTGCGAAACCATACGGCGGCCGCTCCTCTCCTGTCAATCTAAGATCGCCATGGCTGTGGTTGAGCGGAATCGTCCATGCCTGCCATGGATTTGAGAACTTGGCGGCGCCGCGCCGGATCACACACCATCCCTGCCTTGAAGTCCGAACACACGCAACAAAATACACCTCCTGTTGCATTGTGCCTGCTTGCTCTAGCCATTGATTCAGCGTCAGAGATTGTGACAGAATCGGCGGCGATGGCGAGACTGGGAGAATCCCCCTCAATGATGCCGCTATCCTCCATCTGACCGTGGCCCTGTCGGACTCGGTTGCAACGCGGCTACTTGGCGGCTTAGGTGCATGGCACTGAACACTACCCGGGCGATCTTTGGCGGGAACAGCCGACATTGTTTTGTAGGTGACTGACACCGTGGACCTGAACATAAATTACCTGCGGGAGTGGCTCGGAAGAACCGAGACGCGCTCCGACAAAGTCACCTCCGTACCAATAGCGGCTCTGTCTGCCACTCTTGACCGGGATGATCCGCTTCCCAAGACCGGCGATCCACTTCCACCGTTGTGGACCTGGCTTTATTTCCTGCCTCTGCATCGGCATTCTGAAATCGGCAGCGATGGACACGCGAGGAGGGGTGGTTTTCTTCCCCCGGTGCCCCTTCCGCGCCGAATGTTTGCAGGCGGCCGTCTGCAGTTTCATCGTCCTCTTCGCGTGGGAGACAGCATTTCTCGTTCATCGAGCATCGTCGATGTGAGCCATAAAGAAGGGCGCACGGGGGCGCTCGTCTTCGTCGTAGTGCGGCATGAGATAAGAAATGGCGAGGGTGTGGCTTTGATTGAGGAGCAGGACATCGTCTATCGAGACCAATCCGGAGCGGGCGACACAGTCCAGACATCCCAACGCTCGTCGAGTGCTGCGACGTGGAGAAGAGAGATGTACCCAGACGCGGTATTGCTGTTTCGTTATTCGGCGCTGACGTTTAATGGACACCGCATTCACTACGACCGGCGGTACGCGACCGAGGTTGAAGGCTATCCCGGCTTGGTCGTGCACGGCCCATTGATCGCGACACTCCTGCTTGACCTGGTAAGACGTAGCTTGCCGGATGCTACGTTAGCCCGCTTCGCATTTCGGTCGGTCAAACCACTGTTCGACATAGCGCCATTTTCACTCTGCGGCCGAGTGGAACAAGACGATAAGACAATCCGGCTGTGGGCGGCAGACACAGAAGGCAATTTGGCAATGGACGCAACTGCCACGCTGGCTTGAGCAATCTCATTTCACCTGAAGCAGTAAGGATTAAGGAAGGACTATCCGTGTTGAACTCGGCCGATCAATATCAAGATCTGCGGTCCGCTTTGCGCGAACTCTGCGCGCAGTTTCCTGCTGAATATTTTCGTCGAATGGACGAACAGCGCGCCTATCCAGAGGAATTTGTGGCCGCACTCACAAAGGCAGGGTGGCTGGCCGCGCTGATCCCGGAGGAATATGGCGGCTCGGGGCTGGGTCTGACCGAGGCCTCGGTCATCATGGAGGAGATCAACCGCGCGGGCGGCAATGCAGGTGCTTGTCACGGACAGATGTACAACATGGGTACGCTGTTACGTCATGGGTCGGAAGCGCAAAAACGGAAATACCTGCCTAAAATTGCGAGCGGCGAACTGCGCCTGCAGGCCATGGCCGTGACCGAGCCGATCGCGGGCACCGACACGACGAAGATCAAGACCACGGCGGTCAAGAAAGGCGACCACTACGTGGTGAGCGGACAGAAGGTATGGACTTCGCGGGTGCAGCATTCCGATCTCATGATCCTGCTGGCAAGAACGACGCCTTTAGACGAGATCAAGAAGAAATCCGAGGGAATGTCGATTTTTCTGGTTGATCTGCGAGGCGCGATCGGCAAGACGCTCAGGGTGCGGCCGATTCCCAACATGGTAAACCATGAAACGAACGAGCTGTTTTTCGACGATCTGAAAATCCCGGAGGACAGTCTAATCGGAGAAGAAGGGAAGGGTTTCAGGTACATTCTCGACGGGCTCAACGCCGAGCGGACACTCATTGCGGCCGAGTGCGTCGGTGACGGTTACTGGTTCATCGACAAGGTGACAAAATACGTAAATGAGCGCAACGTATTCGGACGGCCGATCGGCCAGAACCAGGGAGTTCAATTTCCGATCGCCAAGGCGTACATCAAAGTCGAGGCGGCCAACTTGATGCGCTTCAAGGCGTGTACATTATTCGATGCTCATAAAACATGCGGCGCCGAGGCCAACATGGCACTCCTGCTGGCCGCGGAGGCATCCTGGGAAGCGGCTAATGCCTGCCTGCAGTTCCACGGCGGGTTCGGTTTTGCCTGCGAGTACGACGTCGAGCGTAAGTTTCGCGAAACCCGCCTGTACCAGGTGGCGCCGATTTCGACCAATTTAATTCTTTCCTACGTAGCGGAGCATGTGCTCGGATTACCGCGTTCATTTTGAGTGACCGATGATTTCTTCCGGCTTCGGGGCGCGATAGAGTCCAAATAATGGAACGACAAATTACATGAGCGATCACCCGAGCAAGATTCTTGCCAATTTCGCGGCGACGCTGCGGTTCGAGAATATTCCCGCGCCGGTGCTGCGGCGCGCGGAGGATTTGTTTCTCGACTGGTTTGGCTCCGCTCTTGCCGGCAAAGGCGCGCGGCCAGTGGAAGCGATCGAGCGCTTTGCAGTCACTATGGGGCCGGGAGTTGGCGAGTCCGAAGTGCTGATCTCGCGCCGCCGCACCTCTCCACTGTTTGCAGCGATGGTAAATGCAGCCTCTTCCCACTTTGCCGAACAGGATGACGTCCATAATGGCGCGGTGTTTCATCCGGGCGCCGTTGTTTTTCCTCCGGTTCTGGCCGTAGCGCAGACCATCGGTAGTTCTGGACCTGAACTACTGACTGCGGCGGTGGCTGGCTACGAAGTGGGTATCCGCGTCGGTGAGTTTCTTGGCCGCACCCACTACCAGGTTTTTCATACCACGGGAACCGCGGGCACTCTCGCCGCAGCGGCAGCAGTCGGGCGCTTGCTGAATCTGTCCGCGGAGCAGATGCTCGATGCCTTTGGTTCGGCGGGCACGCAGGCGGCAGGTTTGTGGGAATTCTTGCGTGATGCAGCCGACTCGAAGCAACTGCACACCGCTAAAGCCGCGGCAGATGGTCTGTTTTCGGCATATCTCGCGAAGGAAGGGTTTACGGGCGCCAAGCATATCCTGGAAGGACCACAAGGAATGGCGGCCGGCATGTCAAGGGATGCTGACCCCGCTAAATTGACCGACCGCCTGGGAGAGCGCTGGGCGCTGGTCGAAACTTCGTTCAAGTATCATGCCTCTTGCCGGCACACGCACCCCGCTGCGGACGCCTTACAAATAGTAATGGCTCAGAATGAGCTGAAGCCGGAGGCGATCACGCACGTCACCGCACATGTGCATCAGGCAGCGATTGATGTGCTGGGGCCTGTGTTAAATCCAAAGACCGTACATCAAGCGAAGTTCTCCATGGGTACAGTGTTGGGGCTGATCGCATTGTTTGGGCGCGCTGGCATGACAGAATTTGTGGATCACTTCAACGATCCGCGCGTCGCAGCATTCCGGGAAAAAAGTGTAATGGCTCTTGACCCTGAAGTGGACCGCGCATATCCGAAAAGTTGGATTGGCAAGGTTACCGTTGAAACCGCCGATGGCCGCACACTGCACGGAAGGATAGACAAGCCCAAGGGCGACCCTGGCAACACGCTAACGCGGAACGAACTGGAGCAGAAGGCATTACGCTTAGCGGAGTTCAGCGGAGCGGCCACGGCAGAAGAAATGAGCCGCATTTTCGCACAAATCTGGAACCTGACGCGCATCACCAAAATAAAGAGTTTCTTGAATTTGGAGTCTTCAGATGCCATTGCTCAGCCCCCGTTCCTATCTGTTCGTTCCAGGTAACCGGCCCGAGCGTTTTGCCAAGGCGTGCGCAGCCGGGGCCGACGCGGTGATTCTCGATCTGGAGGATTCCGTTGCCGCTGGAGACAAATTGACAGCCCGCGCGGCAGTGGCGGCGTGGCTGACGCCCGCACAGCCTGTACTGGTGCGCATCAACACTTCGAATAGCGAATGGTTTCGTGACGACCTGAACTTGGGCGGGAAGCCGGGCATTGCCGGCGTCATATTGCCTAAGGCCGAACGCGTCGAAGATATTCGCTTTGTTGCTGACCATTTTGGCTCAGCAGCGCCTATCTTGCTGCAAATTGAAACGGCACAAGGCTTCTGGAACGCACTGGCACTGGCGAGCGCCGAACGCGTGCAGCGTCTGCTATTCGGCTCAATCGATTTCCAACTCGATCTCGGCATGACCGCCGATGAAGAGGAGCTTTTATATTTCCGTTCGCAGATCGTCCTGGTTTCACGCCTTGCCGGCATTCAGTCTCCGGTGGATGGTGTCACCACGGACATAGATTCGGCAGAGCGAGTGCGCGCAGACACCTTGCGTGCCAGGCGCCTGGGCTTTGGGGGAAAGATGTGCATTCATCCTAAGCAAGTACCGGTAGTCAACGAATGCTTTGCTCCCACGGCGGAAGAAGAAGCGTGGGCGAAGCGTGTTGTGGAGGCGTCCGCGGCGGCTCAAGGCGCGGCGACCTCAGTGGATGGGAAGATGGTGGATCGCCCAGTGCTCGCTCGGGCAGAGGTCATCCTGGCGAGCGTCGCGCAGCTGCGTCAACGCTGATCGTGCCGCATCCAGCGCGCGCGGCGTACAGATCGATGATCTTCTGCCCCAGTCGAGAAGCTCCGAGAGTCTCGGCCAGTGAGGCTCCAGGCTCCTTATATCAGGAGAAAAGGGATTTAGGATGCAGGGGCGCTCTCTCACGATCCGCGAGGTCTAACGATGGCTTCTGTCTCACCAAAAGAGATTTCAAGACCGGCTGCGCCATCCAACCCTGCGGTTGCCACCCCTGCGATAAGCCGCTGGTGGCGTTTAGTGGGTGGACTCCTGGTGACTCTCGCCCTCGGCGCTCTCTACGCGTGGAGTGTGTTTGTGGCGCCCCTTGAACATGAATTCGGCTGGAAGCGGGCGCAGACCTCTACCGTCTTTACGATCGCCGTGGTGATGTTTGCAACATCGTTTGTCCTTGCTGGACGGCTTCAAGATAGATTTGGCCCTTTCTGGATCTCCATTACGGGGGGCGGACTGGTTAGTTTGGGATTTTTCCTCTGTGCCTATACATCGAGCCTGTACTATCTCTTTCTCTGCTATGGCGTGCTGGGCGGAATCGGCAACGGCTTTGGCTACGCCACAGTGGTTCCGGTGATGGCCAAGTGGTTCCCCGACAGGCGAGGCTTGGCAATCGGGCTCGCGCTTGCGGGCTATGGCGGCGGCTCAGCCATTTTTGGCCCGGTCGCCAACCTAGTGTTGTTCCCACACTTTGGCTGGCGGACGGCTTGTATGATGCTGGGCGGTATCTTCCTCATGATGACTATGGTGGGGTCGTTCCTTTTAGAGAACCCGCCGGTGGGTTATCGGCCAAGCGATTTGATACCGGCGCCTTCTTCCCATGTGGCGGTATCCCATTATGAGTTCACTCCAACCGAGGTTTTGCGCACACCCGCGTTCTATTTTATGTGGGTTGGTTTCGGGCTCGGATCTTCCGCGGGACTTTTAATCATTAGCCAGCTCGTTCCCTTCGCCCGGAGCCAAGGAATCCCCGGCGTCGCCTTGGCGACGATGACCCTCGCGGTTGGAGCCATCGGAAACGTTTCTGGCCGGATCGTGTCCGGCTGGTTGTCCGACGTTCTCGGCCGTCTAAACACCTTGCGGGTGGTGCTTGCGATTTCGACCGTGGCGATCCCCGTAATGTATTGGGCTGGTGCTCATGTGTTTGCCGTTTACGTGATGGTATTTATCGTTTACTTCTGCTACGGCGCGCAAGCCTCGGTAAACCCCGCGGCGATTTCTGACTTCTGGGGCACAAAGAATGCAGGTACGAACTACGGTTTGGTATTTACTGCCTGGGGAGTGGCGGGGATTATCGGGCCGACCATTGGAGGAGTCCTCTTCGATAAGTACAGGAACTATGAAGCTGCCTTTTACGTTGCCGCGATTCTGGCTGCCATCGCGTGCGTTTGCGAAATCGCAGCGCGACGTCCCCACGTTCCCGGCGCGGCAAGGGCCGGAGGATAGAGTCCCTTAAATTACGCGAGTGGAGAGATTTCACCCCCAGGTGCAATCGCTAGTGCATGACACGGCATTTCCGTCGTTGCGGCTTACGGTTTCTCGCCAACAAAAAGGTACCGGTTTAAAGAGAAAAAATAGGCGCCGGATTCAGCTAGTTTCTGTAGGTCGTCAGCCCAGGCAATCACCTCAGGTTTTGTGATCCCCTGTCGGCCCGGGACGAACGCGCAAATCATCTTTGCTAAGCTGTGGCTGTATGTGTCCGGGTTGTACTCCGAGTTCAGAAAAGCAAACACATTTTGCGCTCGAATCACAAATCCAGCGTCTCGAAGCCTCGCGGCCAGTGTCCGTGGAAGAATGGGATCCACCAGGTGCTCATCCCATGCTTTGAGGAACCGATCCATCCGATCGCAGTCGGTGGAATGCCATACGGCAGTCCGCCAATCCGTGTCCATGATGACTGTGCGGCCGCCTGGGCGAAGAACTCGATAGAGTTCGAGGAATGCCGCATTCAGATGCTGAACATATTCGTAGACCTGTGTTGCCACAACGGCGTCAAATGAGGAGTCGGGGTAGGGAAGCTCGGTGGCGCTTGCCGATTGGAACTCGACATTGGAATGCCCCGCGCAACGCATGCGTGCCAGCGCGATCGCGCCCTCATTGATGTCAATAGCGGATACTCTTCCCGTCGGACCGACCGCACGCGCAATTTCTTCGACCATAAATCCGGGGCCACAACCGATGTCGAGCGCCTTTTCTCCGGGATGAAGCTTGATCGTCTCCAGCACGGCCCGCCGTTGCGCCACTACGTCTGACGCTGCGTACATGACCTCAAGCCTTCGATAGGTCTCATCGTCGAATCGAATTGGACGGGTCATTGGTTGTCCACTAGTTTCGCGGAAACGTTTGAGTTTTGGCTGCGTCAGCGCGTCAACGATTCCGCTGCGCGTGGCGTCGATGGCTTGGGTAGAACAATTGCCCGGCACTTTTGTTTGCCGGCCCGGCACTATACGCCTGACCGGCGCCTGCATGGAATGCTCTAAGCCAGTTTTCGATGCATGGTTGTTTTCGGGTGGTTGCGTCCAGGGGCAGGTCCTGCTTTTCCGCGAACGCGAGGAATTCGAAAGCAAAGCGCGAGTGCTCGCGTTTGCCCGAAAACCCCACATGCCCAGAAAGTTTCTGTGAAACGCTGGTGTGAGTCACTGAAGTAAGCTGGCCCAAAACTCGCCACGTGCCTGCCCACATTCAAGAGTTCTTGATCCGTACCCCATCCGAAGTCTCGAGGATTCGACCGCTCCGACTCGTCAACCTGCTTTAGGCTTCGCCATCTTCTGAACCATGAACATCAATAATCGCCTGTCACTTTCTTCCGTGCGGCCGAGAAAACGGTGGAACCTCGCAAGCCAGCGTGCGTTTTTGCCCGAACTGCCCCACGCAATGTCGTTGGCCGTCTTGCGCTTTGGGAGATTTGGCAGTTTGGGCGGCTCTTCGCCGTCATAAAACAGTTCGTACATCGGGACTTCAAGGGCGCGCGCAAACTTCTCAAGCGTTTCGACAGCAGGGACCGTGTGTCCGTTTTCAACACGCGAAATGTAGCAACGAAGCAATCCCGTTCGTTTTTCGATCTCGCCTTGTGAAAATTTCTTCTCCTCACGCAACGCCCGCAAACGTTCTCCAATAATCATTGCTTTATCCTCCGTATTATGTGAATGCTTACAGTAGTCAACTAAGGTCGAAATGAGAACGCGGAAGCATAACCCAAACTTCAACGGCTGAACAGGAATTTTGTTAGTCGCGGCGCATTCTGAATTTCATTTGAATAGAGGAACATTTGGGGACATTCTAGAAATTGTCGCAATTGAGATCCCATGCAGCGCCTGCGGGGGGGCGATATGAGGTGACCCTCAAACAGGTCGCACTCTCACAAGAGATGCTCCATGAGGGATGCCCGGTCCAGGTGGAGAGTGAATGCCCGCCTCTCGCTTACTTCGGCCTGGTGGATCAGGAAATGGTCCAAGAGCTTCAAAAACTTTGGGCGCGTCTCGAAGAAAAGGCGCGTGGAGCCGGTGGAGAAGTGAGGTTGCGATCAAGATAAAGTCGAGCGTGCTGAGGGACCCTGGTCGGTAAAAAGAGACAATCACAGCAGCGGAGGCGGCCAAAGATGAGTTCACAGCAGCCACAGAGTAAGCGTGAAATGCCCATCACGGAAGTGGTCGGCTTGGCAGACCTCGTGAGCTATCAAGAAGGAGCTGTTGTTAGCCGGGCGCTCGTCCACCGTCCTACAGGAACAGTCACGCTATTCGCATTCGATGTGGGCCAGGGCTTAAGTGAACATACAGCCCCATTCGACGCCTTGGCCCATTTGTTAGAGGGCGAAGCGGAAATTGTAGTTTCTGGCAAACCGCTACCAACGAAGGCAGGAGAAGCAGTTCTCATGCCAGCACATCAACCTCACTCTCTGAAGGCTCTCACTAGGTTCAAGATGCTGCTGACGATGATCCGTTCACAGGAATAGAACACACGGAAACCACTCCTCCGCTCGCAAACGCTTCGTACGGTCCCCATAGTAACAAGCGAGAACTGCAACCAAATTCTCCATTGGCCACCACCCCAGCAGCGCCGGCGAGGCTGGCGGCGCGCGAAGGCAAAATTGTGATCACCTGAGAGAAGCGATCCTTGCTTGTCCGCCTGAAGGAAGCACAAGTACGGGCGGCAAGCGCTTCTTAGCTGGCATCTTCGATTACTGAAAACAAACCACTTGCATCGTGGCGAAAGCCGCTACTTGCAAGGCAAACCGATTTTTTCAGAAGCTAGAATCACTTGCCTCGGATCGCCTATTTCTAGAAACCCTGGCCAGATATTGCAAAACTCTGACAATCAGAGTCCTTGAGCCATGCAATGCTGGATACGTCGTGAGCCAACATCCGGTCATTATTCAAGGCGGTATGGGCGCAGGCATCTCAAGTTGGCGACTCGCCCAGGCAGTATCCGAACTCGGCCAGCTCGGAGTCGTTTCCGGTACGGCCCTGGATCAGATCCTGGCCAGGCGACTGCAGGACGGTGATCCTGGCGGACATATGCGCCGCGGCCTCGATCGTTTTCCTTTCCCCGCAGTAGCGGAACGAATTTGGGAAACGTATTACATCCCCGGCGGCAAGCCGGAATGCCAGCCGTACATGAGCTTGCCGAAGCATTCCAAGGACACTCCCCGCGAGTTGATCGAGCTTTGCGTTGTCGCCAACTTCATCGAGGTCATTCTCGCCCGCGAAGGCCATGGCAATCCTGTTGGAATCAACTACCTGGAAAAAATTCAGGTTCCACATTTGCCTTCCATATATGGGGCCATGCTTGCCGGCGTCGAATACGTGCTGATGGGTGCGGGCATCCCCCTTAAGATTCCTGGAGTGCTCGATCGTTTCGCCAATCACGAGCCCGCCACCTACGGGCTTCAGGTTACCGGCGCACAGGAGGGTGATGACACCACGATCACCTTCGTGCCAAGGGATTTTACGGAGCGTGACCTTCCGCCGCTTCTCCGCCCCAAGTTTCTCGCGATCATCTCCTCCAATACTCTTGCCCTAACTTTGATGAAGAAGGCGAACGGCAGGGTTGACGGATTCGTTGTCGAAGGGCCTACTGCCGGTGGACACAACGCGCCGCCCCGCGGGAAGCTGCAGCTCAATGGAGCGAACGAACCGGTCTATGGAGAACGCGACAGAGTTGACCTGGAAAAAATGCGGGAACTGGGCCTGCCGTTTTGGCTCGCCGGAGGATACGGTAGCGCCGAAAAGCTCCGCGAAGCCCTGGCTGCTGGCGCCGCTGGCGTGCAAGTCGGAACCGCATTTGCCTTCTGCGCTGAATCGGGCTTGAGGGACGATTACAAGCAGGCACTATTGAAAAAAGCGATTTCCGGCGAAGCCAAGGTTTTCACTGATCCTCTGGCTTCTCCCACGAGTTTCCCTTTCAAGGCCGCACAGTTAGAAAGCACGATTTCGGAGTGCGAAGTCTACTTGGCCAGACATCGCATCTGTGATCTCGGCTTTCTCAGCGAGGCTTACAGGACCGCAGCCGGCACGATTGATTACCGCTGCGCTGCAGAGCCGGTGACGGTATACGTTTCCAAGGGAGGAAATGCCGAGAAAACGGTGGGCCGAAAATGTCTCTGCAACGCGCTACTGGCGAACATCGGACATCCTCAAATACGTTGCGGCAAATACGTTGAAAGAGGCCTGGTCACCTCTGGAGATGACCTGAGCGGAGTTCCCTCCTTCCTGCCGCCAAACCAGCCGGTTTACAATGCTGCGGATGTGATTGCAAAACTGCTCAACGGGTGATCCTGCGAGAAATACGCTGGGAGAATTGCTTTCTCCCGCCGTGCGCATCAACGCTAGTCTGCCGCCGAATTCGAATGCCCGCAACTCATGGCCTCGCTGCCGATCGAGCGTCAATGGACGCTGTGAACGCTCTCCGAGAGAAGAGGGTCGCCGACGGGAACGGGTTCGCCACGAAAGAATCGGTTTAAGCTGAGCAGGGCGACGCCTCCGGCAACTAGCGCGAGTGTGGCGGCATCCCAGATCGCCGGCCACGGGCTCTTGGGGGAAAATGGTGGAAGGATCATGAGATAGAGATCCGTGACGCGCCCCAAAAGAATCAGGACCGCTGCCGCAGAAAGCGTACGTGGATTCACCTTGTTCGCGCGTGGCAGCAGCAGAAGGAACGGCAGAGCCCAATTCAGGAGGATGTTCAAAACGAAGAGTTTTCCCCATCCCGAACCAGTCCGGAGCGCAATGTAGTTGGTTTCTTCCGTCAAGTTAGCGTACCAGATCAGCATGTACTGGCAGAACCAGATATAGGCCCAAAACGTCGCAAACGCCAAAATCAGTTGGCCGAGATCCAAGAAATGAGCGTCCTTTATATATGCCCGGAGCGGGCCTGCACGACGCAGCTCTAATGCCAGCAGCGTGACCGCAGCCAACCCAGCCAGAAACATTCCGGAAAAATGATAGATGCCGAAGATCGTGCTGGCCCAGTCTGGCTCGAGCGACATTACCCAATCGGTGCTCGCGAGCCAGAACGTCACGCCAAAGACAACCATGAATGCTGCAGCAAGCCGAGTATTGCGCCGTGAGAGCTCGTTTCCGCCCTCTACATCCTGCCGGCGAGAGTTGTCTGACATCGCCCAGGCAAACCACAGCCAAACGGCGACATAAATCACAGCCCGCGCCAGGAAGAACGGATACGACAGCCAGGCCTGCTTGAAGCTAGTGTAACTTTCTGGATTCGCCCACGATTTTCCATACCACGGATAAATCGAACGGTGCGCAATCAACACGAGCAGGATACCAGCTGCGCCTGCGGGGAGTGCGGCGGTCATCGCTTCTCCGACGCGCCGCAGCGCGATACTCCACACGGCGCCGCTCGCATATTGCAGCGCAACGAAGAACAGGCCCGCGAGTCCCAGACAAACCATGGCGAAGCTGCCGAGGAGCAGATCGGCCCAGGCGCGCTCCCGACCAAGCCACAGGCCAGCGACCAGAACAACGGCTCCGCCTCCAGCAGCGAATTGCATCCATCGGTGAAAAGCGGCGAGCCGCTGGGGGAATCGAGTGTCACTCATGGGCGGACTCCGGCCTGCGCCCCGGGGGTAACCGGCTTCTGCAAGGATCGTACGAACGCGATTACGTTCCAGCGGTCCTCGCGGGGAACCTGCGCCGCATATTGAGGCATATTCTTCTGGCCATACGTCAGAATGTGAAACATCTGTCCGTCTTTCATCTTGCGGGCGTTGTCGGCATCAAGAGAAGGCGGCGCGGGAAAGCCTCGTTGGGTAACAAGTCCGTCGCCGCGTCCAGAAAACCCGTGGCACGGCTGGCAGAAATTCGCAAACACGGTGGCGCCGCGCGCAACGGCTCTCGCGTCGCCGGGGCGGAGCGGGTTTTGCAGAGTTTCCCCGGCCCTCACCGCATCTTCCGGAGTAGGCGCGAAGCGCACAGGCAGGAACCCGCGCGGTATCGTTCCCGGCACCGGCGGTTGAAGAGTCTTGCCGTCAGGGAAATTAGGATTCGCCGCGTACGCGTTGTAACGCGGCGTGCGCACCATTTCGGGGATGAATTCACGATTCGGCCTGGACGGTTGCGGATAAAACACCCAGTGGAGGCCGAGGCTCACAAGAAAAACCAGCAACAATGTAACGTTCAAGGCTGCCCTTGACATCATGCCTCCTCGAGCCGTTCTTCGATCGCCACGGCGCCGTACTTCTCAAATAGCCGGCGGACACTGACGAGATCAAACGCCGCGTCCGTTTCTTCCAGGATGAGAACGAAACGGTCATCGGTCACGCCGTGATAAGCCAGCGTGGGGCGCTTACCGGGACGAAGCCGGGCGAGGATCAGAAACACAAAAACGGTTGTCAGACCCGCGCTCAGAACCATCACTTCAAACGTTATCGGCACGAACGCCGGCAGAGAGTTCCAGGGTTTCCCGCCGACGTTCAAAGGCCAGTCCACCATCGTGGTCCAGTATTCAAACCACAGCTTCAGCGCAGCGCCCGTGATCGCCGCCAGGAAGCAGACCCAGGGCAACCTTGATGCTCGGAGGCCCATAGCCGCGTCGAGCCCGTGAACGGCGTACGGCGTAAAGGCGTCCACAATCTTCCATCCATTTTCGCGCGCCTCGCGGGTCACATTGACCAGCCTTGACTCATCCGGAAAGACGCCGAGAACGATGCGGCGGCTCATGTTTCAACTCCTTGCCCAATCCACCGGGGAGTCGTCTTGCTCTCTGCTAGTGGTTCACTCGGCGACCCACTGCGAACCGTTTCGTCTGGGCCGTGCCCGATGTGCAGCACGCCCTTCACCTCGGCCATCGCGATTACGGGCAGAAACCGGCAGAAGAGCAGGAACAGCGTGAAGAACAATCCCAAACTCCCGGCAAGCATGGAGAGTTCGATGGGCGTGGGACGGTAGCTTGACCAACTAGAGGGCAGGAAATCACGGTGGAGCGATGTCACGATAATCACGAACCGCTCGAACCACATCCCCACGTTAATCAGCAATGAGATGGGGAACACCACCCAGAGATTCCGGCGCATGCTCCGGAACCAGAGCAGCTGCGGTACGAGGACGTTGCAACCGACCATGATGCCGTATGCCCAGCCAAAGGGTCCGAAGGCGCGATTGAGAAATGCAAATTCCTCATACGGATTCGTTGAATAAAGCGCGTTGAAGAATTCGGTGGCATAGGCGAGACCGACGATGCCGCTGGTAAGCAAAATGAGTTTGCACATCACGTCCACGTGACGATGCGTGATGTAATCTTCGAGATGCATGGTTTTCCGAGCAACAATCATCAGAGTCAGTACCATCCCAATGCCGGAAAAGATCGCTCCGGCCACGAAGTAAGGAGGGAAAATCGTCGCATGCCATCCGGGAATGATCCCCGTCGCAAAATCCCAACTCACAATCGTGTGCACGGAAAGAACCAGCGGCGTCGCGAGACCAGCGAGCAACAAGTACACGGATTCGTAACGATGCCAGGTCCGGAACGAACCGTTCCATCCGAGGCTCAGGAATGCGGCAAGTCGCTGGCGGAAACCGGCGCGCAGCCGGTCGCGAACCGTTGCGAGGTCTGGAATCAACCCGATGTACCAGAAGACGAGCGAAATCATGAAATACGTTCCGATCGCAAACGCATCCCAGACCAGTGGCGACCGGAAATTCACCCAGAGCGACCCCCGAGTGTTGGGATAGGGCAAGAGCCAGTAGGCCATCCAGGGGCGTCCCAGGTGGATCACGGGAAAGATTCCGGCGCAGATTACCGCGAAAATCGTCATGGCCTCTGCCGAACGGTTCACCGACGTGCGCCACCGCTGACGCAGAAGGAAAAGGATAGCTGAGATCAACGTGCCGGCGTGGCCGATGCCAATCCAGAACACGAACGACGTGATTCCGACGGCCCACCCCACCGTCCGGTTCACGCCCCAGGTGCCGATGCCTGTCGCGATTTCATAGCTCACCGCCACGACGCCAAGCAACAAGAAACAGACGGCAACAAAAAACGAACCCCACCAGAGGGCCGTTGGCCGGCCTTCGAGCGGACGGCAGACCTCCCGAGTGACATCTCCCGCTGCCTTGTGCCCGGCAATCAAAGGAGCGCGCGATGAAAGGATAAGGTTACCCATTGTCTTTCTTCTCTGTGTGGCCTTCCTCCGCCTCGTCTCGGTTTCGAACAATGGAGAGATAATTTATGGAGGGCCGGAAGTTGAATTCCTCGAGCACACCAAATCTCCGTCTGTCCCGCGCTAACTGCGCAACGCGGCTGTTCGGATCATTCAGGTCACCGAAAACGATGGCCCGTGCGGGGCACGACTGCTGGCAGGCGGTCTGAATCTGGCCGTCAACGATGTTTGTGCCGCGGCGTTTGGACTCGATCCGCGCGGACTCGATCCGCTGGATGCAGAACGAGCACTTTTCCATGATGCCGCGCGAGCGGACAGTCACGTCGGGATTGAGCGTAAGGTTCTGCAGATGATCGTCGTGGACGTAATTGAACCAGTTGAAGCGGCGAACTTTATAGGGACAATTGTTGGCGCAATAGCGCGTGCCCACGCAGCGGTTGTAGATCTGCTGGTTGAGCCCCTCCGCGCTGTGCACGGTAGCAAGGACGGGGCAAACGGTTTCGCATGGGGCATTGTCACACTGCTGACACATCATCGGCTGATGCACAACGTCCACATCGTCTTCGCCGGAATAATATCGGTCAATCCGGATCCAGTGCATTTCACGATGGCGAAGAACTTCGTCTTTACCCACCACAGGAATGTTGTTCTCGGCTTGGCAGGCAATCACACATCCGGAGCAGCCCGTGCATGCAGTCAGATCAATCGCCATCGCCCAGCGGTGACCGGTATACGCATGGTCCGGCGGCCAGAGGCCATTCGTGGAACCCTGCACAGGTTTTGCAGGCGAAGCTGCCTGGGAGCCCGCCAGAAGCGCGGCGAGAGTCGTCTCGCGAACGATTTCGCGGTGTTTGCCGCCGACCAGAGGAACATTCTCCGGTATCGTGAGCGTGTGGTGGACTTGAGTGGACGCGAGGGGATGCCGATTACCGGTCTTGTTAACCTTGATAGCGTGCCGAATGAACTGGAGATTTCCGCCAACAAACCGAAACCACGGGGCGGCGTTTTTCCCGACCCGGCCGTCGTCTCCGACTTCTGCCCCGCCAAACAGCCACTTCGGACCGACCGAGGCGAATCGCTGCGTGCTGATGCCTCCGTAACCAAGCGCCACGGCGATGACCCGGTCGTGCTGGCCCGGCTGGATGTAGACAGGCAGCTCGAGTGCAACTGGAGTTTCGTTCGCCGTGCTGGTTTCCAGCCGCACGACATCGCCTTCGCTGAACCCGAGCCGGGATGCGGTTGCAGGAGAAAGGGCCGCGTAGTTGTCCCAAGCTACTTTGCTGACCGGGTCAGGCAGTTCCTGTAACCAGGGGTTCCCTGCGTGACGGCCTTCGAGGATGCCGGGCTTCGAATACAGGACAACGTCGAATTCTCCCGGCTTTTCCGGGTCCGGCATCGGCACGGACGCAATTGCGGAGGCCCGAAATGCGTCCGTGTGAACGCGCTCAGGCGTGACCTCCGCGAAGCCCGTTTCCACCGACCGATCCCAGAATTCCCCGAAATCCTTCTCGCGATCTTGTCGTGGGAAGACTTTATCCTTCCAGAATCCGCGGAACGCGTCATAGGCTGGTTGAGGCCTTCCGCTCCAGGCGGCTAGGCTTTCCAGCGCCGCCCGCGTGTTCCCTAGAGGATGAATCGCTGGCTGAAAAAGACTGATGACACCGCGAACCGGCTCGGCGTCGCCCCAGGATTCGAGAGGATGGTGGTCTGGACAAAGGAACCGCGCGAGGCTCGATGTTTCGTCGAGACGGTCGGCAAGGCTGACGACGAGTGGCGTCTTTTGAAGAAAGGTTGTGAATTCCGAACCGTTGGGGAGTTCAAAGACAGGATTGATACCGTAGAGAAAGATCGCCGCGACGCGGCCCTGACGCAATTCCTCGAGCAATCCCTGAAGGGCGCGATCATCTCCGGCCCGCTGCTGGGCGGCGCGGTCAAGATCGAGCGTCGCGCCGTAGTTCCCTAACACGTGGTTCATGAAATTCGCAAGGAGCTGCAGATTCACTTCCTGTGAACCGCAGATGACGAGGCTACGTCCGCGAGCCTCCCAGAGGCGACGCGCGAGATCATCGAGGAGAGCGCCCAAATCCGTCGCGGAGCCGGTGATCGCGCCCGGGAACGGTGTCCCGGAGAGCTTTGCGAGCTGCGCTGCGAGGTGCGCCATCGCGTCGCTGAGTTCCCGCGGCGCGATGCGAATGCGCCGGTCGGCTTTGCTGCCGGTCAGTGACATCCGCGATTCGAACTGCACGTGATGGGACATCCGCAGCGGGAGCGCATCCAACCGGCGTCCGGCACTGTACGCTTCGGTGAATTCGACTGGGGAGATCCACGTGCCGAGGAAGTCAGCGTCGAAGCTGGCGATGACCTCCGCTCGGTCGAAGAGGTAATGCGGGAGCAGACGAGCGCCGTGGGTCCTTTCATGCGCATCCAGAATGGCGGAGGATGAAAGCGCGTCGTAAGTGACATGCTTGGAATCCCGGAATTGTGCGAGGAATCGTTGGACCCCGGCCTTCAGGCTGGGGCTCGTGATGGTGGACGAAACAAAACGCACCGCGCCTCCCGAGGCGCGGATGGCTGCCAGTCTGTCGGTGATCTGATGGTCCACTTCCTCCCATGCCGAGGCCCGCCCTTCGATTCGTGGCTCTTTCAATCTCTGCGAATCGTAAAGATCCAGCAATGACGCCTGACCGATGGCACAGAGCCCGCCACGGGAGAGCGGATGATCCGCGTTGCCCTCCAGCTTGACCGGTCGACCATCACGATTCTTCACGAGCACACCGCAGCCGGCCGCGCACCCGGCGCAGGTGGAGGCGTAGAAGTAGGACACGCCGGGAACAATTTCTTCCGGCTGAATAAGGTATGGGATGGCTTTTTCGACAGGAGCACGGGAGCAACCCGTGGCTATGGTCGCTACCGCCGCGCTGAATCCCGCAGCCTTCAAAAACGATCGGCGGCTGAACTGCTCCCCGGGTCCATCGAGTGGTTCGGGAAACTCGCCCGCAGAGATTTGCACCAGTTCGGACGAGCCAGGGCCTTCTTCCCAACTTTTCCAATATCGTGTTGGCTTCTCCGGGGCCATGAGCTCTCTTCAGTAATGGCACGTCGAGCAATCGGTCGAGGCCTGCACGGGCCTGCCTGCTATTCCTGTTGCGTTCGCCATCCGGTGACAGTTCACGCACCAACCCATGGAAAGGTCAGGTTCCTGTCGGACACGATCCATCGTCTCTATCGGTCCGTGACATTGCTGGCATGCGACGCCCGCGCTCACGTGTGCGCTGTGGTTGAAATAGACGAAGTCGGGAAGCCGGTGGATGCGCGTCCAGACGATAGGCTGCGGCGTCTTCTGTGGATCACGTTCCCTATGTTCATCCAGTGCCATCGCATCATAGATTTTCTGAATTTCCGGCGAGACGATTGGCCGCGGGCGCCGGCTTTCCCTTTTCGCGAGTTCGTCTTCTGCGCGGAGCGCACCGAGCGGCGCCGTCACAAATCTGTGGCAGTTCATGCACGTGCTCGCCGCAGGAATACCGGCATGCCGGCTGGTTTCCGCGCCGGAATGGCAATAGAGACAGGAGACCTGTATTTCGCCGGCGTGCAACCGGTGTGAAAATGCGATCGGCTGCACGGGCTCGTAGTCCTGTTGATTGCCCGGGATGTGGGCCGTCGAGAGCTTCGGGATCAATGTGAGGACACTACCGGAAAGCCCAACCAGCAGAGCAATCGTGAGGACCGGGCTTTTCATGGTTGTCTCTCCAGACCCTGCACATCACGAAGCAGTACAACGCTTGCCATGCGCCTGAGGAGTCCCGCAAAGACAACTGCCCATGCACCCAGCGCGATAAACACGAAATAGCGCGGAATCACGTATAGGAATGAGAGTCCGGTCATCTCGACGAGGCGATACGTGCAAGTCGTGTACATCCCGAGCGGAAAGACCATGCCCCAATAGAGCGGGTCATAGGTGAAAGGCAATCTCTTGTAGCCATGCCGCCAGACCGCCAGCACAATGAGCATCGGGAACCACCATGTCGCGGTGGCCCAGTAGAAAATGGTGAAGCCCTTCACAAACGGGGCAAGATCCTGCAACAGCGCAACGCCCGCAGAAAATCGCACCAGCATCGCCCCGGCGAGCGCCGAGACGGCCATCGCGCCCATATTGATCCAGTAGTGAGCTTTCAAGTCGAGTGCCTGAAGCGGGAAAAACGTGTACCGGTAGAAAATCAGGGAAATCATCCAGATGTAGAGCATTCCGCCGCTGGACCACAGCACAAGCGAGATGAACGCAATTTTTTCGATCTGGGCCGGGAACGCCTGCATCATCTGCGCCCCAAGAGTGGCCACGGCCTGCGTGGCCACAATGGCGACTAGCCAGCCGCTATGAATCCCCTCCGCAAGCGACGGCTTCTTCTCCTTGACGGTCAAGGCAGAGAAGACCGTATAAACGCTCAGCAGGAGCAACGTGGCAGAGGCGACCCAGAGCACCGCCGCGAGGCGGTACATCCCGAACAGGATCACACTCTGACTGCCCAGGATCGCCGTGGCAGCCACGACGGTGAAGAAACCGACGCCGATTTGATGGTCGATCAAGTCACCGAGGACCGCGCGTGGAAAGAGGAAAATGCGCGTGCAAGTCAGGCCGGCCAACGCGATGAAAGCCGCGATATTGATTGCTGCCAGTATGCGGCCGATCCCGGACATCCCCATCAGGTGCGCTGCGATCGCTACAATCCCCGTCGCCATAACCAGAGCGAAATAGGCCGGACTTAATATCCTGATCTGCTCCCGTAACGTCGCCCAAAGCGAAGGCCGAGTCGCACGGACGGGTGTCGACATGAGTTGATCCGCCACGATCACCGACGGGGCTCCATCCCTCCTGGAGCCGACGCCTCCTGCACCGGATGGCCTTGTGCTGGCTGCGTCTGAGGTACAACAGCGTCTTCTCGCGTGTACTTGAGAATCCATGCCATGGAAAGCGAGAACAGCGACAAGAAAACAAACGTCACAAAGCCAATCGCATAGCCCGTCGTTCCCAGGTTGTGCACCGCGAACGCCATCACGGGAGGGAGAACGAAACCGCCGAATGCACCCAGTCCTCCGACCCAGCCCGCAGCTCCTCCGACGGCCTGGGGAACGGCCTGCGGCACAATCTTGAACACTGCCGCGTTACATACCCCCATCCCCACTGCGAGAAGAATTTCGCCCGGCACCGAGAGCTCAAATTGGTGCGAACTGGTCATCACCAGCGCCCCGACCAGCGCAATCAGAAGAGCAAGGATGGCAGTGTTCTCGCCCCCTTCCTGCAGTTGATCCGAAAGAACGCCGCCGGCGACCCGGACGAGAGAGGCAAGAATCGAGAAGGCAGCGGTCAGCATCCCGGCCTTCACGATGCTCACTCCGAAGAAGTTGATCCAGTACGTGGGTAACCAGGCCGTGAGCGCGATGAAACCACCGAAGCTTGTGAAATAGATCCAAACCAGCGCCCACGTTCTCCAAACCCGCGCGGAAGTGCGCAGGCTATCCACAAGGCTGCCCACTGGCATGAGATCCTGGCCGAGTTCGCGTGCGCGCACGCGAGCTTCGGCGGGTGGCAGACCCTGCTTCAAGAACTGGAAGTACTGGCTGTTTCGGCCGAATAGAGCGTAGAAGATCGTTCCCGCAGCAAGAATTCCGAGCCAGAGAACGTAGGACCCGGCCAGCCCAAGCTGTGAAAGCGCCAAAGGAAGAAACAAAGAGAAAATCCCTGGCGCGACGTTGCCGACTCCGGCAAAGATCGCGAGCGCTCGCCCTTGCTTGCGTTGCGGAAACCAATACGACACCTGACTGATGCCGACCGAAAACGTCGCGATGCCGCAGCCACTCAGGGCACCGAGGAACATCAGCAGCGGATAACTGGCGTGCGTCAAATGAGCGGGATAGAGGAACCGCACGACAATTGTCAGGCCGACCATGCCCGCCAGGGATAGGCTCAATAGCCAAAGAAATGGTTTGCGGCCGCCACTTGTATCTACCCATGCCGAAAATGGGATTCGAAGCAGAGACCCGGAAAGCGCAGGCACGGCCACTAGAAACCCAACAGCCAGCGGCCCGAGCCCCATGACTTGCTGGAAGCGGTTGGCGGAGGGACCAAACAGAGCCACTGCCGCAAAGCCTACAAAGAAGCCTAGCGTCGCGCTCCAAAGTGCTTGTCTTGGTGTGCCTTCGATGCGATTCATAGTCGGCCTCTCACGGGTCGTCTTTTGATTTCAGAACCGGAGATTCGTCTCCAAATAGGCGATTTGCCCATTGTGGTCGTTGGGATAAATGCCGGCGATCACGGCCTTGCCCCAGGCATGGCCGTAATACAAACTAACCGCGAATGCGCGCGTCATCTGGCAATCGGCGCTCATATCCCACACGTTCGCCAGATTGCGGCTGCCATTGCTTGGGCGGGCTGTGTAACCGAATGTCCGCGGCTGAAATGCGCCGCCACCCTGATACCAAAGGTCGGCGTTGCTGTTGAGGCGCAGCGCATGCAGTTCGCTGCGCAAGGAAAGCTTTGTGTGTGGTCGAAGATTCAGCGCGCCATAGAAATCTTCGTTGTTCTCCATGTCGTAGAAAGGAAATCGCGCGTAGGGTCGAGGCGTCGGCAGGACCTGGAAGAATGTGCCATGGTGCGTGTCGTTTGGATTGCCGTCACCGCTGCCGTAGGAATACCCGGCGCTCAACCACGGTTTCAGGGTGTTAACTGGTGGCTGCCAGCCGAATTCTCCGAAGAACGCGCCGGCGCGTTGCGTCTGGACACCCCAGGCGCCGGTCTGCACCGCACCCCAGAAAAGTATGTCGAACTTGCCGCGCCTGTCGGTGTTGAAGACGTGCAAATAATCCGCACCCCAGGTCTCAATGCGGATCTGGTCATGATCGGCGGCGCGGACGGCCGGGGGCCGGTTGTCGGTCTTAAGCACGGTGGTGCGATGATCGATGTAGCCCAAACCGAACAGCCGCAACTCACCGGCGCCGTGCTTTGTTCCGACCGGCGCGGTGAGAGCGCCATAGTAAAGATCCACATCGAGCTCACCCATCGCATCGGCCTGGAAAACGCCACGCGTCGGCCGTGCGCCGACGAACGTAAAATTGTTCTTGCCGAAGTTGTAGGCTAATTGCACGCCGTCGTAACTGCGTCCCACGGCGGCCCAACCGAAGTTGCCGATCAGACGCTGGGCGATTCGCGTCTGCGTGAGCGCAGCGAGCGTTGCATCCTTCGGGATGATCTCTGTGCCATCGAGATATTCGAACCGGCCGAGTCGCAGGCTGATGTGCTCGGTTGCCCTGAAACGGATGTAGGCCTGTCTCACGAAACCATTGGCGTTGTTGCGGCGATTGCCGTTCGCGGCAAAGTAGCTGCCGCCGAGGCCGAGTTGTCCTTGCGGGGCCGGCACGACGGCATCGGCCGGTAGCCCGAGAATCGTGATTTGCGCAGCCTCCACTTGCCAGTCAAATCTGCTGCTCTCTTGCCCGATGGCGACTCGCAACAGCGAATGAGGAAAGACGTAGCTGCTGTTTCCTGCATTGCCTTCAAACCAGTCCCAGCCTTCCACGCGGGCGCGCCAGTTCCCGAAGATATCCAGCGGTCCCAGCTTATGTTTGCTCGTTTTCGAGGGCTCCGGCTTTGACGGCGCTGCTTGCCCCCATGCCCGAGTGGAACAGAGCGACAGGAACAGTGTCACGATTGCGATTCCAGCAGCGCTGAGCAGTCTGAGTCTTTCCGAAGATGGCACGCTCCGTCTCATGAAACTTCCTTCTGCGCGCGATACCAGCGAACCACTTGTGGCTGCCGCCAAAGATAGGGATTCGGAGCAACCAGAATGTGCACCAGTCGAGTGAAGGGAGCGATGCAGATGATGAGGTAGGCCATGACGATGTGCAGTTGAACCCCCCAGGGCATCATCGACACGTAACCAAGATCCGGGTTGAACCGGACCAGCGACCACAGGTACGGCGACATTGCTGCGGCAAACCACGCGGAACCCCAGGGATGAAATATCGCCACGTAAACGCCGCTGATGGTTTGTACGAGCAGGAGAGAAAGCACGACCCAGTCAAAGCTATTCGTGACCACGCGTACTTTGGAAACCGTCAAGCGCCGCGCAATCACTCCCACCAAACCGACAACTGTGAGCAGGCCGAAGATCAATGCCGATATTTCCAAGACGTAAAGTCGCAGCGGCTGGCTGTCCCATTCGAGGATCTGATGCGGCAAGAGAAACGCAACGATGTGTCCGACCAGTACAATCACGATGCCGTAATGGAATGGGACGAGCCCCCAGAAGTGCCGCCGGTTCTCCAAGAACTGTGATGACAAACTCGAATAGGTATACGGAGCCTTTCGATAGCGCATGATTGTGCCCAGAAAGAAAGTCAGCATCGCGACGTATGGGAAGACAATAAAGAGAAGTTGATTGCTGAATGGGAATGCCTTCATCATCTTCGTCTCCATTCACTGCAGCATTGGCAATTCCGGCTTCCGGGCCGGCATGCTTGCCGGGTCGTACGGATATTCACTACTGAGCCGCAAGAAAGCTGATTCGAGCAACGCGGCGAAGGCATTGCGGTTTTCCCGCCAACCCGCACGCATTTTGTCGAGTGCCGGGAGCAGGAACCCTCCCGCGAATTCGGCAGCTTCGTCGGGGTCCATCTGCGCCAGCAGGGCGAGCGCATGCGTCAGGTGGTCGGGAAGCTCGCCGGACTCGCGAATCTCGCGAGCACGCAACTGCTCGCGCATCTTCACCAGGAATTCACCACGCTGGTAATCTTCCCCATACAGTTGCCAGCCCACTTCGAGCGTGCACATCGGATTCAAATCGAATGTGCGGGTGAAGAGTTCCCGCAGGTCATCCGTGTTTAGACTCCGAATCGGCGCACAAAACTCTTCGAGCGACGCTGCCGCCTCCGAGTGCTCGCGGCGCAGCGCTGTCAGGCAATTTTCGGCATTCGCGCGATAGTCTTCGCCCGGATATTCGAAAAGCTTTGCGAATTGCTCATAAATTGATGTCGCGCCCATTACATCCCCCGGCGCGGCCCGGACAGGAACCCAAAGCCGACGCCCTGCTTGTGCTCGAGCGGATCTTCCATCATCAGGATCGCTTCCTCGCGATGCATGGGCGGAATGACGAAACGATCGTCGAAGGTGCACAGCGAGGTCAGTCGATAGATCGCCTCGGCTTCTTGCGGAGAGCAATCCGCTTCGCGCAGCATTCGTTCTGCCGTGGCCATTTCGACATCACCGACGGTCACCGCACGGCGATACCATCGCACCGCCTTCTGCTTTCGAAGCGCGTAGCGCACGAAACCTTCATGGCCGGCACCAAAGAGGTTCGCAAGGAACTTCAGCGGCACGCGGGATTCGTCGATGTCGTGGAACAGATTGTCCGAGACGTGGTGGATTGTGCCGTCAGCTTGATTCGACATCACGGGAGACATCGGAGGGACATAGAACAGCATCGGCATCGTCCGGTATTCGATGTGCGGCGGCAGAGCGATTTTCCAGACGTTCACGAATTGATAGACCGGCGAGCGCTGTGCCGATTCAATCACCGAGTCGTGAACTCCGTTCCTTCGCGCCGCAGCGACGACTTCGGGATCGTTCGGGTTAAGGATCAGAGAACGCTGCGCTTCAACGAGACCTTCATCCCGCAGTAAAGCCGTTTCTTCAATCCTCGAAGCGTCGTAGAGCAACACGCCCAGGTACCGAATCCGGCCCACGCAGGAATGGAAGCATGCGGGCGCCTGGCCGGTCTCGAGGCGCGGGTAGCAGAGGATGCACTTTTCGGATTTTCCGGTATTCCAGTTGTAGAACATCTTCTTGTATGGACAGGCCGCAACACACATCCGCCAGCCACGGCAGCGTTTCTGATCTACGAGCACGATCCCGTCCTCTCCTCTTTTGTAGAGCGCGCCCGAGGGACACGACGCCACGCATGACGGGTTCAGACAATGGTTGCAGATGCGAGGGAAGTAAAAGAAGACGAGCCGCTCGACTGCGACGAGTTGCGCGCGCTGATCCGGTGTCAGGCCCTTCAGGTTGGGATCGTTTTCCGCATAGACGGGCGAGCCGCCGAGGTCGTCATCCCAATTGGGGCCCGCCTCGATCTGGATGAGTTCACCGGTGACCATCGAGATCGGACGAGCGGTGGGCTGGTCAGGGCCTTCCGGCGCATTGAACAGGTGTTGATAATCGTAGGTCCAGGGCTCGTAGTAGTCGTCCATCGTGGGCATGCTGGGGTTGTGGTAGATGTTGAAAATGGTCTGCGCCTTGCCGGTGGATTTCAGTCGCAGCTTGCGGTTCTTCACCTCCCAGCCCCCGTGGTACTTCTCCTGGTCTTCCCAATCCGTGGGAAAACCCGTGCCGGGCTTCGTCTCGACGTTGTTCCACCACATGTATTCCGTGCCGCGCCGGTCGGTCCAAATGTTCTTGCACGCAATGCTGCAGGTATGGCAGCCGATGCATTTGTCGAGATGAAAGACCATCGAAACTTGCGATCGGACATCCATGGCGGCTCTCCTTACCACTTGAGTTCGGGCAGCTTTCGCACGAAGACGTGCGTATCCCGGTTGCAGCCTGTCGGGCCCCAGTAGTTGAAATGGAATGTAAACTGGCCGTAACCACCGACCATGAGGTTGGGTTTCAGGCGCGTGCGCGTCAGGCTGTTGTGCCCGCCGGCGCGGCGGTTGTTCCGCAGGGGCGAGGTCGGAACGGAGAGCGTCCGTTCCGGAGAGTGATACTGGATGCAGATGCCGCGGGGAATGCGTGCGCTGACCACAGCCCGCGTCACGACAACGCCGTTGTCGTTGTGCACCTCGACCCAGTCGTTGTCATTGATCTCGATGTCGGTGGCGTCTTTGTCGTTCATCCACAACGGCTCGATGCCGCGTGACAACGTTGTCATGCGGTGGTTGTCTCCGTACGTCGAGTGAATGTGCCACTTCCCGTGTGGCGTGAGGTAATTGAGCGTCTTTGTCGGACCGACTTCGCGACTCAAGCGTAGGTCGGCGTATTCCACCGGCAGCGGTTTGGGTTTGTAGGTGGGCAGGTGCTCTCCGAATTGGATGTAGCCCAGATGGTCGAGATAGAAGTGCTGTCGCCCGGTCAGCGTACGCCAGGGCACGAGACATTCGACGTTGTAGGTGAAAGGCGCGTAGGCGCGGCCGTTCTCCGTCAGCCCCGACCACATCGGGCTGTTGATCAGCCTTTGTGGCCGAGACTGCAGCTCCTCATAACTGAGTCGCACGCCGCGGTTGCGTTCCGCGAGATGCGCGAGCGGCAATCCGACCTTCTCTTCCATTTCCCGATAGGATCGGTATGCCAGCTCGCCATTCGTTACCGTCGCGAACTGCAGGACGAGATTGCAAACATCCTCGTCGAGTTCGAGTGACGGATATCGCTGACCGCTCCACACTGACGTGGGCTGACTCTTCACGGCTTCGTCATACAAATCCTCACAGGCGTAATGCGTCCCATGCGCGCCCAACCCCTGCGAACGGACTTGCGGCCCGAAGGAGATGAATTGGTTGTAGAGATTGGCGTAATCTCGCGCGACAAGCTTCCATCCAGGCATCGTCTTGCCGGGGATCGCTTCCACTTCACCGCGCTTCCATTCACGCAGGTCCGGCTGCGCCATCTCGGCGGGCGTGTCGTGCGCCAGTGGCGTCGATACTAAATCCCACACGGGCTTTGGGAAATGGCGCGCAGCTAATTCGGAAAATTTCTTCGCAAGCTCGCGGAAAATCTGCCAGTCGCTTTTCGATTCCCAGCACGGCGGCACCGCCGCTGAGAGCGGGTGAATGAAGCTGTGCATGTCGGTGGAGTTCAAGTCGGCCTTCTCGTACCAGGTGGCAGCGGGCAGCACTATGTCGGAGTAAAGTGCCGAGGTGTCCATCCGAAAGTTCAAGTCCACAACGAGGTCCATCTTTCCCTGCGGTGCCGGATCCCGCCAGACGACCTCCTTCACCGCATCGCTGGCGATATCGGCGGCGATGGCGTTGGTATGAGTGCCGAGATAGTGTTTGAGGAAATACTCATGTCCCTTGGCGCTGGCCATGAGCGCGTTGCCCCGCCAGATAAACCACACACGAGGCCAGTTTTCCGGGGCATCAGGATCTTCGACGGCGAATTTCAGCTCACCGCTCTTCAGTTTTTTGGTCGCGTACTCGCCGACTTCCTCCGGGGTCTTCGCGCCGGTCTGTTCCGCTTCGCGGACCACGTCGAGAGGGTTGCGATTGAACTGCGGATAAAATGGTAGCCATCCACTGCGCACGGCCCGCACCTGCGTATCCATGGTGTGGCCTGAGGCCAACGAACCAGGACCCTGATCGGAAGGAACTGTATGGTAGTCCGTGAATTGCTTCTCGTAGCGCCACTGATCGGAATGAACGTAGTGCCAGCTCGGCGCATTCTGCAACCGGGACGCGGGCATCCAGTCGCGCGCGAACGCGATCGACGACCAGGACTCCATCGGAGCCAGCTTTTCCTGTCCGACATAGTGTGCGAGCCCGCCGCCATTGACGCCGACGCAGCCGCAAAACATCAGCGCGTGGATCGCGGCGCGATACATCAGGTTGCCGTGATACCAGTGGTTGACCCCTGCGCCGATGATGACCAAACACTTGCCGTTCGTGAGATTCGCAGTGTTACCCCACTCGCGCGCAAAGCGAATCAGTACGTCGCGACCCATGCCGGTGAACTTTTCCGACCACGCAGGCGTATAAGGCGCGCCGGCATCGTCGTAATCTTTCGGGTACTGGCCCGGCAGACCACGGTCCACGCCATACTGCGCCATCAGCAGGTCGTAGGCGGTCGTAACGACGGCTGTTCCTCCATCCGCCGTCTGCACCTTGCGGACCGGAACGCCGCGCAACAACGGCCGGCCTTCGGCGAAATCGTCGAAACGAGTCTGCACGACTCCGTCATTTTCGGCCAAAAAACTGAGTGTGGGATCAATTCCGGAACCGTCGATGCCGTCTTTCAGTTCGAGATTCCATTTGCCTTTCTCTTTTCCCCAGCGGAATCCAACGCTGCCCAGGGGCATCTTCGGCCGGCCTTCGACCGTATCCCACATCAGGAATTTCCAGTCGCCGTTTTCGATGCTCTTATAATTCGCCAGCCGGTTGGCCCGAAGCAATTGCCCGGGCCGGTACCCACCATCGATCTCGTGCAATTCCACGAGGTACGGCGCGTCCGTATATTTCTTTGTATAGTCGATGAAGTACGGAATCTGCCTTCCGTAGTGAAATTCTTTGAGCAGGACGTGATTGACAGCCATCCACCAGGCGCCGTCCTGCCCGGCATTCACTCGCACCCATTCGTCGGCGTATTTTGACACCTGGCTGAAATCGGGCGAGAAAACCCACATCTTGCTGCCGTTGTGCCGGGCTTCTGCGGCGAAATGACAGTCCGGCGTGCGCGTCATGTTGAGGTTGGAGCCCATTACCGCGAGCAGCTTTGCGTTATACCAGTCGGCCGATTCGTGGACGTCGGTTTGCTCTCCCCATGTCTCCGGAGATGCGGGAGGAAGATCGCAGTACCAGTCGTAGAACGAAAGAGAGACGCCACCCATCAATTGCAGGAAGCGCGCCCCGGCGGCGTAGCTGATCATGGACATCGCGGGAATCGGCGAGAAACCTGCCACGCGATCCGGCCCGTGTTTGCGAACCGTGTAGACACAGCTGGCCGCGATCAGTTCTCGCACCGTGTCCCAATCGGCCCGCCGGAATCCGCCTTTGCCACGCGCGCGTTGCCACCGCTGCCGAGCCTCGGGGTTTTCGACCAACGATTGCCACGCCTGGACCGGATCCTCGAAGTTCGTGCGCGCCTGTTTCCACAAATCCAGAAGCGCGCCGCGCATGTACGGATACTTCACGCGCAGTGGGCTGTAGAGATACCAGGAATAGGAAATGCCGCGCTGGCATCCACGTGGCTCGTAAGGAGGCAAGCCCGCTTCAAGCGAGGGATAGTCCAGCCCCTGCATTTCCCAGGTGACGATTCCGTCCTTCACATAAATCTGCCATGTGCATCCGCCCGTGCAGTTCACTCCGTGTGTACTGCGGATGATTTTGTCGTGTTGCCAACGGTTCCGGTAGAACTCTTCCCATCCGCGCAACTGTGGGTTGCTTTCGTCCTTGATCCAACTCACACCCTTTTTCGATTTCATTCCGCACCTCGCTGCGCGCTGCTAACCAAAGCTCGCCTTATGGTCCGGATCCGACCTCGCCAGATCCAACCCATGAAAGCAAGACCAAGCACAGCGCCTGCAAAACTCACTAAGAAGAAATTGAGTTGGCCATCGGTACTTGCGAGTTGTGATCGTTGAGACGAATCTTCAAAGACAGACAACAACGGCAGGATTTCTTCCGATTGGAGAGAATGATTACGAAAAACCGACTGCATCGTCGGTGTGGCAGGAGCGGAAAGCCACGCACCGAGTGATTTCCGGCCGCCAAGCCGCTCATAAACCAGAGTCAGATCCGGCCCGAGACGTCCACCGCCAAAACCACCGATCGTCCCGAGTGTGTGGCAGGAGATACAGGGAGGCCCTGCTTGACTCAGTCTTCGTTTGCCTAGGAAGATCTCTGTACCGATCAAGACATCGTTGGGCGTGAAGGGCTGCTCGCTAATGCTCACGCCGGCGAAGTGCGATTTCGGAAGCTTCGATTCCACTTCAATCATGTCCAGAAGTGCTTTCGCCATCTCCGGCGTCAAACCCGGTATCGTGGGCATAACCACGCCGCCTGCGTCCTGTTTCAACTGCAACGCGTAGGGATCGCCGCTGCTCAAAACAGCCTTCGGGTCTTGTATGAAGTGCTCGAGCCAGGCGCGATCTTTTTGTTGCACGGCTTCTTTCAAATCGGGGCCGATTAGCCGGCCACCCCCGATCGTGTGGCAACTCGCACAGTTCTGCTGAAAGAAATCATCGGCAAGTTGTGCTGTCGCGTTTCGCGGCAGGGCAAGCGCGAACAGGACGGCCATCAGCAGAAATCGCTGGGGACTCACGGGTGCCTCCTTCCCCGGCTGGTCTCCCCCTTAGCCGGAGCCTGCCATCCGCTCACTCGTCGTGTCCCGAATCTGGCTTCTCGGGTGAAGACCGATTCGGCCAGGTCAGCGAGCGTTGTTTTCTCCAGAAGATTGCGTATCGCGGTACGGATCGGAATCCATTCATCGTGTAGGACACAGGGAGTTTCTTCCGAACACGTTCCCAATCCGAGCACACATTCATCCGCTCCTCTTGGGCCTTCCATGACAAGAATCAAAGAAGCCAGCGTGATCGTGCTGGCTGCGCGGCCCAGTTCCATTCCTTTTCCGGGGCCGCGGAAGGACCGAACCAGTCCGGCGCTGGCCAACCGTTGAAAAATCTTGGCCAGATAGGCTTCCGATACCCCGACATCAGCGGCAATTTCATGGACGGGAGAAAGCTTTCCTGGGGCCTGTCGCGCCAGAAACACCGTGGCACGGATGGCTAACTCGGAAGCGTGTTGGAAGACCACCAAAACCTCCAATCACGAATTATAGACCCTATATTCCTGTATTAGCCGTTTGTCAAGTCCTAATTTTCTTATGGTCAAAGTATTTTGTTTCTGCGATCCAGTTGGAGGCGGATTCTCTTGGTGGGCGTTGACGCAGTGCCCCTATACAGGAATAATGGGAGTGGACTTCTTATATGATATTTTCACGCCCCTGCGAATATGCAATTCGTGCACTCACTCATATGGCAGCGAGTCCTGCAGAGATTGCGAGCGCCCTGGAAATCGCCAAGGCGGAGGACGTTCCTTTACCCGTATTGAGCAAGGTACTTCAGGAATTGGTCCGGAAGGGCTTGCTCGAATCACGTCGCGGGCCCGGCGGAGGATTCCGGCTTTCGCGCAGGCCCGAATTGATTACGTTGCGAGATATTGTCGCGGCCATTGACGGCCTCGACCATTTCATGGATTGCGTGGCGGGACTAAAGGTGTGTTCTGAAGAGGCGCCATGTCCTCTGCACAATACTTGGATAGGGATGCGCAGCCAGATTCTGGCTTCCCTTGAGACTACTACATTGGCTCAAATGTCTCAGGCCGCAGAGAAGAAGAACAAGTTGCTGCGGCAGGCGCGATCCCCAGCTTGAATAGTACTCTAGTTTCAAATTCAGCATGGCTGTGGGAAACAAATCGCTATTTCTTGCTCAGAATGTCCTCTGCCCAACTCAGAGCTGCTTGAGCATTCGGGAAGCCGATCGTGGTGATGGACAGCAAGATAGCGTGACGGATTTCATCTTTCGACACACCCTCCGCCAACGCGTTTCTAACAGCCGAATGCAAAGCGCCCTCCGAACCCGCTCCCGCAGCGATTCCGACTTTTACAAGACGTCTTGTGTGGGCATCTAGGGGCCCCCACCGATGACACTCTTCGCCAAGAAGCTGAAAGGATTTCCATATCTTTGCGTAAGTCTTCTGGAATCGCCGGGACCACTGTGGAAGATTGGACTTCATATAAAACCTCCATTGATGTCTTCTTCTGCGGGGCAAGCATACTGTGTTCTTGAAGCAGGACATGACGGCAGAATCTTCGAATCCTGCTGTGCACGCGTGATGGATAAACATGCCCAATAACGGCGGCTTTCATGAAGAGGGACACAATCAAGATCCACGTCGCACACCCGCAAGTTGAGCCTCAGGGCGAAGCCAGGTCTTCGATTCGCCGCCTGGCCTCGGCATAGTCTTCCGGTGTGTTCATGTTTTCGAATAGCGAGCCCATCGGATCGAGTTCCCGCCACTCCGCCGCAGAAACCCGTTCGAACAGAATTTCAGATAGTCCTTCGGTGACGCGCCGCACACCGCGTTCGACCGCGGCTGTGAGGGCTGCCCCGCAACTCTGGTGATACATTGCCGCCAGAGGCTCAAGCCCTCGCCGGGATTCAGGCACAACGGCGTGAGCCGGCGAATCGAGCGCGTGGGAAATGAGCCACGCGACCCATTCCGGCGTCAGGTATGGCAGGTCACACCCAAGGATGAAGTTCCACTCCGCATTCGTCGTGCACAGGGCCGTGGCGATTCCGCCAAGTGGACCCGCGCCGGGCCAGCGATCCGGGAGGATGCATAAGTCCAAGTGCGCGTATCGTTTCAGCGGCGCAACGATTGCGATGGAAGATGCATACGGCTGGGCCAGTCGTGCTGCGCGCATCACCATCGGCACGCCGCCCAATTCGAGCAAGGCTTTATCCTGCCCCATGCGCTCGCTGGCACCCCCTGCAAGAATAAATGCCGCGATATTGTGGAATCGAATCATGAAGGTTCACAAAAACTGTGCGCGCATTGAATTCAGTTCATGTTAACGGAATCTCTGATGTCAACTTTATCTTCGCTCAATGCGATACACCCCTCTATGTATCGTGTCAAGCTCACATGGTGCCGGCCGCGATGTAGTGATGATCGCAGCTCGTTTAGCAGTTCCGCTGACTTGGCCTAGGACAGGGTCAGTGCCAATGTGACTTAAGTCATAGAACAAAAAGGCTGCCTCGGCCACGCTGTGGCCATGAAAGACACACACGTGAGTAACACACTAATGATTACCGGAAGCATGAGTGTTGCCGAGATTCTTCGCCTGTGTCCCAATGCGCGGCGGATCTTCGACCAGCATGGGCTGCGAGGTTGCGGAGGGGAAGGTGGCCCAACGGAACCGCTTTCGTTCTTTGCCGCAGTGCACCAGGCTGATTTGACTGTCCTCTTGCGCGAATTAAACGAAGAGCTGAAACAACCTGTCACCACGAACCATGTCTATCAGGAGCATCTCGAGGATTACATCTACCGCCGTTTCTTCAAGGCTGGTGTGGTCACTGTTCTGAGTGTCGGGTGCTTGTGGGGGGCTCTGAATCTCCTTCAGATTGCGCTCGGAAGGAGCTTTCTGCAATTAAGCCTGCTCCCATCGATTCATGCCCACGCTCACGCCATGATCTTTGGTTGGGTCGGACTTTTTGTGATGGGTTTTGCGTATCAATCGTTCCCTCGATTCAAGAACACCACGTTGTGGCGGCCGGACCTTGCAAATTGCAGCTTCTATATGATGCTTGCAGGGATCGTGTCTTATATGGCTGCCGAACTGCTTGCTCCCCGCCCTGTATCTCTGGGGCTGGCAGCTATTTCCTCTGTGATCGAATTCAGCGCAATTCTGATCTTCATGACTGTTCTTTACCGCACGGCGCGGAAATCGCTCGAACCTCACAATCGTTATGAGAAATTCATCGCCGGATCCTTTGTCTGGTTCCTGCTCCAGGCGCTTCTGAACGATGTCTTCTTCTTTGCGAAGGTTACCGCCGTCACTCAGAAAGACCTGATCATGCGCATTGCATTGATCGATGGTCCGCTTCGCGACATCCAGACACTTGGCTTTGCAGCATTGATTATCGCCGGAGTCAGCCAGCGCCTGGTTCCCCTCGTGTACGGGCTGGACAAGCCGAAACGGGACCGGCAAGACGTGATCTTCGGCCTGATGAATGCGAGCTTGCTGCTCGATATTATTTGTTACGTGCTCTTCTTGACCACACACAAGCTCGTTTTCGCGATTGGCCTGGAAGTAGCCTATATTCTGATGCCCGTGTGGGCCATTCTGCTGGTGAAACAGATCGGAATCTTTCAAAAGCCGGCTCAACCGGACCGGACTTTCAAGTTCATCCGTGCCGCCTATGTATGGCTGATTGTGGCAACCGTGATGATGCCGCTCTTTGCCGTTTACGGCGCATTGACGCATCAAGTGTTTGCTCACTCCTATCTGGGAGCGCAACGCCATGCGTTCACCGTGGGTTTCATCAGCATGATGATCCTCGGTGTTTCCTCGCGCGTTGTGCCGATCCTTGCAGGTGTAGATGCTAAGGACTTGAGCTCTCTCTGGGGAGTATTTCTTCTATTCAATCTTGGCAATGCTGCCCGTGTTACGTTGCAGATTCTGACGGATTTTGTGCCTCGTGTTGCTTATCCACTCGTCGGGCTAACCGGTTTCATCGAAGTCACAGCCCTCGCGTGGTGGGGTATCGAGCTTTGGAAAACAATGAATCGCGCAAAGACTGAACGCGCCAAAGTTCCTGCCGTTCCATTTCCAATTCTGACATCGTGATGCTCAAAGATGTAGCTCCGCATGCGGAGCGGCAGGCGTATGTAGCCGGTTGAATCCAAAGAACAAGACCTGGCGAGTATGAGTATAATGACGGCGAATGCCAGGCACTCCTACAAATCAGTTTCCGACTCTCCAAAGAACTGTTCTGTTCTCTGAGCTTTCAGAACAGGAACTGAACTACATTGCTAAACGGGCCGTGGTTCGTCATTTTGAACCAGGCCAGCTTATTTTTTCCGAGGGGGAAGCCTGCCCAGGCTTGTGGATCATCGAAAGCGGGAAGGTGAGAATCTACAAAAGCTCCCCCAGCGGTCGCGAACAAGTCTTGGCGATCGAAGGGCCTGGAAGTTCTGTTGCAGAACTACCTGTATTTGATGGAGGAAAATATCCCGCGTCGGCGGCCTCGGTTAACGAGGCGCAGCTACTATTCATCAGCAAAGAGGACTTCCAATCTCTCTGTCTGAAACATCCTGAGGTAGCCTTAAAAGTCCTACGCATTGTAGGGCGGCGGCTCCGAGGATTGGTCGGGATCATCGAAGAACTTTCGTTCACGACAGTAAGGCACCGGTTGATTTCGCTGCTGGTTCGCATGGCTAAAGAGGGACATCGTACAAACGAAGGCGTGGAGATTACACTTGCAGCCAATCAGCAGGAGCTGGCGGCACAAATGGGAACTGTCCGAGAACTCATTTCTCGCAATCTCAGCCGGCTGCAGGCGGAAAACCTAATCCTTGTAGAAGGAAGAAGGATCATCATCACTGACTTGCCTGCACTCCAGGAAGCGATGAAGGATCAGGGGTAGGCCGCCCTCTCTCTCTGCTCTCCCACGCGATTGGCTGCTGTGACTTAAGTCATCGCCCGCGCAGACCCCGCTCAATTATCATGAGTAAATAATTTGACCAGCTTTCGAAAAACGAGATGGATGGAGGAGGTCCCAATGTCCGTAGAAACCAGCAAGACCGTACGTGAATTGGTTTTGGCGAACCCAGCCGCTGCTCGAACTCTTGAGCAATTCGGAATCGACTACTGCTGCGGCGGCAACAAATCCCTCGTGGAGGCCTGTGCGAATGCCAGCGTGCCGGTCGAGCAAGTAATTGGTGCGCTTGAGAAGCCCCAATCCGTTCCTGACACTCGGGATTGGCAGATTGCGCCGCTGGCACAGCTCACACGATATATCGTGGAAAAACATCACGCCTTCACGCGGGAGGAAATCAAGCGCCTGGAGTCCTTGCTCGCCAAGGTGGTCTCCGTCCACGGCATGCGTCATCCGGAACTCACGCGTGTCCAGTCCGTCTTTCGCGAGCTGGATCAGGAGTTGACGATGCACATGATGAAGGAAGAAGAGATTCTCTTTCCCTACATCGAGAAAATGGAAGCGGCCGTCAACACGAAGCGCTCGCTACCGCCATGTATGTTCGGAACCGTTCAGAATCCAGTGCGCATGATGATGATGGAACACGATTCGGCTGGTTACGCATTGCGCGAAATGCGGGCAATAACGAATTCCTACGCCGTGCCCGCGGATGGCTGCGTGAGCTATCAGGAGCTCTACCGAGCGTTACCTGCCTTCGAAGCAGACTTACACGAACACATTCACCTCGAAAACAACATTCTGTTTCCTCGCTCAATCCAGATGGAGGGGGCTGCGTTCTAAGGTTCTACAGCGAGCATCTCGAAGGAGCCTGGACGAGGTCTTGTATCGACCAGGAGTCTTCCGCGTCCGGCGCGGTTGCAAACTCTACCGCGAGGGGCGCAGTCTACTGCCGGATTGTTTTCCTCTCTCAGATCGTCCATCAGTATCCGTCGTTCAGTGTGCGCAGGCCCATTTCCTTCGCCGGCGCGGAAGAGGTGAATACGAGCGGCTCCCATGGCGTGGGCCGTGGTCTCGACTATCAGCCGGACAATGGCCGACGCCTCGTGGAACGGGTACGAATTAGCAACGCGCTCCCATCCGCGGTTGCCACTCTGTGGACCAAGTTGAAATGTGTTCCTTATTGAACGGAAACGCTTTTCTCCAGTGTCTAAGATACGGTTTTGGATCACCCGCTGTTGATCCGAAGCTAGGAGAAAAGAAATGGCGACTGCGAAAGATGAGAAGTGTGCACGCCCCGTTTGTTCGTGCGTGACAACGTCGGGTAAGTACTGCAGCACCCAGTGCGAGCCTTTGGAAAAGGCGCCGGACATCGATTGTTCGTGCGGACACGCCGGCTGCAAGGGCAAAACGTCCTAATAAGAAATGTGTTTAGCAATTGGTGAACCGGCGTCGTGAGAAAGGTCAAGACCGAAATGCCCGCTATCTTGACGATTGGGCATTCGACCCGCACTTGGAAAGACTTCCTCGAGCTTCTGCGGGTGCACCGTGTCAAGCGCGTCATAGACGTACGCAGTATCCCCCGATCGAGACACAACCCTCAGTTCAATCGGGAGACCCTGTCGACAAAGCTGCGAGCTGCCAAAATCGGCTACGTGCATTTGCGAAGGCTCGGGGGCTTGCGCCATGCACGACGCGATTCGCCGAACATGGGCTGGCGCAATGCCTCATTCCGTGGCTTTGCTGATTATATGCAGACCTCCGAATTCGAAGAAGGGTTACAACGATTGATGAAATTGGCGGGGCAGAAGCCGAGCGCGATTATGTGTGCGGAAGCGGTTCCATGGCGTTGCCACCGTTCGCTCATCGCCGATGCGCTGACTGTACGCGGGATTCGGGTTGACGACATTATGAGCATGAAACGTTCCCAGGTTCATTCGCTCATTCCTTTTGCACGTGTCCAAGGTCATAGCATCACGTACCCTGTCGGGGATCGCGGCGGCGTGCGAGTCCCTCCAGTTCGTTTTCGAGAGAGTTTACGGGAGAACCGAAAAACCAAGGTTTAAGAATGTGATGAATGATGCCTCTTGATTATCCATTGTGGCTGCGGGCAGCGCACTTCTTCAACTTTCTTCTCCTGTCGCTTCTCGTTCGAAGCGGTATCGAGATTTTGAGCGCGCATCCGAGACTCTACTGGAACGATCGCTGCACGCCGGGCAGCGAATGGCTCAAGTTCACGAAGAAGCAGAGACCTAAGGACGAACTCTGGACGGCGAGTGACGAGGAAACCTCATTCCCGTCCGCGATTGCCCTGCCAGGCCACGAAAATCTAGGTCTCGGACGGCACTGGCACTTTCTCGCGGATTTCGCGTGGCTGCTGACGGGTTTGACATACGTCGTAATGCTGTTTGTCACGCCGGAGTGGCGGCGGCTGATTCCCACTTCCTGGCAGATTGTCCCGGACGCATGGCACGCAATGCTTAGTTATCTAAGCTTTCACGCGGTGGAAACGCCGGGAGGATATAACGCATTACAACAGTTGAGCTACGCGGCAGTCATATTCTTGCTCGCGCCGTTTAGTATTGCGACCGGAGTGGCGATGTCCCCAGCCGTCGCCGCTCGTTTTCCGTGGTACATCAAAATCTTTCACGGACGGCAGGGCGCACGGAGCCTGCATTTTCTGGCTCTTTGCACGTTCATCGCATTCTTCATCGGACACGTCACGATCGTGGCTCTGCATGGTTTCCGGAGAGAGTTGGCGCTGATTGTTCTAGGACAGACGCACGATACGCAGCTGATGCTTGCTCTTGTAGTCTGGCTGTCCGGGTTGACGGGCATCGTGGCGATCCACGTCTTGACCACCGTTTGTTCGCGCCGGCGCCCGCGCTTTGTCCAGAAAGCCACGCAGTCGATCACCGATCCGTTGCGCACGCTGCTTTTCGGCCATGAAATCTCCGCGCAGCATTATTCTTCGGCGGATATCTCGCCCTACTTGTGGGTAAATGGCCGACCGCCGAAAGAGGAGAATTATTTGGCAATGGCACGCGACCAATTCGCAAATTACAGCTTGAAGGTCAGCGGATTGGTCGAAAGGCCGCTGCGCCTGACGCTGGCTGACCTCCGCGCAATGCCGAAACAAAGTCAAATTACCAAGCACTGTTGCATCCAGGGCTGGTCAGGCGTTGCGGAGTGGGGCGGCGTATCTCTGCATCATATCCTTGGACTCTGCCAACCGCTTCCATCCGCTCGATACATTGTCTTCTACGCGTTCGACAATAAATCCACATCGGAGCCACACGCCCAAGGACCGGGATACTTCTACGGCACGATTCGCTTAGAGTTGGCGGAAGATCCGCAGACGATTCTTGCCTACGAAATGAACGGCCAGCCGCTGCCGATTTTGCACGGAGCACCCCTCCGACTTCGCGTTGAAACACAGCTTGGATTTACTATGGTGAAGTACATCCGCGCAATCGAGCTCATCGAGGATTACAAAACCATTGGCCAGGGCCAAGGGGGCTGGCGGGAAGATTACCAGTATTTCAGCCAGGAGGCCGGGATCTGATTCACGAGTTTTGGCAGTTCCCCGAAGGAAACGAAGGCAGGAATTGATCGAGGCGCGCATCGGAAGGAGACCAATGATGAGCACTGCTGCGGCGTCACCAGGTTTCATGTGCAAACTGAAAGATCGCAAGGAAGTTGCGGAAGGCACCATGGCCTTCCGGTTCGAAAAGCCATCAGGATGGACATTCAAGGCCGGCCAGTATCTCGATATGACTTTGCTTGATCCTTCGGCGACGGATTCCGAAGGAAATGTCCGCAGTTTTTCGATCGCAAGCGCCCCTCACGAAGAAACCTTGATGGTGGCTACGAGGATGCGCGATACGGCGTTCAAACGCGTGTTGAGGACGATGCCGTTTGGGACCGTGGTTAAAATCGAAGGGCCATCCGGGGATTTGATTCTTCAGAATGATTTTACGCGAGCGGCAGTATTCCTCGCAGGCGGGATTGGCATCACGCCGTTTCGAAGTATTGTCCATTGGGCAACGAAGGAGAAGTTGCCGAATCGCATTGTCCTTTTCTATTCCAACAGGCGGCCAGAAGATGCGCCGTTCCTCGCAGAGCTCCAAAGCTTGGAAAGAGACAATCCGAAGTATAAGTTAATTGCCAGCATGACTGAAATGGAGAAATCGCATCGACCTTGGAACGGTGAAACCGGTTTGATCAATCAAGAGATGCTCGGAAGGCATTTGAAGGGCGCAGCGTCGCCCATCTACTACATCGCGGGTCCGCCAGCCATGGTGAAAGGCTTGCACGAGATGTTGAACAAGGTAGGAATAAATCACGACGACATCCGCACAGAAGAATTTGCAGGCTACTGAGCCGATCCTGCTATTTGACCGCCCGAACACCCACAGGAGGCGGGAGTTCGGAGGACGCACGAAAAAGGGCGTAACAGAATAGGCGTGAGAATCGACGGTTGAAAATGAAGAATCTTGAATCGAATGCATTTGTTTTCTTTGGAGCCAACGCAGACGCCCAACGCAAAGAACGGACAAAGAGATTCAGAACAGATTCTACTCCTGCAAGAAGGAGACAAGTATGAAGCCGACACAACAGCTCCATGATCTCGGCCAGAGCCTCTGGCTTGACAACATCACCCGTGGGCTCCTGGCGGACGGCACGCTCCGTCGCTACATCGATGAACTCTCAATTACCGGGCTCACTTCAAACCCCTCGATCTTCGACCATGCGATCAAGAACTCGAACTTCTACGATGACGCCATCCACCAGAAGATGAAACAGGGCAAGTCAGGTGAGGCTCTCTTCTTCGAGATTGCAATCGAGGATCTCAGGCAGGCCGCCGATCTGTTCCGCCCGATCTACAACCTGACGAATGGCGTCGACGGTTGGGTCTCGATTGAAGTTTCGCCGACGCTTGCTTACGACACACCGGGCACAATCGCCGAAGTCAGGCGGCTTCGCGCTCGGGCCGAGCGGCCCAACCTCTTCGTCAAGATTCCCGGCACTCCCGAAGGCGTTCCCGCGATCGAGGAGTCTATCTTTACCGGTGTGCCAGTGAATGTGACCCTGCTCTTTTCGCGCGAGCAATATCTGGCAGCGGCGGAAGCCTATTTGCGCGGCATCGAGCGACGCATCCAAGCGGGGTTAAATCCTGATGTTTGCTCCTTGGCTTCTGTTTTCATTAGCCGCTGGGACAAGGCGACAATGGCGAAAGTTCCTGGAGAGTTGCGAGACAAGCTTGGGATCGCCGTCGCCAAGCGAACCTACAAAGCCTATCGCCGACTGCTCGATTCGGAGAGATGGCTGCGACTGGCGAATGCTGGCGCCCGGCCACAGCGACTGCTCTGGGCTAGCACGGGAACAAAGGACCCGGCCGCTTCAGACGTTCTCTACATCAAGGCGCTCGCCGCGCCATTTACCGTCAACACGATTCCTGACAAGACATTGCTTGCTTTCGCGGACCATGGCTCGGTGGGTGAGCTCATGGCCGCTGACGGCGGCGATGCCGAGGAGATGATTGCAAAGTTCGCTAAAGCGGGCATCGACTACGACAAGCTCGCATCCGATCTTCAGCGCGAAGCCGCCGAGTCATTTGTGAAAGACTGGAACGAGATGCTTGCCTCGATTGCATCGAAGAGCGCCGCATTCAAAGCCGCTGGGTAGGTTCCGGCTTCTGTCCAGGAGCCGACTGCCGGAACATTTTGGAAATGGAGGGTGCGATGTCCGATGGGTCTCCGGATGCCAGCCAAAGACCTGTTTGGTTGGACGACAAGACAAAATCTGTCATGGACCGGGCAATCGCGCGTGAACAATCGCTTTCGCGCATGCTAATGACTTATATCGTCACGGGGCTGGTCTTCATGCTGCTCCCGGGAACATTTCTCGGTGTGTGGAATCTCATCAAAATCAGTAATCGGGAGGCGGCCGAATCCATCGCTCCTGCTTGGATTCAGGCGCATGGCCATGCGCAATTGTTCGGTTGGGTGGGCACTTTTATTCTTGGGATTGGCTTCTATTCGATTCCGAAGCTGCGGAAACTGAAGCCGTTTGCACTATGGGAAGGCTGGCTATGTTGGGCACTTTGGGTCGTCGGTGTGACCACCCGGTGGCTTTCCAATATTTATCCCTGGCAGTGGCGCATCATGATGCCTATGTCAGCAGTGCTTGAAGTACTTGCGTTCTTGATTTTCTTTCAAGCCGTGGCGAGGCACCAGCCGTCGCGTGGCCTGCCGAAGCCGCGGGAATCTTGGATCTTCGTTGTGATTGCGGCGACTCTGGGTTTGCTAATTTCACTGGTGCTCAATCTCGGAGCCTCCATTCAACTGGCGCTCCATGCAAGTTCACCGGCGTTCCCGCACGAATTCGACCAGCGCTATTTGATTGTTTCAACCTGGGGCTTTCTGGTTCCCATGGTGTGGGGCTTCAGCTCGCGTTGGCTCCCAGTGTTCATGGGGCTACGGCCCCTGCGAGGGTCTTTGCTCCTAGTAGCCGCTGGTTTGAACACGGCGGGTGTAGTGGTCGGCTTCTTCGAACACTTTACGGCAGCCGGAGTTCTTTTACTGGGAGGAGCGGTGATGGCGGTGGTAGCAATCCGCTTCTTCGAGCGTACAGCGAAGGCGGCGAAGACGATCAATGTTCACGGGAGTTTTCCCATCTTCATCCGGGTTGCCTATGGGTGGCTACTGATTGCTGCGGCACTCAGTATCTGGGCGTCGCGTGCCGGGGAGGCGCCCGGAATCTGGGGAGCATCGCGACACGCGTTGACCGTTGGATTCATCGCGGCGATGATTTTTTCCGTCGGGCAGAGAATTCTGCCGTCATTCTGCGGGATGCGCGTGTTGTGGAGCCCGAGCCTGATGCTAGTGATGCTGGTGCTGTTGATGACTGGCTGCACGCTCCGCGTCGTGTCTGAAATCCTCGCCTACCAAGAGTACGCGGCTTGGGCATGGAACGTTCTGCCTGTTTCTGCGCTGATTGAGCTGACGGCGGTCACGCTGTTCGCCGTCAACCTGATTCTCACCTTCCTCCGACCGCCCATTATCGTCCCCACTCCGCTTAGCATGACCACCGAGTAGCGGCGAACAAAAGTGCGCGTCCGCACGGAATGCATCCGTTATCGCCTTAAGTATCTCTCTTGCCAATTGTGCTCGGCCTCTTTCACGTCTGAGCCTTCACGAGTTTTAGCATTGCGGATCAGAGCCGTTCGGAATTGCCGGAAGAAGTGGAAGCCGGCCTTTTTCATTTTCGTACGGGAAATTATTTCATTTTCGAAGGGAACTTGATCGTCTTTCCGGCAACCATGAAGACGCCTCTCCCGAGATGATGAATTGTCTGCGGGTGTTTCATTGAGGGGTCGATCCACGCTTTGAGGACCTCAAGGATAAAGAGGTTGTATTTGGCCGCCATCCTCGCATCGATGAGCTTACATTCGAGATTGGCATAGCACTCGTCGATGAGCGGCGCCTTGACACGGCAGGCTACTGCCGGCGTGAGATCAAGAACCTTGAACTTGTCGACCATTCGCCCTGAGGTGTTCCCGCAGACTACCGCCTTTGCTGCCAGTTCCACTGTCGGGATGTTGATCACACACTCTTTGCTCTTCTTCAACATGCTGAATGTGTAGTTCCGGTCGCTGATCACGCAGCCCACAATCGGCGGCTCGAAATCGATCATCGTGTGCCACGACATGGTCATGATGTTCGCTCGCCCGTTGCGCGCGGTTGTGACCATTACGACCGGCCCCGGCTCGAGCAGGCGATAGACTTGAGACAAGGGAAAGGATTTTTTTATCATCCGGGCGCCTCCTTTTCGCAGTCCTCACGTAAGCCGAATTATCGGTGGCAACAACACGGCTGCTAATTCATAACAGACTAGCTCACCATGCAACGCCACAGCTACGCCAAATGAATTATTCGTGATAGATGCAAATTGAAGTGACATCTCCGCGATCACCGGGACGAAGCCCTGGTAAGCCTGACCGGCAAAATGTGCCTGTATGATTGGGTCCAAGTCTCGAGATGTCGGAATATCGGAAAGTGGACTTGGGCGTCCCGGCAGGTATGGCCACTTTCCGAGAGCCGCGTCTACCGGGAGTTATCGAGATCGGGTAGGCAGAGGGGCCGTGCTCGCGAGCTGCTGTTGGCCAACAGTGTACTCGTCCCACGCCATTTCCGCGCCTTACACTGATGAATGACGGTGTTCCTATTTGAACAGACACGGGTCCTCGAATCAGCTTAGAGTGTCGGTCTCCGAGCAGTAAGTCCCATTTATAGAGTGGAAGAGCTGAGGGCCGGATGATCGGACATATCATTCGGCTCTTCTTATTTCGCGGCCCCTACTCAGCCCCGAATCGCTCATTGCTTGATAGTGCACAGAGGAGATTGTTTGCTTCTGGATTTACGACAATGAGTTTATCTTGGTTTCACAGTTTGGCCGAAGAGTCCTAGACCTACAGCCCGGTCTAGAGGCTAGGAGTGATCCAAATGCAGATCGCAATCAAGGAACGCCGCCAAACACAACGCGAGAATTTATCAGCACCCGTACGCGTTTGTCCCTGTGATCCACAATACCCTGGGGAAGTTTGCACAACTCTGAACGTGTCGCGGAACGGACTATATTTTGCGACTACTACGGAACACTACTTCCCAGGCATGAATGTTATCGTGACGCTTAACTTCCGTTCGGATGATCCGATGCAGCGAGAACATATAGGCGACGTGGTCCGGCTAGAAAGGCTCGAAGACGGCAAAAGGGGAGTCGCAATCCGCATTCTGATGCACTACAATCCCGGGGTTTACTCGGGCACGTAACTTCCGATAACGGCGTTTCTCGGGACCTATCCAGCACTAGGTGGAATGGGGCCTTTCGGGCAAAAATCCTAGGCGTGACGATTGAGAGGAAAAAGGTTTGTTGCGCCATAGACGGCTAAGATGAAGAGCGCCGATCGATGTCTCCCACACCCATTCAGTGATTGAAAGTAAAGTTCACCTCGATCGTGGTATCCGTGGTGGCAGGCTCGCCCTTAATGCGGGTAGGCTCGTATCGCCATTGACGGACGGCGCTTGGCGCCGCCGGTGAGCGATTCGGGGGAAAGAGCAGATGAACTACGTAGAATCGAACTTGGTTCCCGGGGAAACGGTGATTTACCAGACCCGGCTCCACTGGATCGTGATGCTGTGGCACATTGTCCTGGGATGCTTGCTGCTCGGTCTGCCCGGAGTGCTTCTGCTTTATTACGCACTCAGCCAGACCGGAATTGAGAGCAGGACTTTGCACGTCATGGAAGGCGGGGGCGTTGCGTTGCTCGTTTGCGGCGTCGTGGCGATTCTAATGGGCATGGTGCGGCGGAACGCGACGGAAATGGCGGTTACGAACCGACGTGTGGTAATCAAGACGGGCCTGGTCAGCCGGAAGACGATCGAATTGCTGCTGAACAAAGTGGAGAGCATCGAAGTGAGCGAGACGGCTTTCGGCAGGATGCTGGGTTATGGAACAATTGTGGTGATCGGGACGGGCGGGACTCCCGAGCCATTTCACAAAGTCGCGCATCCGCTGGAATTTCGCAGCCAGGTGCAGCAACAGATTGAGAAGCTGCACTAAGAAGACGCTGCGCCGTGTGGGACGAATCGACTGTCCTGGATGCTGGGTCCATACCGTCGTTGGCAGAAGAGTGGCAAGCGTATACCGGTATCAATTCTGTTTGTGTTTTCAGATTCATAGCTCACCTCACGCCTTGAGTGTTTTTTCACTCCTTGGCCCGTCCTGCTATCCCAATAGCCAAACCCCGAAATAGCGCCTGTAACTCCTTTATTAGCTGCGAGCGTTTCCGGGTTCGTCCGGTGACCCTAGACTCGCTGAGGCTTCCGACAAACATCTGAACAAAGGCGCGCGTGCTTCCGCATTCGGTTGGCCAAGCATAACTCCCGATAAGTTCTATAAAAGCGAATTCAAGGCGGAGGCATTCTGCGAATTCTCGGACTACTGTTCGAATTTCTCCCACACGCTTGCGAGCCGACTTTCGAGCATAGGAAACCCTGGAACAACTCCAGAGACTTTGGAACATCTTTGGAACAAAACCAGCCGTGTGAAGGTCAATCTTTGGCGGTTTTCAGGCGTGAGGGCAACAGATTCAACGAGATTTATGGAGCGGGCGATGGGAATCGAACCCACGTCCGAAGCTTGGGAAGCTTCTATACTGCCATTGTACGACGCCCGCTCTAAATCTTACGCTAACAAACCTGCGTGACTCTTGCAAGAATTCTTCACCCGTGATTTCGTGCTAGAGTGAGCGTTCGCTTTTGGAGGAAGGCTTGGCGTACAGAGACTTGCGCGAATTCATCGTGAAGTTGGAAAAAGAGGGTGAGCTCCGGCGCATCGCCGCCGAAGTCGATCCTGTCCTGGAAATCACGGAGATTACAGACCGCGTGACGCGTGCCGGCGGCCCGGCACTGTTGTTCGAACGCCCCAAGGGTTCGCGCGTGCCGTTGTTGATCAATCTGCTTGGCAGCGAGCGCCGTATGAATCTGGCGCTCGAAGTTTCCCATGTGGACGAAGTGGCGGCGCGAATCCGCGGCTTCCTCGACATGCAGTCACCACAGGGGCTGCTCGATAAAATCAAGATGTTGCCGAAGCTGGCGGAACTAGGCTCGTTCTTCCCGAAGACGGTCAAGACAGGTCCGTGCAAGGAAGTGATCCGGCGCGAGGACTTCTCTCTCTTCTATTTTCCAATCTTGCAATGCTGGCCAAAAGATGCCGGACGATTCATCACCTGGCCCTTGGTCATTACGCGTAACCCGGAGACAGGGAAGCGCAACGTCGGCGTCTACCGCATGCAAGTCTACGATGAGCGCACGACGGGCATGCACTGGCAAACGCAGAAACATGGCGCCGAGCACTTCCGCCGCGCGCGCGCGGCAAGTCCCGACGGCCGCATAGACGTCGCCGTGGCCATCGGGTCGGACCCGATGACCTGTTTGTCTGGCATCCTGCCCATCCCGCCGGATCTCGATGAAATGATGTTTGCGGGATTCTTGCGGCGGGAGCCCGTGGAAATGGTCTCGTGCGAAACTTGCGATCTAGAGGTCCCGGCCAACGCCGAAATTGTGCTGGAAGGCTATGTTGACTTGGCGGAGATGCGCACCGAAGGGCCATTCGGTGATCACACCGGGTTTTACTCGCTCGAAGGCGAATTCCCTGTGTTCCACGTGACTTGTGTTACTCACCGCCGCGATCCAATCTATCTCACGACAATCGTGGGCCCCCCGCCGCAGGAAGACTTCTTCATGGGACATGCCGTGGAGCGGGTATTTCTTCCCGTGATGAAGATGCAATACCCGGAAATCGTGGACGTGGCCATGCCGGCCGAAGGCGTCTTCCATAATTTAATGATCGTTTCCATCCGCAAGTCGTATCCAGGACACGCCCGGAAAATCATGCACGCGATTTGGTCGCTGGGACAAGCGATGTTCACGAAGGTGGTCGTGATCGTAGATCACGATGTGGACGTGCAGAATTTCCGGGAAGTGGTGTGGAAATCGCTCTGCGCGATTGATCCGGAACGGGATGTGGAATTTGTGATGGGTCCGGCTGATACGCTGGATCACGCTTCGCGTGTTCAGGATTACGGCTCGAAGATGGGGATCGACGCGACGCGCAAGTGGGAGAGCGAAGGATTCCGGCGGCCGTGGCCGGATGAAATTTTGATGGACGCGGCAACAAAAGCGCGCATCGACGCGATTTGGAGCACGCTCGGCCTTAAACGGTGAGCGGAAAAAAGCCTGAAAAGCGGCGGCTCAGGATGTACTATTAGTAGTGGTTCTAGTATTCATGAAACTCAATATATAGTTGTTTTTGCACTTTTCCTGTCCGCAAGATCAGCCTGCTCACCCGTATTCTTCACAACAACATGAGAATCCGTTTGCTTGACACTCCCGGCTCCGGATGCCAAATTCGCGTGCAGGCGGTATCTCCTCTGGGGCAACACGCGGGGAGATTTCGCACGAAGTGGGCTGCGGGCCCGAAAGGCCCGCGTTGTGGTAATCAGAACGAATGACAAGAAAGAGCAGTTTGAACGAAGCTGCGGTTCGGCTGCAGCGCTCGAGTCGCGCGTTCTGCAATGGGTGGCGATCAGCGGTCGATGCCGGACCCTGGTTCTTGGATGTTTCGGCCGGCTGCAGGGAAGCGGCTTAGGTTCTACTGGTTAGGCTGAGCCCGTCTCAGGTTTCGGAGAAGGCGGGCGGCGGGGACTCCTAGAGGGGTTTCGACATGTTTGGTGGCGGAAAACAAAAGGCTGTAGTTGGATTGGACATCGGCTCGAGTTCCATCAAGGCGGTCGAGCTGAAGGGCACCAAACAAGGCTATGAGCTGGTGAGTTTTGGCCTGGAAGCCCTGGCGCAAGACACTGTCGTGGATGGCGCCATCATGGACGCGCCGCTGGTGGCGGGCGCGATCAGCAATATTTTCGAGGCGCAAAAGATCAAGACAAAAAATGTGGCGACCGCAGTTTCGGGCCACTCGGTGATCGTCAAGAGGGTCACCCTGCCGATGATGACCGAGGACGAGCTGTACGACCGCATCCAATCCGAAGCCAGCCAGCACATCCCTTTCGACATCGCGGACGTGAATCTTGACCACCAGCTTCTCCAGTCCGTGGATTCGCAAATGGACGTTCTGCTCGTGGCCGTGAAAAAAGACAAGATTCTGAATCACACGAACGTTCTGGCGCAGGCGGGAAAGAATTCGACGGTCGTGGACATCGATGCCTTCGCGCTGCAGAACTGCTTTGAAGTGAACTACGATCCGGATTCCGGACAGACCATAGCGCTGCTGAACGTCGGGGCCAGCGTGATGAACATCAACATCGTGCGCGGCGGAATCCCCCTGTTCACACGCGACGTCTCCGTCGGAGGCAACCAGTACACCGACGCGCTGCAGAAGGAACTCGACCTGAGCTATGAAGATGCGGAGCGATTGAAAAAAGGCGAGAACATCGCCGGCGTCGCCGAGGAGCATCGAGGAACCATTCTGCGGTCTGTGACCGATATTCTGATCCTCGAAATCCAGAAGACATTTGACTTCTTCCGCGCGACCGCCACCGGCGAGAGCATCCAGAAAATCGTGGTGGCCGGCGGAAGCTCCCGCGTGCCCGGTTTGATGGACGTGCTGCGGGAAGAATTCGCGGTTCCCGTCGAGGAAATGTACCCGTTTCGCAAGATCGTGATTAATCCGGCGCGGCACAATGAAGAACAGATCAGGGAACTCGCTCCGCGCCTGGCGATTGCCGTAGGTCTGGCGCTCAGGAGCTTCGACGAACCATGATCCGTATCAACCTGTTGGGGAGAGCACGACCGAAGGCGGTGCGCCAAGCCGTGCCGCTTGAAGCAACGCTGCAATTAGTGTTTCTCGTGTTGGCCCTCGTCCTGGGCTTCGGACTTCTCTATATCCACTACTGGCAGATGGATAAAGAGGACAAACAATTGCTGGCGCACATCCAGAAGCAGAGGGGCGAAAAGGCCCGGCTCGAACAGCTCAAGCAGCAAGTCGACAACTTTGAGAAGCAAAAGGCCGCGCTCCAGCAAAGAATTTCGGTGATCGAAGATCTGCAGCGGAACCGCACGGGCGGCCAGCAACTTCTGGACGCCATCGCGAACACAGTGGGTCGCACGGATACGCTCTGGCTGACCTCGGTGGACCGCAAGGGCGATGTATTGACGATCACCGGTTCTGCCGGTTCGATCAACGCAGTTGCGAATTACATCACGCAGTTGAAACGGTCGGGATATTTCCAACAAGTGGAAATCAAAGAGTCGCACCAGGACCCAAGTAATAAGGCCGTGCAGATCTTTATCTTCAGCCTGACGGCCCAATTCGGTCTGCCGGGGTCCTCTGGTGCTTCCACTTCCACTCCCAATTCAACCGCTGCCGGCGCGCCTCCTGCTCCTGCTAAGCGCCCGGCGGGGAATATCTAGGGGTAGCGATGGCGATCTCGTTTCGCGAATATCCATGGTATCTCCAGGCGCTGGTCTTCTTTGCGCTCGCGCTGCTGATTATCGGAGCCGGCGAATACGTGCCGATGTCCCCTGTAGCGGCCATGCGAAACACGCTCCAGGAACATCACACGCAGGATACGGACCTGAACCAGCAAGTATCCCAGTTGCAGGTGTACGAACGGCGCTATGCGGAATTCAAGCTCGAGATGGCGGCGCTCGAAAAGCAGCTGGATACTCTGAAGACGATCGTTCCTGAGGAAAAAGAGCTGGACGAATTCATGCGGCTGGTAGAGGGTGCGGCGTCGGCTTCCGGCGTCCAGATCCGCCGTCTGACCGCCAACGCGGTCGTGGCGAAGAACTTTCACTATGAGCTGCCGTTTGAAATTGAAGTGGATGGACCGTATTTCAATATTGAGGATTTCTTTGCCCGGCTGAGCCGGCTATCCCGGATTATCAATGTGGGCGACCTGACGTTTAACGGGCTCGCCGATTCTCGCAACGCGACGTTTCCGTTACGTCCAGGCACTACCGTCACCGGGAAGTGCCTGGTTACAACTTTCTTCAGCAAGCCAGGGGACACGGCACCTGCCCCGGCTGCAAAGAATCAACCCGCCCGTCGTTAGGCGGAATCGAGCCGACTGACTATGCGACTCGCAAAGTTATCGCGAACTCTGTTGCTGCTGGCCCTGCCGGCGGCTCTCTTGACTTCCGCGGCAGCGCAGGAACACCCGAACGTGCAGCCGTCGAAAGTACGCGACCAATTGAACAAGGCTCCTGCGGCATCGCAGCCCGCTCCGGTCTCAGCGAAGACTGTGCCTCCGGCGCAACAGGCTAAGGCTCCCGCGAATGCACCGCCCAAAGCGAGCACTCCGGCCAAAGCGGCGGCTTCTTCGGCACCGGCGCCGGCGAAGGCGCCCGCTCCCGCTAAAGCTCCCGCAAAAAAGGCGGAGCAAAAGCCCTCGAAGCCGCCTGTCGAAAAACCGGCCGAAGAAAAAGTTTCCGTGGCGCGGCGTGATCCTTTCGATGCGCTCCTGAACAAGCCGAGTCAGGGCAATGCAACACCCCAAAATCTTCCACCCGGAAAGGCAGGACTGGTGGTCGGAACATTGCGCGTTGACGGCATCGTGGGAGGCGCCCGCGGAATGATCGCAATCGTATCGAACCCGCAGCAGCGAGTTTATTTCCTGCGGGAAGGCGACAAGCTCTATGACGGCTCCGTCCAGCACATCACAATCGAGGCCGTGTCGTTCCAAGAGTTTGGCAAAGATGCATTTGGCAAGCCCCTTGAACGCCAGGTGACCAAGCGACTTTATCCAAGTCCAGGAGAACAGCAATGAAGATCAAATGGCCAGCCTTCCGGTTCGGCTGCCTGCTACTGGTGGGTGCCGCGGTGGCGGCATTACCCGCGTGCGCGCAGGTAGCTTATGAAGCGGCAAAGAGCACGGCAGGCCCCTCGGCGTCGATCTCGGACGTTGAAGTTGCCCACGCGGGGAAGCAAACAACGGTGCGCATCACTGGGACCGGGGAACTTCGCTACCAGACTTCCCGTTTGGACGACCCGGCGCGCCTCGTTCTGGACTTTGTGGATACACGCTTGGCCGTCTCCAGGTATTCAGTGCCGAGCGAGTACGTCCCGGTACGTGGCGTGCGCATCGGACAGCCGAAGCCCGGGCAATCACGTGTTGTGATCGATCTTGCCAAAGCCGTCCCCTTCAGTGTTCAGGCGGATGGTTCGGACCTAACGGTTTCATTCTCATCGCCTGCCGAGGTGCTCATTCCGGCTACGCTTCACCCGGTCACGAAACCCGTGCGACGAAATCTTGTGTCTGCCAGAGCCCCCGATATGCCGCTTCCTGCGTGGCTAACAGGGAATGGCCTGTCATTTGCGCGCCCCGCCGATCAGCCGACTGTCCCCGGACCCCCAAGTCGGCCGGCAGTTGCCCAGCAAGCTGCGGCTGCTCCTTCGCCCGCTAAGAAGTACACGGGCGATCCGATCTCGGTGAACCTGAAAGATGTGGACCTGAAGGATTTCTTCCGCCTCATTCACGAAATCAGCGGACTGAACGTCGTCCTGGACCCCTCGGTCAAAGGGACGGTCACGCTGGTGTTGGATGAAGTGCCGTGGGACCAGGGACTGGACATTGTGTTGCGCAACAACGGGCTGACAAAAGAGATCGACGGCAACGTCCTGCGAATCGCTACACAGGATACGCTGAAGCGTGAAGCCGACCAACGGCGCGATCTTCTCAAGGCCCAAACGGATGCGATTGAAACAGTTACAGTCACGCGAGTCCTCAGCTATGCCAACGCGAACACGCTGGTGATCACGCTGAAGAAGTTCCTCACCGCGCGTGGCGATCTATATGCCGATCCGCGTTCCAATACCCTGATCGTCAGGGACATTCCCGATTCGATACCGAAGATCGACAACTTGATTCGTCAGCTGGACCGGAAGTCACAGCAGGTCGAAATTGATGCCCGGGTTGTGCAGGCTTCGCGCTCCTTTGCGCGTGAAATCGGGACTCAGTTTGGATTCTCTACCCCCACGGGTGCTACAGGCAATACGGCTATAGGTGGTTTGGTCGGGAACGCACTTTTTGGTAGTCCGATCATTCACTCTATAGCTGCGCCGTTTTCGGCAATTTCGGGCACCGGGGGCTCGATCCCTCTCAACACGAACTTGGGCGCCGGTACACCCACCAGTGGACTCACATTCTCGACCCAAGGACATAACTACGCAATTGACTTTGTCCTGAGCATGATGGAAAGCAGAGGCGTGGGTAAGATCCTGTCGGAGCCGAAAGGCGTGACCCAGAACAACGACAAGCTGACGGTGAAACAAGGAACCAAGATTCCGATTCAGACAACCATCAACAACACCGTTTCTGTTCAGTTTATCGATGCTGTGTTGAAGCTGGAAGTAACGCCCCAGATCACCGCCGAGGGCACAGTATTCTTGGATGTGACGGTTGAGAATACACAGATCGACACGGGCATCCCTCGCATCCAGGGAACTCCCGCGCTCGACACCCAGTCCACCGAAACGAAAGTGTTGATCAACGACGGAGGGACGGTGGTCATTGGCGGCGTGGTGATCAGCAACCAGACTACGAGCGTCGACCAGGTACCTCTGCTGGGGAGTGTGCCTCTGATCGGCAATCTGTTCAAGCACACTACGATCAACGTATCCACACAGGAGCTGCTCTTTTTCGTGACACCCAGAATTCTCCCCGGATAGGTCCCGCCGGAGGGATACAATATCAGGTGACTCGGGAGGAGACCTCAGTCTCCTCCCTTCTTTTTATGGACACAATGATCGCCAACCGGTTGAAGCGCGTTCGCCACGCTCTCGAAGCCGCCGAAGCCAACACCCTGCTGGAGACGCATCCACCGAATGTCTATTACTTGAGCGGTTTCACCGGTGATTCCGGCGTCTTGCTCGTCGAGCCCTCATCCGTAACGCTATTTACTGACGGGAGGTTCACCATTCAGGCAAAAGAGGAATCACCGGGTATTCGAACGCATATACACCGGGGAGGACCGCTCCTGGCTGCAATCGGTGATTATCTGCGCCGGAAGAGGCGTATCCGGGCTGCCATAGCCCCTTCGCGGCTCAGCCTCGCGGGTTGGAATGTTCTCAAGAAAACCGGAGGGAAGGGTGTGCGCTGGTTGTCGGTTGACGGTCTGGTGGACCAACTCCGCGCGGTTAAGGATGCATCAGAAATCAACCGAATTCGCGACGCGGCCCGAGTCGGCTCGGAGGTCATGGAGGAGACAATTCACCTCGTCCGCCCCGGAGTGACCGAACTTGATCTTGCTGCCGAAATCGCCTACCGGATGCGCCGCAAAGGGGCTTCCGGCGAGTCATTCGAGGCGATCGTGGCCGGAGGGCCTCGCTCGGCACTACCTCACGCGCGCCCCACAACACGCCAAATTGGGAAAAATGAGTTGGTCGTGCTGGACCTGGGTGCTATACTGCGCCGCTATTGCAGTGATCTTACGCGCACCGTGTATGTCGGCCGGGCACCCACGCGGGTCCGCCGTTGGTATCAAGCTGTTCTCGAAGCACAGGCTGCGGCGCGGGCCGTGGTGAGGGCCGGGGTGGCAACCGGCGCGGTGGACGCCGCTGCCAGAGGCGTCCTGCAACGTAGGGGGCTAGGGCGTTACTTTGTCCATAGCACTGGCCACGGGATCGGCCTGGAAATCCATGAGGGTCCCAGGCTGGCTCGAGGCCAAAAGGGGCTCTTGAAAACTGGAAACGTGGTAACCCTGGAACCCGGCGTGTACATCGAAGGCGTCGGTGGAATCCGGATCGAAGATGATGCCGTTGTGACCCCGCGCGGCGCCGAAATTCTGACTACAGCTTCGCGGGAACTCCTCGAACTCTAAACAACTATGAAGGCATCGAAGAAACACTCCCGGAGTTCTGAGTTTTCTGTTCCGGGGGTGGACCTCGGGCAATTGGAGCGATTGCTTTCCTTCATGTCCGAGCATGGGCTTGAGGAGTTCGAATATGCCCATGGCGACCTGCGCATCCGGCTGAAAAAGGCGATCACGCCTTCAAGCGCGGTTCCAAGCCGGGCGCTGCCTGCCTCATCAGAAATCGTGTTGCCGGGAACGCCCGCTCCTGCGGCGCCTACCGTCGCGGAAGCAGCCCCCACGGAGGCGTCAGAGCCTTCCACGCCGACGCAACCGGCATCCCCGGCTGACGGCCTATACATCATAAAGTCGCCGATCGTGGGCACGTTCTACGCAGGGCCTAATCCGGGGGCTGGACCGTTCGTAAAAATGGGGGACCTCGTTGCGGTGGGCCAGACCGTCTGTATTATCGAAGCCATGAAATTGATGAACGAAATTGAAGCGGAAATCAGCGGAGAAGTGGCGCAAATCCTGGTCGAAAACGGTCACCCAGTGGAATATGGCGAACCGCTGTTCGCGCTGCGCCCCACGGGCAAGAAAGAATAGGCAAATTGGACCCCGGTTTCACCGGCCTTAAATGTTTCGAAAAATCCTCATCGCCAACCGTGGTGAAATCGCCTTGCGCGTGATCGACGCGTGCAAAGAGCTGGGCATCGCCACAGTCGCCGTCTATTCCGAGGCGGACAGGAATTCGTTGCACGTGCGGTTTGCCGACGAAGCGGTGTGCATCGGCCCACCGCGCTCCAGCGAGAGTTACCTGAATATCCCGCAGGTCATCAGCGCGGCCGAGATTACCAACGTCGATGCGATCCATCCTGGCTACGGCTTTCTCTCCGAGAATGCGAACTTCGCCGAGGTGTGCGAGGCGTCGCATATCACCTTCATCGGCCCATCCCCGGACCTGCTGCGGATGATGGGTGAGAAGGACCAGGCGCGGCGAGAAATGGCGGCTGCGGGCGTGCCGGTCGTGCCCGGTTCACAGGGGATCGTGCCGGACGAAGCTGCGGCCCTGGCGGAAGCGGAACGGATCAAGTATCCCGTGATTGTAAAGGCCTCGGCTGGGGGCGGTGGGCGGGGGATGCGCGTGGTTCGCAGTGCGGAAGAGCTGCCGGCGGCATTTGGGACCGCCCGGAACGAGGCCCAGCAGGCCTTCGGCACGCCGGATGTGTATCTTGAGAAATTCATCGAGCGGCCGCGGCATATTGAATTCCAGGTTCTGGGAGACAAGCATGGCCGGGTGATGCACTTGGGCGAACGCGAGTGCAGCATACAGCGCCGGCACCAGAAGTTGATCGAAGAATCCCCATCACCCGCCCTGGATGAAAGGAAGCGCGCCGAGTTGGGCGCTCGCGTCACAACGGCGCTGGAACAAATGGGCTACAGCAGTGCCGGCACGGTCGAATTTTTGATGGACGAAGATGGTTCGATCTACTTCATCGAGATGAATGCCCGGATCCAGGTAGAGCACCCGGTCACCGAAATGGTTACGGGCGTGGACCTGATCAAGTCGCAGATACGCCTTGCAGCCGGTGAAAACCTCGAAGATGTTGTCGGACATCCCGTTTCGCGGGGACATGCCATCGAATGCCGTGTCAACGCCGAAGATCCGGAAACTTTTGTGCCCTCGGCGGGGCGCATCACCGTGTTCCGGGTCCCCGGTGGTCCGGGAATTCGCGTGGACACCGCGGCGTACGCCGACGCTGTGATCCCGCCTTACTACGATTCGCTGGTGGCGAAGTTGATCGCGTACGGCGACACCCGCGGGGAAGCGATCGCGCGGATGCGCCGCGCGCTTGAGATGTTCGTCGTCGAGGGCATCAAGACATCCATCCCTTTGCATCGTAAGATTCTGGCGGACGCGGACTTTGCCGCGGGCCGGCTGGATACGCACTTTCTTGACCGATTCGCAACAGTCTCGGCTGGATGAACCCAAATGAACCTTGTGTTCCCGCGTCTCTATGCCATACTCGACCCTGCCTTGCTCACCACATCGGAGCTGATTTTGGCCGAAATCTTGGCAGTATCCGGGGTCGAGCTGATTCAATACCGCAATAAGAAGGCTCCCTCTCGCAATCTATTCGAAATCTCGCGGCAGCTTTCCACAGCATTGGCGCAGCGCGGCGTGCGGTTCATCGTAAATGACCGGCCGGACATTGCGCTGCTTGCCGGCGCTGGCGGCGTGCACGTCGGACAGGAAGACTTGGGCGTTGAAGAAGCCCGCGCAATTTGTGGCAGGGAGCGCTGGGTTGGAGTTTCGACGCACACGCTCGAACAGGTGGCAGCGGCGGATCGTACCTCCGCGGACTACGTTGCGTTTGGACCGATTTTCCCCACGACAACCAAGCAGAATCCCGATGCCGTGGTGGGGACAGAACTTCTGCGCCGCGCGCGGCAAATCACCCGCAAGCCGCTCGTTGCGATTGGCGGGATCACGCTCGAACGCGCGGCAGAAGTCTATGGCGCAGGCGCTGACTCGCTGGCCGTGGCGAGCGACTTGATCTGTGCCGCAAACCCCGGCGAGCGCGCCCGGAAATACCTCGAAGTGGCGGCCTCCGCAACGTCCGGCAAAGTGGAATAAGGAGCGGCCCGATGTCCGATCTCAGGTCTCCGGGAGTCACTGGAGTAGCGACGGATACAGAGTCATCCGGCTTCGTTCGCGGCCTGGGCCTGTTCGATTCGACGACGATTGTCGTCGGGTCGATGATCGGCTCGGGCATCTTCATTGTATCCGCGGATATCGCGCGGAACACGGGTTCGGCAGGAGGGCTGCTCGCGGCCTGGATCATTACCGGTGTGCTGACAGTTGCTGCCGCTCTGTCCTATGGCGAACTAGCGGCGATGATGCCCAAGGCCGGTGGGCAGTATATCTACCTGCGCGAAGCGTATTCTCCACTCTGGGGTTTTCTGTACGGCTGGACGCTGTTCCTGGTCATCCAGACGGGGACGATTGCCGCGGTAGCGGTTGGTTTCGCGCGTTTCCTTGGCGTTGTGTGGCCGGCGATATCCCCGAATACCTGGATTGTTCCGCCCATCGCGATCTCCGAAAAATACGCCATCAGTCTCTCCGTGCAACAACTGGTCGCGCTGCTCTTGATTCTTTTTCTGACGCTTCTCAATACTCGCGGATTAGAACTGGGGAAGCTGATCCAGAACGTATTCACGTCGGCAAAAACACTTTCGCTGGCCGCGCTGATCCTGGCCGGCGTCTTCGTGGGGCGGAACGCTGCTGCGATGCAAGCCAATTTCAGCGGCCTTTGGGCGCTTCACGATCCGCAGACGATCGAGCCGGGAGCGGGCTGGCTGAAATCGTTCATCCCGTCCGTGACGGCGGCATCGGGAGCGTTCGGCCTGCTGATCGCGTTCGGTGTTTCGCAGGTGGGATCGCTATTTTCCGCCGACGCATGGAACAACATCACATTCACTGCCGGGGAAGTGAAGAATCCGCGGCGCGACATCCCGATTTCGCTCGCCGCGGGCACCGCGATTGTCATCACACTTTATTTTTTCGCGAACGTGGCGTACTTGTCTGCCCTGTCGCTCCATCAGATTCAGACGGCGCCCGACGATCGCGTCGCGACCGCTACGCTGGCCGTCATCTTCGGGAACAGCGGAGCGACGCTGATGGCCCTGGCGATTATGGTTTCCACGTTCGGGTGCGCGAACGGCCTGATCCTGGCTGGCGCGCGCGTCTACTACGCCATGGCGCAGGATGGACTGTTTTTCCGCAGTATCGGAAGGCTGAACGCAAATCATGTGCCCGCGATGGGCCTGTTGTTGCAAGGGATTTGGGCCGCGTTTCTGGTGCTGCTCCGAACGCGGCTCGTAGACTCGGCCACTGGTGCGGTGCGCTACGGAAACCTCTACGGCGTATTACTGGATTACGTTATCTTCGCGGCCCTGATGTTCTACGTCCTGACCATCGGCGGTGTTCTTGTCTTGCGCCGCAAACGTCCCAATGCCGAGCGGCCTTACCGTGCCTGGGGCTATCCTGTCGTTCCGGTGCTCTACATGATCACAGCCACGTTGATCATGCTCATCCTGATCCTGTACCAGACGCAGGACACATGGCCGGGCTTGGTAATTGTTCTGCTCGGCGTTCCTGTGTATCTTTTGTGGTCTCGGCGGTCCGGTGCGAGCGCGTGATTGCAGGCATGAGAAGAATATCTGTGCGAAGTCTTCTAAATTGTGCCGTTGCCCGGTAATGTGAGTCGCTCGAAACAAAGGTGGCTATGCCAAACCAATTATTCCAGACGAAGTCGCACGAAACATTGCTCGAAGAGCTTCGCGGCGAAAATCGTTTGCGCCGGGTGCTCGGTCCGGTCCAACTCTCGAGCCTCGGGGTAGGAGCGATCATCGGCACAGGCATCTTCGTTCTGACGGGGGTCGCGGCCCACGATCGTACTGGACCAGCCCTGATGCTCTCGTTCGTCGTGGCCGGAATCACGTGCATTTTTGCAGCCTTGTGCTATGCAGAGTTCGCATCCATGGCGCCTGTGGCGGGATCGGCATACACATACGCCTACGCGACCCTGGGCGAACTGTTCGCGTGGATTATCGGATGGGATCTCATTCTCGAGTATGCGGTCGCGTCGGCCACTGTTGCGCACGGCTGGTCTCATTACTTTCAGGATTTTCTTTCCTTCTTTCACATCGGATTGCCGCACGCTTACACGAACGCGCCCTTCGATTACGATCTGGCCACCGGACATCTCGCGTTGACCGGCACATGGTTCGACCTGCCCGCCATCGGTATCGCCGCGCTCGTCACCGTTATTCTTGTGAAGGGCATCCGCGAAAGTGCGAGCTTTAATACGGGAATCGTGATCGTGAAGCTTGCGATCGTTTTCTTCGTCATCGTCGTTGGCGCACGGTACGTGAATCCCGCCAACTGGAGGCCATTCGCACCGTTTGGATTGACTGGATTCAGCTTCTTTGGTCACACCCTGATGGGGCAAACGGGACCCGGCGGCGAACCGCTGGGCATGCTGGCGGGCGCTGCGATCGTCTTTTTTGCTTATATTGGATTTGATTCAATATCTACGCACGCCGAGGAGGCCCGCAATCCTTCACGCGACGTGCCCATTGGAATCCTGACTTCGCTGGTACTCTGCACAATCCTGTATATCGCCGTAGCCGCTGTCCTCACTGGGATGGTGCCGTACAAACAGATCAACATCGACGCTCCCGTCTCCGACGCGTTCAGGCAGGTGGGCCTGCCATGGGCACAACTGATGATTTCGATCGGAGCCATCGCGGGCATCACATCGGTGCTCCTCGTGATGATGCTGAGCCAGCCTAGAATTTTCCTGGCAATGGCGCGGGACGGTTTGCTGCCAACCGGATTCTTCGGCGCGATACACGAGCGCTTCCGCACGCCGTGGAAGTCCACCATCTTGACCGGCTTTTGCGTCGCTGCCATGGGCGCCTTTCTGCCGTTGCGGATATTGGCCGAACTGGTGAACATCGGCACCCTGCTCGCATTTGTGATTGTTTGCGCTGCAGTCTTGATCATGCGGCGAACGAATCCTGAAGTCCATCGCCCGTTTCGCGCGCCGTTTGGTTCGATCGTTCCGGTACTGGGAATCTTGTGCTGTCTGCTGCTGATGTTTTCTCTGCCGGCCGAAAACTGGCTGCGGCTCTTCGTCTGGCTGGTGGTAGGTTTCGTGATCTACTTCAGCTACGGCCGTCGTCACAGCCGCCTGGGAAATCCGGGATCGAAGCCATAGCGGCGATTGGCAATCTTCCCCAGCATTTGTGGCTTGCCTGACGTGCGGTGGCAAAACTGGCGGCCTGTGTTGGAAAGACATCCAAGCTGGCCGGTCACGCGGTAACATAAGGCGGTAGTTTTATCCATACGAACCTTGGCCTGCTCAGTTCAAGCCGGGGTTGATTGATCTTCAGGGGCATGAACTCCACTCCTATAAACCGCTTTCACGCTCTCTGGCTCCGCATGAACCTCGTGGATGCCGTGGCGCTGGTAATTCTCGCTGCCTATGCAGCGCTGTGGGTCTTGCGATTGTTCTTCCCGAAGGCCCCACAAAGCGGCTTCTTTGTCTTCCTGGTATTGCTCGTCCTCGGATACTTTGCAGTTCGCGGTTTCCTTTGGGCGCGCGAACATCTGCTCTGGAGTTTGCGCAACCGGTTGGTGATTGCGTACCTATTCATTGCCGTTGTTCCGGTGCTCCTGCTGCTGACGGTGGCAGGGCTTGGTGCGTACTTGTTGTATTGGCAACTCGGGGCCTATGTCCTCTACACAGATATGCAGGAGCGAATTGAGCGGGTTTCGGAGGTGGCGGCGACGATGGCCACGTCCTATTCCATCGAAGCGGCCTCGGGGCGCCGAGTCGCGGCCCCGGTTCTGCCCGAAGACACCCCAACGTATCTCCAGGCAGCAATGACAGAGCTGCCAGGATTGAAGATTGAAACCGGGGAGGGAGAAGATCTCCTGCGAGGAACCGGCGGGTCATCGCAGAAAGGCTTTGCAGGGTTGGTCTTAAACGGGGACGTGCTCACTCTGCGATCGGTCGTCGTTCGCGCAGTTCCCTCGGGACGCTTGGTTGTTTCCGCCTCCGTGCCGGTCACACAGGAGTTGATCGAAACACTTGTGCCGGAGCTTGGCCCCATCCAGTTCGACGTGCTACGCCCCAAGAAGAGCGGCACGACTCAGGAAGTTTCAGTTGTTATCAACCGGCAGGCGTATGCGCGTATCCAGCAAATCGCAACGCGGCAGCGATCCGTTCCTCGAGCGGCCAACCCTTTTGACAAACTCATTAAGGGCATCGTAAGCCTGGACATGTTGGATGAGGACCGGGAGTCGCCTGATGCGGAATCCTCCCGGTTGTTCGCGTCATTCAGCACGCGGCCATCGTTGTTGAACCGGAGGCTGTTCAGTCCGCTGGGGGAACTTGGAGGAGCCGCCGCTACGGCGCTGCTCGTGGTAGGCACGGTTTTTCTGGTCATCGAATTCGGGTCGCTGGTGACGGGCATCATTCTAACGCGCACGATCACGACCGCCGTCGACGACCTCTATCGGGCTACACAGCATGTTCAGGCAGGCGATCTCACATTTCGCGTCCGGGTGCCGCACCGTGACCAACTGGCGGCGCTCGGCGATTCGTTCAACTCGATGATGCATTCGGTGTCCACGCTGATTGAAGAGCAGCGGCAGCGCCAGCGGCTGGAAAACGAGCTCTCGATCGCGCACGAAGTGCAGCAGCAACTCTTTCCCCGCGCGCTGCCGCGATTGCCGGGCGTCGAACTGGAGGCTGTCTGCCGGCCGGCGAGGGTGGTCAGCGGTGACTACTATGATTTTATTCGCATCACGCCGACGCACCTGGCGATCGCGCTGGCCGATATCAGTGGAAAGGGCATTTCAGCGGCGTTGTTAATGGCGAGCGTGCAGGCGGCGCTGCGCAGCGACGTGCTGCGCTACCGGGAAGGGCAGCCCGGCTACAATCCCTCGCAGCTCAATACCGCCGAAATTGTTTCGCACTTGAACCGGCACCTGTACCGCAATACTTCTGAGGAGCATTACGCGACCTTTTTCTTCGCCGTGTACGATACCGAGACGCGCTGCCTCAACTATACGAACGCGGGGCACCTGGCTCCGCTCTACATTTCCGGCAGCCGCGTGGAAAGGCTCGAAACCGGCGGCATGGTCGTGGGTCTATTCAATAACGTGCCATTCGCGCAGGGCACAATCGAAATCGATCCGGGCGGCTTGTTGATCGCCTATAGTGATGGCTTGATTGAGCCCGAGAATGTGTACGGCGAAGAGTTCGGAACCGAACGGCTGATTGAGGTGGCCATGCGCAACCAGGACGATTCACCCCACGTCATCGCCGATGCGATGATGCACGCCACGGAAGAATGGTCCGGTTCCCAGGAACAGGCCGACGATATGACGGTGATTGTCGCGCGTTTCTCCGCTGCGCGGGAGCCGCACGCATGAAAGTCCTGACGGCAGCGCAGATGCGAGAAGCTGACCGGCTGACGACCGAGCGGTACGGTATTTCCGGGCTGCAATTGATGGAGAATGCGGGCGCGGCGATCACCGAATTTCTGCGTGAAAAATTTGCCGGCCTCGCGCGACGCAAGATTGTCGTGCTGTGCGGGAAGGGAAACAACGGCGGCGACGGCCTGGTGGTTGCGCGGCTGCTGAAAGAATCCGGATGCTCGCCGGGCGTGGTTCTCTTTTCCGATCCGGGCGCGGTACAAGGAGACGCGGGCGTCAACCTGAAGCGCTGGCAGCAAGGCTTGGGCGAGCTGCGCGTCGTGACCAGCAGCGCGGAGTGGGAATCGGCGCGGATGGCGCTCGACGATGCACATTTGATCGTGGACGCGCTGCTCGGCACCGGGCTGCGCGGTCCCGCGGAGGGTCTGCTTGGCTCCGTGATCACAGACTTGAACGCCGCGCGGGCCAGAAGTGACGGCAAGGGCGCCACGCTCTCCGTAATCTCTGTGGACATGCCGTCTGGTCTGTCCTCCGATGCGCAGGATTTGGGAGGCCCCGTTGTCACCGCGGACTTCACGGTGACTCTGACCGCACCGAAACTGGGCCAGCTAGTTTCACCGCGCGCCTCGAACTGTGGAGTCCTCGTGGTCCGAAACATCGGAACGCCCCCCGAACTGCTCGAATCCGACCCTCACCTGAAGATGCATTGGCTGGAGCCGCGGGAATTCCGCGGATTACCGCTCGCGCGCGATCCTGCGTCCCACAAAGGGTCCTATGGGCATGCGCTGATCGTAGCCGGGTCGCTGGGAAAATCGGGGGCGGCGGTGCTGGCGGCGCGCGGTGCGCTGCGCTCTGGTGCAGGCCTGGTGACTGTGGCGACGCCGCTCGATGCGCTGCCGATGGTGGCCGCCGGCGCGCCGGAAATGATGACCGCGCCTCTGGCCGCAACGGAAGCAGGCACGGCGAGCCTGGGCAGCTTCGATTATGGCCGCTTTGGGGAGATCGTGCGCGATAAGTCGGTTATCGCTGTTGGCCCGGGACTCTCAACACACGCCGAGACGCAGCAGTTCATCCGGGCGATCCTCGCAGAAACGGATCTCCCTATCGTCCTGGATGCGGATGGTCTCAACGCCTACGCTGGCATAGCCGATCATCTCAATCAACGCCATGCGCCGGCATTGGTCCTGACCCCTCATCCTGGTGAGATGGCCCGCTTGCTCGGCGTCACGACGAAGGATGTGCAGGCGCGGCGATTGGACGTTGCTCTTGAGGCGGCCGGGCGATGGCGTGCGTACGTGGTCCTGAAGGGCTTCCATACCATCCTGGCAACGCCTTCGGGAATTGCGTACATCAATACGACGGGGAACCCGGGGATGGCTACCGGGGGAACCGGCGACGTGCTCACTGGTATCCTCGCCGGTCTGACGGCGCAGTTCGGCATTGAGGACTGGGCGCGCGTTCTCGGCTTTGGGGTCTATTTGCATGGGCTTGCGGGTGATATAGCCGCGTCGCGTGTCGGCCTGGCTCCGCTCATCGCTTCGGACTTGATTGAAGCGATCCCGGAGGCGTATTCGCGAATTCTTGCGGAGTGGGAACATGGACGTTAGCGCATTTGTCTCTCACTCCTCCGAAGAAACTATTGCAAAAGGCCGTGAGATCGCGGCGGGCCTCCGCCCGCCCGTGATTGTGATGCTGAGCGGGGAACTCGGCAGCGGGAAGACGACGCTCACAAAGGGAATTATCAGTGGACTAGGAGCCGCACGGGAAGAGGACGTCACTAGCCCCACGTTCACACTCGTCCATGTTTTCCAGAATCACTGCAAGGTCTATCACGTAGATCTCTATCGCGTCGAAAGCTTCCAGGATCTTGAGTCACTTGGACTTGAGGACGCACTCGAAGAGCAAGCCGTCGTCATCGTCGAATGGCCGGAGCGATTCTCTTTCCGTACGGATTGGCCCCGCGTCGAGATCCGCCTCGATCATACGGGCGGCGATTCACGCCGCATTGCAATCTCGGGCCTGGACCAGACATCCTGACCTTGCAATGACGAATGTCTGCCTTGCTGTTAACGGGTAGGGTTCGCCGCCTTGTTCGCCCTCTGCCGCCTTGTTACTCTGAGTGGGAGTCTGTTAAGACCCCAATATGCCCGAGCGCACATCAATGCTCTCCGCGGGTAGCCCCGCGCGGATCAACCTCAAAACCTATGTGGCCGAGCTTTCTCTGGGCACGCTGGCCGTCGGTGTGGACAATATCCACCACGACGTCTTCCTCAGCCCAAGGTTCGTGGAGCTGACCGGGGCTTACCTGCTCGAGTTCATCCGCCAAAATGCAAATCTCGTGTTCCTTTCACAGACCGACCGTTCGCAGCCTGACCGCAAGGCGTCGCGCCCGCCAGAGGCTGGCTCTTGGAAACGCAATCTTTCGGACCTGCTGCACGCGGGACTCCAACACGCCAAGTACAACAAGAACATCGAAATTGACTTATTGCTTCGCGTCGCCTTGCTGAAATTCCTTACACAGGAGATCAGCACGCAATTCGCGAATCTGATGCTCGAAGGCAAGGAGTGGATCCGCGGACGCGGCGAGCATTTTGAACGGACCGAGCAGGCGCACGTCGTGAAGGCACGGCTGGCTGAGCTGCAAGCGGACCGGCGAAATATATTCCGCCAGGCGGGTCAGCACGTGTTTCAGGCGATAGTTGAGATCGAAGAGAACAGTCTGGCGAGATCGCGGAAAGCTCTATTCGGCGAGGATGCCGCTGGGACCTACGAAATCTTGAGCAACCGGCTTGCCTTTGTCGAGGCCGGTAAGGACGATGTACTCTTTCTCGAGCAATACGTCCTGCTTGGAAATTATTTGCGCGACCAGGACCGGTTCGAAACGTTCGATGCTCTCCTGCTCGATTTCTTAAGGGAGTCGGTCCTGGCCGGGAACCAGGGAAGTGAGCTGAGCGAGGCGTGGCGCTCCCATCAGGAATTGGTGGACGCTACGATGGCAAACCGCGCGGAAATCGCCCGTCTTGAGGAGGAGCACGACACGCTGGCGCGACGGCTTGAGCGCGCCGACGGCCTGATGGCGCGCGTGGGTTTCGGCTCCGATCCCGCAAGCCTTCGCGCGGCGATCACGGACGTGGAGAAAAGGCTTCGCCATTTAAGGCATAAACTCGAGACCGTTGGCCCGCGCATCGAAGCGGCGCGCGGCAAGGCGGATTATCTCGCCGGGCAGTATCAAAATCGGCTGGGCGATTACCTGAATCAGCCGGAAAATGCGCGCCGCCTGTTCGATGCGAACGCTGCAGCGGAGGAACGCGGCAGTGCGGCGGAGACGCGCGCGCGGTTGCTGGAGGAATGGGTAGCGCGGCTCGAACAACGCGATTTGCTCGTTCACGTTCTGGCCAGCTACCAGTTGCGGAACATCTGCCACGATTACTGTCCGCCGATCCACTTGCAGCAGTTGAAAAAGGCGCTGGTCTCGCGCGAGGAATACAAGCGCGTCGAGGACATCCTCAAGCAGTTTCCCGCGCGGCAGTTTTCGATGCAGCGCATCGACGAGCTGGCGAAGAAGATCCGCCGCACGCCTCGCGAAGAAGTGCGCGCCGTCGCGCTCCGCTTTGCGGAGGACTTCATGCGCCTCCGCCGCGACATGCGCAATTACGAGCGGCTGACGGCCGCGATGGAGCGCGTCAACCTGGTGCGCAACGAGCGCACGCGCGAACTTTCGGACCTGAACAACAGCCTGTATGAATTTATTCTGCCGGAGGAAGCGCGGCCCGTCGAAGACAGGGTTCTCTCCCATACGATCATCAAGGCCGATGTGCGCGGCTCGACAAAAATCACCCAGGATCTGCTGGCGCGCGGACTCAATCCCGCGTCACTGTTCAGCCTGAATTTCTACGAGCCGGTGAAGCGCATTCTCGAGCGTTACGGCGCGGCGAAAGTGTTCATCGAGGGCGATGCGCTGGTGCTGGCCATTTTCGAGACGGAATCCAACCGCACGCAGCAACGCGCCGTCTCGAAGGCCTGCGCGCTCGCCCGCCAGATTCTCGCTGTCTCGCTCGCCTACAACGAACGATCTGAGTCCAGCGAGCTCCCGCGGCTCGAGCTGGGAATCGGCATCGCCTACCAGGGCTCCGCGCCGACTTACTGGATGGATACGGACTCGCGCATCATGATCTCCCGGGCATTAAACTTGTCCGACCGGCTCTCGAGTTGTTCAAAGGCCGCGAAGCGCCTGCTCTCGCAGAACTCCTCGCTGTTCCGCCTCTTTCTGTTCCAGACCATGATGGAGGGTGTGGCCGAAGATGAAGCGGACGAATTCCTGATTCGCTTCAATTTGAACGGCGTGGAATTGAACGATGAGGGTTTTCAGAAGTTGCAGGAAGAAATTGCGCTGACGCCGGTGGAAGCCGGTTGCGTGATGCCCTGGGGCAAGGAGCGTGTCACGTTTTACTTCGGGGAAACCCCGGTCGGCGAAAGACTTGAACCCGTTCTGATCCGCCGCGGTTACGTGCGCCAGCTGTTACCGGACGGCCGCATCGGCTCCGCGGGTTCTCGCGCCTACTACGAAGTCTGCACCAGCCCCAAGGTGTTCGAACTGGTCGAATACCTCACCGCCGCTACTGCGCGCCGCGATTGAAGTCGTATGCTGAGACGCGTCCGGTGACCTGCTTGTGAGCAAGGGTAAACGTAAACCATCGAAATTCACCGCAGGGCGAGAAGCGCGGCGACGCGCGCGCGAACTGGCCGGGCCTCCTCCTGCGCAGCGCGTCATTCCTGACAAACGCCGCAAACCTTCCAAACACAAAAAGAATTTGCTCGAAGAAGGCGACCGATAAGGAACGTAGCACAGACTTCAGTCTGTGCGTGCGCATTTGGCGCTTAGGAATCAGACCCACACAGGCTGATGGTTCGCTGTGCTCGCCACAAGAGCCTGTGCTACTGGACCCAACCAGACTGCTAATGAATGTGGCGCGTCTTTTTCTGCATGTAATCCATGAGCAGGTATTGGCCGAGCGTGTAGGGCGTGGTGAAGTAGGCTTTGCCGCGGCACAGTTCCGTCACTTTCTGCACGAAATGAATGAGGCTGTGGTCGCTTGCCAGCATGAACGTGTTGATCAGGATTCCGGAGCGGCGGCAGCGGCCGACTTCTTCGAGCGTCTGCGTCACCACGAGAGGATCGAGGCCGAACGCGTTCTTGTAGATTCGTCCGTCCTCAAGCGTCAGCGCAGAGGGTTTTCCGTCCGTGATCATGACAATCTGCTTCATGTCCTTTTTCTGTCGGGAGAGGATGCGCCGCGCGAGCCGCAGGCCCTCGCGCGTATTTGTGTAGTACGGGCCGACCTGCACGCGCGCCAGCTCGCCAATCGGCATCTCTTCGGCTGAGTCGTGGAACAGCACCAGATGAAGCGAATCGCCGGGAAACTGAGTGCGGATCAGGTGCGAGAGCGCCAGCGCCACTTTTTTCGCCGGGGTGAAGCGGTCTTCGCCATACAGAATCATGCTGTGGCTGCAGTCGAGCATCAGCACGGTGGCGCAGGAGCTCTGGTATTCGGTCTGGTGCACCATGAGATCGGGATAGTCGAGCTCGATGGGAACACGCGCGCCCTCACGCCGGACGGCATTGAACAGAGTCGCGCTGATGTCCAGATTCAGCGTGTCGCCAAATTCATAGGCTCGCGAAACCCCGCCCGATTCGACGCCGGTGGAGAGGTCGCGCGTGTCGTGACGGCCAAAGCTGCTCTTTCCGAGCGACGCCATCAGGTCTTTCAGCGTCTTGAAGCCGAGAAAATCGATCGTCTTGTCGGTGATTTCAAACCGCGCCTCGGCATCACGGTCGCGGCCCTGCCCCACTTGTCCGCGAGGCGTCTTTTCCGGCGGTCCGGTCACTTGTGGCTGGCCGGTGACGTAGCCCTCTTCCATCAAGCGGTCCATCAACTGGTCGATCAACTCCTTCATTTTGGCTTCCTGCTGTTCAGGCGTGCCGTCGAGCAGGTCCTGCATCTGTTGGTCGGGAAGCAGGTCGCCCTCCTCCAGGGCTCGCTGAATGGCCTGGCGCAATGCCTCCATTGATTTTTCCGGGTCCATTTCCGAGATGCCGTAGAATTGCGATTCGAAGCCGCTCTGCAAGAAAAAATCGGAGAGGCGCTTGACCAGTTCCTGCAGATCCACCCCGCCGCCCGGCTCGCCCGTATATTTTGTGTAGCGGATGTATTTCACGGCATCTCCTGAACCATTGCGTCCCAACTGGCTTTACAAAAGCTCACTTCGTTGTCATTCCGAGGAGCGAAGCGACGAGGAATCCCTCTTTCTTCGCTGGCTCCCTTCGAACAAAGATTCCTCGCCCGCCAAAGCGGGTTCGGAATGACGGAGCTGGGAGTCATTCCTAATTGAACTGACGACGCGGCGGACGCGGAAACTGTTCGCGTGGTTCGGGCGCCTTCGGACGCTCCGCGTGGAAGCCGCGCTCCTCGTTGCGGCTGATGCGTTTGTGCGCCCAGAGTCCTTCGAGGATGAATTCCGCGGCGGCAGCCATCCCGGCAGGACCGCTGCGGCCGTCGACGCCCAGGCGTTCGATCTGCTCCATCAGTCCTTGAATCCGCTTGAGCTGCGTCAGCGCTTCCGAGGCAGGAGCGCTTTCCGGCACTTTCAGTTCGCCGCCCAGCTCAAACCACTGCACGACCGGCTGGAGATTCGCGCCCTCCATATGCTGGGTGAAGACCTTGCCAACGGCGCCGCGAATCAACTCGCGCGCGATGTTTTCCGCGCCGCGCAGCTCGCCTTCGTACTCAAGCTCCATCTTTCCGGTGATGGCCGGGAGCGCGGCGTAGACGTCGGCAATGCGCGCCGCCGAGCGCGCCTCATGGTTGTGGACAGCCCGCTGCTCCGCGCTGCTGACCACGCTTTCGAGGCACGCGATCGGCAAGCGCTGGCTGACTCCCGAGCGGCGGTCGACGCGCTTGTCCTCGCGCGCCAAAAATGCGGTCTGCTCGACCACTTCGCGGATATAGCCGGGGATTTCGACGGCGCACCGGCCGCCATCTCGCGCCACCCATGCTTCCTGCGCGGTGATCGCGACGCCTTCCTCAACCGTCGCGGGATAGTGCGTGCGAATTTCCGAGCCGATGCGGTCCTTGAGCGGCGTAATGATCTTGCCGCGCGCGGTGTAATCGTCCGGGTTGGCGGTGAAGACCAGCAGGACGTCCAGCGGCATGCGCACCGGATATCCCTTAATCTGGATGTCGCCTTCCTGCATGATGTTGAATAATCCCACTTGGATTTTTCCGGCGAGATCCGGGAGCTCGTTCACGGCGAAGATGCCGCGGTTGGCGCGGGGCAACAGGCCGTAATGAATGGTGAGTTCGTCGCCCAAATCGCGCCCCGAGCGCGCCGCCTTGATGGGGTCCACGTCGCCGAGGATGTCTGCAATCGTGACATCCGGCGTGGCGAGTTTTTCGACAAAGCGCGCGTCGCGTGGCCACCATGCGATCGGCGTGGCGTCACCGCGTTCGGCGATCAAGTCCCGGCAGGAGCGGCACAGCGCCGCTTGCGGATTGTCATGAATCTCGCATCCGGCGATGTAGGGAATTTCCGGATCCAGGAAATCGACCAGGCCGCGCAGGATGCGGCTCTTGGCCTGGCCTCGCAAACCGAGAAGAATGAAATTATGGCGCGCCAGAATCGCGTTGGCGATCTGCGGTAAAACGGTTTCCTCGTATCCGTGAATGCCGGGAAAAAGCGGCTCTCCGGCTTCGAGCTTCTTCAATAGATTCTCGCGGAGTTCTTCCTTGACGGTGCGGCGCGCGGCTCCGGGCGCGTAGCCCCGGAGCTTGCGCAGTTCACCGAGCGTTGCGGGTTTCGTGGTCATCTGCGTCCCCTGAGGCGGTTCACAACACCATTATATGCCACGCAGAGAATTGCTGCAGAATTCATCGCCGGTCGGAAGCAGGTCATATGAATCATCGTTCTCTCCTTTTGTGGCGATGATTTTGGTGGCGCCCGCGCTACAGGGCGTGCATGCTCACGCTTCGGCCACTCCTACAACTTGCCGTGGCCGTTGCCTGCCGCTTTCCCTCGAACGCGTTCACGGTTTTGGAGTTGCGGATACCACTCCGTAAGACGCGCGACCAGACGCCGCCGGCGTTCGGCTTCCGAACGCAGTTCCAGGAGAGTCTGTCGGAACGCCATATCGAGCGGCAACTCGGATGCGATGTGGTAGGCAAGGGAGATGCCGCCCTCTGTTTCAAAGCGCGGCACCTCCTCGTCGTAAAGGATTCGGTGGCATTGCTCGTACAGTTTTTCGAGTTGCTCGGAAACGCCGGGATCGATCCCGTTAAAATCCTCTTCGAGATATTCGACGTCGGCCTCGATGTAGGCTTGGTCGTTGTGGGTGCGGATCAAATGGAAAGCCTTCTGTCCGACCGTAAGGATGTCGGAACGGCCATCGTCATATTTTTTCAGTGTCTTGACGATCAGCGCGGAGCACCCGGTTTGCGCGATGTTTCCGTCATGCGCGAACACAATTCCGAAAGGAGATCGCGCATCGATACATTGCCGCGTCATCACGCGGTAGCGAGGCTCGAAAATGTGCAGAGGGACAGCTTGTCCGGGGAAGAGAACCATACCGAGCGGGAAAAGCGGTATACGCGCGGTGCTCATGGGCGTGCGCGCGCCATCATAGCAGAAGGCCAGGCGCGAATCTGCATGTGCTCGGGCAGCTCGAAAGAATTCTCTGGCTATTCTTTCGTCAGGAACAAGATGTCGTACAGCCAGCCGGCGGCCACACCGCCCGCCATCGGGCCAATCCAGTAGACCCCGTGGTTGGTCCAGTGGTTTGCGGCCAGCGCAGGGCCGAAGGCGCGCGCAGGATTGAGGGCCGCCCCGGTGAACGGCCCGCCGAACAACGCCCCCATCGTGATTGTCAGTCCGATGGCAAAGCCCGCAATCTTGTTGAAGGCGCCGCGAGGGTCGACGGCAGTGGCAAACACGACGAAGACGAGGAAGAACGTCATGATTGCTTCGAAGATCATGCCGCTCGTGCGCGTGATGCCGCTGGCCAGGTCCGGCGTGCCGAGTTGCACGGCAGACCAAACATCGAACGGGAGCCGGCGTAGGAGATACGCCGCAGCAACGGCGCCCGCAAGCTGAGCCACCCAATAGGCCAGTGTGTCAAATGTTGAAAGCTTGCGAGTGACCCAGAAGCCGATCGTGACCGCCGGATTGAAGTGGCCTCCGGAGATGTGGCCGAGCGACGTCACCATGATGCCGAACGCCAGGCCGTGCGCGAGCGCGATGCCCAGCAATCCGAGGCCTCCTTGCCCGCTCGTGCGCAGGAACTGATCGGCGCAAATGGAGCCGGCGCCAAAGAAGATCAGCGCGAACGTGCCGGCAAATTCAGCTACAAGTTTTTGCGGCTTGTTGTACATGAAAGCGCCTCCGAAGCAAACGGGCAACGAAAATCCACTATGCTAACCTCGGATCGGGGAAGTGCGATTCTATGGAAAGCGATATGCTTGTGTCAAACTTTGGAAATTTGCCGCGACCGGAACTCCTCAACGGATCCCCGCACCCAACGGCACGCTGACCGGCGTGAGCCAGTTGTGGCGGTCGGGCCGCGAACCGCTGAGAATCGCGAAAAATTCTTCTTGCAGCGCCTTTGTGATAGGTCCGCGCGAGCCTTTGCCTACTTTGATGCGGTCGATCGAGCGCAGCGGCGTGATTTCCGCCGCCGTGCCCGTGAAGAAAACCTCGTCCGCAATATACAGCATCTCGCGTGGGATCATCTGCTCGCGAACCGGGATCTTCAGGTCGTCGCAAAGCATCATCACGGAATTTCGGGTGATGCCCGGCAGAACGCTGGCTCCCATCGGCGGTGTGGTCAACACCCCGTCCATCGCGACGAAGATGTTTTCGCCCGATCCTTCGCTGACAAAACCGTTGGTATCGAGCGCGATCCCTTCGGAATAGCCGTTGGCCGCCGCTTCCATGTGAATCAACTGCGAATTCATGTAGTTGGCAGCCGCCTTGGCCATGCTCGGCAGCGTATTGGGCGCCATGCGGTTCCACGAACTAACGCAGACGTCCACGCCGTTTTCAATAGCTTCCGGGCCCAGGTAGCGGCCCCATTCCCAGCACGCGATGTAAACCTCGGTGGGCACCTTCAGCCCTCCGACGCCCATATCACCATAACCACGCAGGGCGATCGGGCGGATGTAACACGAATTCATCTTGTTGACGCGCACGACTTCAGCGGCGGCGTTCGAGAGGTCCTCCGCCGTGTAGGGCCAGTCGATACGATAGACCTTGCCGGAATTGATCATGCGCTGCATGTGTTCGCGCACGCGGAAAATGGCCGGTCCATTCTTGGTTTCGTAGCAGCGGATGCCTTCGAATACGGCGGAGGCGTAGCTGACGACGTGGGAAAGGACGTGAATGGTGGCGTCCTCCCATCGGATCAGTTTCCCGTTGTGCCATATTTTTTCAGTCGGCTTCATGCCCATCGGCGTTCTCCGCGCGGCGAATCCATACAGACGTTGTTGTGCTTCCGTGACAGCTGCGAGAATTATAGCACACGGTTTCACGCTGACTTATGGACGTGGCCTCTTTCCATAACCTGCGTGCCAATATGGACGGGAAGGGTTAACGCCCGCGCACGCTTCAGCGCGCAGGTATCTCCGGGGGAGACGTTCGCTCAATGGACTGATAGTCCGTTATTGCGCGGGAGAGCACGTGCTCGTGCTTGTTTTCCCAGATGCCGAGCAGTAGGAAAGGGATTATCGCGGCAGCAGCCCAAAGCTTGGCGCGGCGCGGCGGCTTGGCTTCCGGCTCCCAGCGAAACAGTTGCGCGGCAACCAGGAAGGCGATTATGGTGCAGCCAATCATTGAAGCCAGATTCAGACCAAGTTCCGAGATTCCCACAGGATCAGTCACGGATATGGACTGCTGCAAGCCGCTGACTAGATACGTTGCGGGCAGGAAATACGCCACTCTTTGAACGGCCCCGGGAAGACTCGGGAAAGGGACCGTCGCGCCGGAAAGGAACAAGAAAGCAAACCAAATGATCTGGTTGATGATCTGGGTTTCTTGCATGGTGTTCGTGACACTGGCGATGACCAGTCCGAGCGTCGCGAAGGTAACAATGCCGAGGGTTAGCAGGACAAATACTCCAACAAGGTTGCCCATCCCGGACATGTGGAAGACCTTCCGCGAAAGATAAAACTCAATGATGATTGTAGGAATCGTGAGCACATAATTCGAAATGATGCTGGAAGTCAGCATAGCGCTGGCGCTTATGGGCGCAACCCGGAACCGGCGCAGGATACCCTGCTCGCGGAACGTCACCAGTTGGACGCTCAGTCCCCAGAAGCTGCCCATAACCGTGAGCGCCAACACGTCAGCTAGGAGAAAGGGCATGGCCTCGCGGTTGCCGCGGCCGAGGATTCCCGCGTAGATGAAGAGGAACGCGATCGGCATGATGAGGCTGAAAAACAAAAATGCGCGATTGCGCATCGCCAGGCGCATGCGGCTCAGCGTGAGTGCCCAGGTATGGCTCAATCTCGAAGCCTTCTCCCGGTCAGTTCGAGGAAGATATCCTCGAGCGAAGGGGCGGAAATGTCCAGACTAACAAGCTCATTGTTTCGCTCTTCGAGGTGTTTCACTAGAGCGACAATCGTGCGCGGAACGCGCGTCGAGTACAGCAGGTAATCATCTGCTTCGATACGGCATTCCGCTACGCCCTCGAGTGTGTTGAGCGCGCCGTTCGTTTCCGGCCGGGCCACTCGCACGGTGATTCGCGTGACGGCGCCGGAGCGCGCCTTGAGCTCGCGAGGCGTGCCCATGGCAATGACCTTACCGTGGTCCACGATGGCGACGCGGTCGCACAAACGCTCGGCTTCTTCGATGTAGTGCGTCGTCAGCAGGATCGTCTTCTTTTCCTTTTTAAGTTCCTCGATGATGTTGTAGATTTCGCGCCGCACCTGCGGATCGAGTCCTGCGGTGGGCTCATCGAGAAACACGACGCGCGGATCATTGACCAGCGCCATCGCGAGCGCCAGGCGCTGCTTCTGTCCTCCCGAAAGCTGTGAATAGAACGCGTTGCGCTTCTCTTCCAGTCCGAAGCGCTTGAGCAATTCGGCCGTGCCGCGGCGGCGAGGGTAGAAGCTTCCGAATAGATCGAGGGCTTCGCGCACGCGCATCTTGTCGGGCAGGGCCGTGGATTGCAGCGCTGCGCCGATGACATATTTGAACTCGGCGCCACTTTGTTGCGGATCAAGCCCGCAAACGCTCACGCGGCCGTTATCGGGCGTGCGCAGACCTTCAAGAATTTCGACCGTGCTCGTTTTCCCGGCGCCGTTCGGCCCAAGCAGACCGAAGACTTCGCCTTCGCTGACCGAAAAGCTCACCCCGCGCAGGGCTTCTACGTCGCCATAGCGCTTGGTCAGGTTCTCGACTTCGATAACGCCTGTGCTCACCATGAACCCTTATCTATAGCATATTCGCTTCGTACCGGGCGAATCGCGTTGCTGTTCGTTCACTATCCCTACTCTTTTCAGATCAACCCCGGCGGTTCTTCTTGCCGGGCAGCCACCGCCGGGCTGGGAAATGTTCGACGCGTCTTTCCACGACGCGCAAACCTTCACTTTCAAGCAGCTTCCTCTGTAGCGACACACGCGATTCCCGCAGCAGCAACCGGCCGCCGGCTCCCACGACGCGATGCCACGGGATTCCACGTCCTCCCGGGCAGGCGGCCATCGCGCGTCCGGCGGCCCTCGCGCCGCCACGCAACCCCAACGCCTGCGCGATCCCGCCGTAGGTTGTCACCCGCCCGCGCGGGATTTTTTTCACGAGGGTATAAACACGATCCCAGGACATCGAATTTCGTCCCATCGAGGCAACCATTGTATCGGTACTAACCCGCGCGGGCCAGCAGCTTCATCCCTTTGCTCTACTGCGCAGGCCATTCCTTCAGAGCACACTGGAAATCGAAAACACGTGATTCAGCATCTAAGCAATAGGTAGAATGTGCCAGCTATGAAATGGTGCAAACAAGTTCGAATGGAAGGGAGGCAGCAGATCTTGCAGTTCGCCCTGAAGCTCGGCCGCGATGCCATGGCAAGGGGGAGTTACTCATACGAGGCAACCATGGCAGACAAACGACATCTAAATTGACAGGTGTAGTGGATAGCACGTACACTACAGATTCGATGTCGGTGCCAGGAGCGAACTATGGCTTTTCTTCGGCGCAAAGGGAACGCTTTCTATCTGGTCCATAACGTCCGCGAAGGCGGCCGGGTCAAGCAATTGTACCTGGCCAAACTCGGCGAACGCCCCAGGATCACCGATGACGTCGTGCGGCAGGTATCCCGTTCCCACCCGTTTGTGGATGTGAACTGGAGCCAGCTTCGCGAGCAAGTGAACAGTCGTGTAGAGCTATTCGACCCGAACTCCACTCAAGTCCAAAAGCTCGTCTCCACTCTCCGCACTTTAAATCTTGATCTGGCCGACCTGTTTCCGCCCTTGCTCGATGTTTCGCATGCTCCGGAAGCAGGCCAGGAGATCATCACCCAATTACGTCTTCTGCACTCCACCGTTGGAGTGAAACTCGATCAATTTGATCGCGCCCCGCGCCGGGGCGTACTCGCCATCCGGCAGTTCCGGTAGGAGATAGGTCATGAGCAGCAACCGCGCATCGCAACAACAACTGGACCCCACTCTTAGGAGTCTGGAGTCACAGGAATTTCAGGCTGCGCTGAGGAGCAAGGTGGTTGGCCAGGAAGAGGGAGTCCGCGCGCTCGTGGACCTGTACCAGGTGTTCTGCGCGGGGATGAGCTCGACGGGGCGTCCGGTGGGAAACCTGTTGTTTCTGGGGCCGACGGGATCGGGGAAGACGCGCATCGTGGAAGCGGCGGCGGAAATACTGTTCGGGGACTCGCGGGCGGTGATCAAGGTGGATTGCGCGGAGTTCCAGCACTCGCACGAGATCGCGAAGTTGATTGGATCGCCTCCGGGGTATCTGGGACACCGGGAGACGCACCCGCTGATCACGCAGGAAGAGCTGGCGAAGTATCACACGGAGAAGC
>JBGPPL010000016.1:0-92937 GCA_041488495.1 Terriglobia bacterium
GCCCGTACGACTAAGTGACATCGCGAAAGTGACGGGAGGAATCGAGGATCTCCGCAATTCGGGCTACGCCAGCGGCAAGCCCTCCGTCAACATATCGATTACCCGGCAGCCCGGCGCCAACATCATCAAGACCGTCGACCGCATCAAGGCCATCTTGCCTGATTTGAGAGCTTCCATCCCGCCCGCCGCCTCCATCGAAATCATTTCGGATCGCACGATCACGATTCGCGCTTCGGTCCATGATATTGAGCTCACCTTGATAATTACCGTCGCGTTGGTGGTGATGGTCATCTTTTTCTTCCTGCGCAATGCCTGGGCGACCGTGATCCCGAGCATTTCGGTGCCGTTGTCCATCGTTGGCACATTCGGGGTGATGTACCTGTTCCAATACAGCATCGACAATCTCTCCCTCATGGCTCTGGCCATCTGCACGGGTTTCGTCGTGGACGACGCCATTGTCGTCATCGAGAACATCACGCGGTATCTGGAGGCGGGGAATTCGCCGCTCGAAGCGGCCGTGAAGGGATCGCGCGAAATCGGCTCCACCGTCTTGTCGATGAGCACTTCGCTGATCGCCGTGTTTATTCCCATCCTTCTGATGGGAGGCATCGTCGGCAGGCTGTTCAGGGAGTTCGCCGTCACTTTGAGCGTGGCTATTGCCGTTTCTCTCTGTGTTTCCCTCACGACTACGCCCATGATGTGCGCCAGATTCCTGAAATCGGAGAAGGACAAAAAACACGGAAAGCTGTACCGGGCAACCGAACGCGTGTTTCAACGGAGTCTGGAGAATTACGCGATCGGCTTGCGCTGGGTCCTGCGTCACCAGTTTCTCATGCTCACTGTGACGGGCGCCACGATTTGCCTGAGCGTCTACTTATATATCGTCGTTCCAAAGGGGTTCTTCCCGCAGCAGGATACGGGGCGCATGAGCGGGTCCATCCAAGGCGCCCAGGATGTCTCATTCCCAACGATGCAGGAGAAATTGAGGCAATACAACGGAATCGTAATGAGTGATCCTGCGGTCTCCACCATGTCCAGCAATACTGGTGGTGGTGCGGAAAATACGGGTCGCATGCTGATCGACTTGAAGCCGATCAGCGTGCGAAAAATCCCAGTGGACCAGGTGATCGCCCGCCTGCGGCGGAAACTTGCCGTGGTCCCCGGGGCCACCTTGTTCCTTCGAGCGAATCAGGACATTAACGTGGGCGGCCGGTTCACCAGTTCGCAGTATCAATACACATTGGAAAGCGAAAATTTGAAGGACCTCGATGAATGGGCGCCGCGAGTGCTGGCCAAGCTCCGGCAGTTGGCTGCGTTGCGCGATGTGGCCACGGACCAGCAGACACGCGGCCTCCAGGCTGCCCTTGTCATCGACCGAGATACCGCATCGAGGTTAGGAATTGCGCCACAGGTGATCGATAACACTTTGTACGACGCGTTCGGTCAGCGGCAAGTGTCAACGATTTATACACAGTTGAACCAGTATCACGTCGTGATGGAAGTGGATTCCGCCTACCGGGAAAGCACGGATGCGATCCAGAAACTCTACGTGCGGTCGTCGAAGGGAACGCAGGTGCCGTTCAGCGCATTCACGCATTTTGAGACGAAGACCACATCTCTCGCCGTGAACCATCAGGGGCAATTTCCGGCCGTGACGATTTCGTTCAACCTTGGAGAGGGGGTCGCTCTGGGTGACGCCGTGAAGGAAATCGAAGCGGCGGTTCTGCAACTCGGCCTTCCCTCGGACATTCGCCCAACCTTTCAGGGAACTGCCCAGGCGTTCCGGTCCTCCTTGGCGAGCCAACCGTGGCTGATCCTGGCGGCGCTCATAACGGTGTACATCGTGTTGGGCATGCTTTATGAGAGTTACATTCACCCCGTGACGATTCTTTCGACGCTGCCGTCCGCGGGAGTGGGAGCTCTTCTGGCTTTGCTGGCGTTCCACACCGAGCTGACCGTCATCGCTCTGATTGGAATCATTCTTTTAATCGGCATTGTCATAAAAAACGCGATCATGATGATCGATTTCGCACTCGTGGCGGAGCGGTCCGGAAAGACACCTGAGGAATCGATCTATCAGGCGTGTTTGTTGCGTTTCCGGCCGATCATGATGACGTCGACGTCGGCGCTGCTGGGAGGCTTGCCGCTGGCTCTGACAGCCGGAGCAGGGGCGGAATTGCGCCGGCCGCTTGGAATCAGCATCGTCGGCGGCTTGCTGGTGAGTCAGATCCTCACGCTGTACACGACTCCCGTCATCTATCTCTACATGGACCGACTCCAGCGGGTGATTGCGAAGCGCAAAAAAGCGCGCCATGTCACGGGCGAAGCGCCCCCGCATTCTACGTCCGTGAAGGGCACGCCTCTCGCCTGAGTGGCTTTTCATTTCTGCGATAGAATGAGAAGTTACGTGGGATTGATTTCATGAAACTCCTTCCATCCATTTTGATCGCCGGCTTGCTCTCAGGAATGAGCTGCAGCCTGCTCGCTTTTCAGGGGCGCGTCTTCGAGGAGGACGAAACGCCGTCTCTCCCTCCAAACGCTACCGAGAAGTCGGAATGGACCTTCGCGCGCCTTCACTACAGGATGGGAAATGAATTTGGCGGCGGCTTCCGCGGCTTTCAACGCTGGGCGGCGGACTACCCGAAATCGGATCGTCAGTTTGTGATGGGAGTGCGCCGCCTCACCCGTCTGCACGCCCGGCCGATCGAACAGGTAGTAGATGCCGATAGCGACGAAATGTTCAACTGGCCCTGGATTTACGTGGAAGACGGCGGGTGGTGGACCATCAACGAGTCACAAGCCGCGCGGATGCGCGAATACCTTCTAAAGGGCGGATTCATGATGATCGATGATTCCCACGGGGATTATGAATGGGACAACTTTATGCGGGGCATGAACATGATTTTGCCAGATCGCCACGTCGAAGACTTGAGAGATGATGACGAAATATTTCACGTCGTATACGATCTGGACGAGCGCTTCCAAATTCCCGGCACACGATTTATATGGGGAGGCCGGCCGTACACCAGCGATAGCAGAGTTCCTAAATGGCGGGCCATTCGCGACGAGAACGGCCGCATCATGGTGGCCATCTGCCATAACTCGGACGTCGGAGACGCCTGGGAATGGGCCGACAGTCCCCGTTATCCCGAGCGTGATGCCTCACTCGCATACCGCATAGGAATCAACTACATCATTTACGGAATGTCGCACTGACGGCCGCGCTTGCCGCTAACTTCTTGTAAAAAAACCCGCGCGAAGCTCTCATTCACCGGATGCGAACCAAACCGCCTGCCGCGCCCGCAGGAATTACCGCTTGTAACGCAACCATAACCATGAACCACTTCATGGTCACTGCGATTCCTCCAAGAATGCCGGAATTTCCGATTTCAAGAGCCTTGCGCAAAACCTTAAACCTGCAACCCATTTCTGTAGACCTTAAATCTTAACCCAATCGTTAAACTAGCCCGGTTCCGGCCAACTGGCAAGTTCGGCATTTGGGGCCACCGCGATGGCTCTCGATCTTTGGTTTGTTACAGAACGGGGATGCGGACGAGGCTTGTGTTGCGCGGCGCGCCACTTCATAATAAAGGCTCACCGCAATGCTCGGGGCAAACATGCGAAGAATCGGATTGGCAATAGCCGTAGCGCTTGCTCTTGTAGCAGCTGCCTACGCTGTGCGCCGCGAAAGGCCTGTGATGCGCGGCGCGCCAGCGTCTGCCGCGGTGCAGCCGGCAACGCCGTCAGGTGACAACAACTCACCTGTCATCCGCTTCGTAAAGAACCCGGAGATGGCCCCCCCGCTTCAAGCCCGCGATCTCTCCGGCATGGTTGTGTCCATGGCGGATTGGAACGGCAAGGTCGTCCTGGTGAATTTCTGGGCCACTTGGTGCCCTCCGTGCCGCGAGGAAATTCCCGAGCTGATCGCACTGCAAAAGCAATACAAGGATCGCCTGCAGATTATCGGCATTTCCGAAGACGACGATCCCCCTGAAAAAGTTTTGGAATTCGCACAGCAGAAGGGAATCAACTACCCGATTGTCATGTCCACTCCCGAGTTGATCGCGGCATATGGCGGAGTCCCGGCGCTGCCCACTTCGTTTGTGATCGATACGCAAGGGCGGGTGGTGCAGAAGCATGCCGGCTTGTATCCGATGGATTCGTATGTCCGCGACATTCGTGCGCTTCTGGGACTGCCGGTCGAAGCGCGCATAGAAACATTCGTAGATACCGGCCAGGTGTTCTTGAAGAATGCGGCGAACGCCACCGAATTGCCCGGTGTGGATCTTGCCGGGCTGAGCGCAGAACAGAAAAAGAATGTCCTGCATCGGTTAAACGCGGAGAGCTGCACCTGCGGATGCGGGCTGACACTTTCCCAGTGCCGGGTGAATGATACCGAGTGCCCGTTCAGCAGCAAACTTGCAGCGCAAGTCGTGAAAGAAGTCGTCCGCGGCAGTAAGCCAGGGCGCGCACTCATTTCAAAGAGCGTCCATTCGAGTGCAAAGTAGGCGCGTTTTAGCAGCTTGTTGAAAAACACTTGTAACCGTCATTCTGAGGCGCCGGAGAATCTCTCTTTATCCGGGATTTTGAGTCAAGAGGGATTTCTCGCTTCGTCCGGAATGACGAGGAAGGAAAGTTTTTAACGAGCTGTTAGGTTGTTTGAATACCGGAGCCCGCTGAACGGCATCGCAGTAAAATAGATATTAAGATAGCAAGCCGCACGGAAGGAAGAAGAGACATGTTTCGATTCCTTGTACGGAGTTTCGCCATCCTTGCTGCTGTGCTTCCACTTGGCCGTGGAGCGACTTGCAACGCTGCCGGTGCAGCGGTTGCCATCCCGAATCCCTCCGTGGACGCTCCCCTCGCTGCAACGAAGGGTCAGCAAACCTCCGTATTCGCTGGTGGCTGCTTTTGGGGTATTCAGGCCGTGTTCGAACACATCAAGGGCGTGATCCGGGCGACTTCAGGATATTCCGGCGGATCAGCGGACACGGCACAGTACGAAAAGGTCAGCACAGGCCGGACCGGGCACGCGGAAGCTGTCCAGGTAATCTACGATCCGTCCCAAATCTCCTACGGCCAGCTTCTAAAGGTGTTCTTCTCCGTGGCGCACGACCCGACGCAGCTCAACCAGCAAGGACCTGACGTCGGCACTCAGTATCGCTCGGCTATTTTTTACGCCTCTGAAGATCAGAAACGAATCGCGCAGGCGTATGTGGAACAACTAAATCACGCCAAGGTGTTTCCCCGAGCCATCGCCACTCAGATCGTCGCGCTAAATGCGTTCTATCCCGCGGAGGATTACCACCAGGATTACGTCGTCCACCATCCCGAAAACTTGTACATCGTGATCAACGACCTGCCCAAGGTTGAGCATCTTCACAAGCAATTTCCAGAACTTTATGTGGAGAAGAAATAACCCAGCCCGCCACTAGAATTCCGGAGGACGCACGCCGGGCCACCTGTATTCGCGAAGCCAGCGCGCCCTACTAGCCTGCAATCTTCGCAGCGTTCCCCTGTTTCCACTTGATGCTGCATCCCACGCTCGGTTTTTGATCGCTGGATACAGGGCGTCCCTCTAACACCGCGTCAAGAGCCTTGCGCAGATCTACGCCGGTGACGGGAAGACTGGTGCGTGGCCTGCTGTCATCAAACTGTCCGCGATAAACCAGCCGCTGCTCACGATCAAACAGGAAGAAGTCCGGCGTGCAGGCGGCTCCATACGTTCGGGCCACTTCCTGGCTTTCGTCGTAAAGATATGGAAATGTATAGCCAACCGCCCGAATTTCCTCGGCCATCTTCTCTGGCCCGTCATCCGGGTAACTTTCAGCATCGTTGGAGCTGATTCCGACAATTCCTACGCCCCGCGCCTGGTATTCCTTCGCGAACGCCACGAAAGACGACCGAATGTGCTTCACGTAGGGACAGTGATTGCACATGAAGACGACGAGGAGGGCAGGCGCGCCGCCGAATTCATCGGATGAGACCCTCTTGCCATGCGGATCCGGAAGGCAAAAGTTCGGGGCCTTCGCTCCCAAGGGAAGAGTTGTCGAGGTTGTCTCAGTCATGTCGAACCATTTCCTCTCAGTCTGGAGAGCCGGGTGGTCCAGGCTCGCTTTTGTTCTTTTCTCTTAACGACGTCCATCGATGAGAGGATACCACTGCTGCAATACACCCTCGTAGGCACCGCATTAATTACTCCCACGACGATGCCAGCCGGCCGACTCAAATCGCGCAGGCCAGACAAAGAAGGTGGCTACCACTCGGATGGGAACTTCCGGACGACTTCTTCGGCGAGAAAATTCGCGTAGAGGCCACAGGTGTGGCCTCCACGCGAGAGACAGTCAGATCAATTTGCCAGCGGGTCGGGACGCATCTGGAACTTCACAGCCTTGCTCGTTGTGCCTTTGCCGCCTTCGAGGTGCCAGGGCGCTCGAGTCGCGTACGTCGACCAGAGCCCTTTGCCTTTCCAGCCGGTTTTAGGATCGTCGATTCGGCCATCCAAGCTCTTCGCGAAGAAGCCCATCGGATAAGGAACGCGGAGGACAACGAACTTTCCAGTCGCTGGATCCAGGACCTCCAAAGCGTCGTTCCCGTTGCCGGTGGCGATCGGTATGTTCTTGCCCATGCCGAACGTGTCGAACTGATCCACCCAGTTGTAGTAGTTTGAGTCAGCGCTGCCATATCCCGGGGCATCCTTGAAGCTTGGGCCCGGCGTCCGATACAGCGTCCAGCCTTCCGGGCAGTGCTGTCCGGTTGCGGTTGGCCCGTTGAGGGGACCCTTGCACTTGCGCCGGTCGAAGCTGGCGAAATGCCCGCTCGCGAGAACGGTCCAGACAACGCCGTTGCGGTCAATGTCCATCCCGCGCGGTGAGAATCCTTGCACGGGCGCCTTCGGATTATTCCAGGGCACCTCGTAGATTTCCGCCAGAGCGGTTTTCGAGGGGTCCGGTCCCGGATTCAACCGCACGATCGAGCCGGGGAAGCCCAACACCGTTCCCCAAACGGACCCATCCACGGGACTCGGGTTGACGGCGTAGAAGCCAACCTTGATCCGCGTGTCCTTGGTGGGGTCGCTCGGTTGGCCGGGTTCTGTGTACGCGTCCCGCTTGCCGTTTCCGTTGGTGTCCAGGATGAACGGAGTCCAGCCCTGCGATTTCTGTTCGTCATGAGTCTCGTCGAACATTTTCGTGTTCAGCCAGCCAACCTTATCGCCTCCGGGCTCGCTGAACCAAAGGGTGTTGTTCGAGTCCTCGGCAAACATCAGGTGCTGCGAACTGGCGCACATGTCGATGAGCGTCCATTGCTTTGTTTTTGGATCGTAAAAATTGGTTTGTCTTGAGCTTAGTTTGATTGGGAAAGCGATCGCCGATGGGTGGCTTGAGCCCTGTTTGCAGAAGTCCGGGTTGGCGTCCTGACGAGTTGCCGATGCGGTCCAAATTCGTCCCTGAGAATCCATCATCAAGCTGTGAGCAATGGACTTAGCAGTAGAGATGGGTTCGGTTCCCCAATAGGCAGAGGGTTCCAGCACCTCTTCCGGTTCGGCCTGGGGAGTACCGGGCTTAACTGGAATCGGTATCTGGGTCATCGTGTTCTTCACGGGATCCAGGATCGTCAAAAGATCCGTGCTTTGCTCATGAACCCCGTAGACGAGGCCGTTGGGGTTGGAATTTGGATTCCTTCTGTCGACCGAGATTTCATCATGGAAATAGTCCTTCGGTCCGGCCCAGTCCCACTCAGTGACGACGACGTTTCTCTCCAATCCTTGCGGACGCGGCGGAACCGGGGGCAACTCGCCGGCTTTAATGCGATCGGTCCAATCCGCATACATCTCCAGGGCGCGCTTCCGGCCCATCAGTGTCGCCCTGGCGTTCATCTGGCTGCCGACTTGACCCGACTTGATGCGCCTATCCCACGCTGCTACCGATGAGTCGAACGCGCCGAGACTCGCGGGTATCTCGCGCGTCGCCTTGTTGCCCAATTGGTGGCACGCCTCGCAGCCATCGGTCTTGGTCATTTCAATCCACTCGCCCTGGGCCCTCATACGTTCTGAGATGCCGTTCCCGTTCGGTCCAGTCCCGGGGAAGTCGCTCTTCGGCGGGATATGCAACATCGAGTACCAGTAGGTGGCCGGATAGTATTGTGCCGCTTCCTTCGGGCTCGGAGCGATGACCGCCTTCAAATCCAAGGGTTTGCCTGGGACGGCCTGAACCTTTGCCGAATCCACCAGCCCATAGCCGCGCACCCAAACAGTGTAGTTCGCTTTCGGGAGACCGGGGATCAGGTAACGCCCCTGATCATCGGTCACCACGATCTTACGGAATCCGGTGCCGAGGTCCTTTGTTTCCGCAATCACCCAGACACCCGATTCCGGACCTTTCGAACTCGTGACCACGCCGGCGATATCGGTGGCATCCATGGGGATCGCTGTGGCGGCGGGTTTTCGAGCAGTATGCCCTGGGCGTGAGACTCCCAGGATTGCAACAATGGCGATCGCCACGATCGTCACGTAGAAGATTTTCTTAGTCATAAACTTTGATCTCCTTCATCGGCCGAATGACGGTCTCAACGTTCACACCAGGGAATTGGGGGTCCGCCAATATCAGAAATGTCCGTCGAAAGGAATCCTAAGCCCGAAGAATGGCGTTGTCAATCAAGGGTTTCCGAGGAAGCGCAACGCGGTCGCAGGGCAGAGGATCAACTCCCTCTCCCTGGTGCTTGTCGCAATTTGGAACGAATTCGAAATGCGGTGGCGTGGCTGCCGATTTGGTCAATACCGGCGGACGGCTGGCCAAGCACGCGCGGTACTACTGGGTAATGTTGACCAAAGGGCATCTCACGCGGCAGCGTTTTGGCAGCATGCTGAGAAGGATCGCGGCGCTGCCGCTGCCGAACGGGTAACAAAGCATGAAAGACAGCGAATCGAGCGCTCAGGAGTCATCCAGTGGGGAGAGGTGTTAGCGACGAGGCAGGTTGGAGGCGAGAAACAGGGCAAGGCAGTCAGCGAAACTTCCAAACGGGCCGCACTTGCCACCCAAGCGCGGCCCGGGCGATTTGAGCTTGACACGAGAGGCCGGTCGGCTTAAGGTTCTGTGCAGAGATAAAATTGAAATCGGAAATTTCGGCTTACAGCCTTGTATCGGGTTTTTCGTTTTGTTGGGGTAGTTCGGCGTGGTGGAGGGGTGAAATGGTTGTTTCCTTTTAAATCCCAAAATTTAGATCTTTGGAATCGGCTTTTGAGAACACTTGCAAACGATACGAACGCAACCGAAGAAGGGGGATCTATGTCCAGAGTCAAGTCGCTATTGATAGCAGTGGTTTTGGTATGCATGTGCGCCATCGCGCTCACGGGCCTTGCGCCGTACACCTTCGGCCAGACCATTGATGGCAATGTCGTCGGTACTGTGTTCGACGCGACAAGCGCCGTCGTTCCAGACGCCAGCGTGACGGCGGTAAATGTTGCCACTGGCGTCAGGAGCCAAGCCACAACGGATGCAAACGGCATATACAGATTCAATAACATCCCTGTGGGCGCCTACAACATCACGGTGAAAAAGACTGGTTTCTCCGACGCGGTCCTCCAGAATTTCGCCGTGGAGCTGAACAAGACGACCACCGCGAACGTGGTGATGCAGTTGGGGACGGTCACGACCGAGGTGCAAGTGATCGTGGCGCCCCCCTCGATTGACACGACAACCGTCCAGGTCCAGAACACTTTTCAGGGCGACCAGATCGTCGACCTACCCATTATTGAGCAGTCAGCCAGCTTTTTTGGCGCTTACAATCTGGCCCTGCTGGGAGCCGGGGTCGCAAGCAACGGTGGAGTCGGTCAGGGACAGGGTCCCTCGATCGGCGGACAGCGGCCGATGAACAACAACTACATGATCGAGGGTGTCGACAATAACAACAAAGCCGTCACCGGCCCGTTGGTTTATCTTCCGACTGAGGCGACTGCTGAGTTTTCCCTGTTACAGAACCAATTCACCGCCGAGTTCGGCCACTCGTCGGGCGGCCAATTTAACACGATCGTCAAGAGTGGCACCAATCAGATTCACGGCTCGCTTTACGAATACTTCCAGAACCGCAACCTGAACGCTGAGGATCAAAAATTTACCCGGCAGGGATTTACCTACAATCCCCGCTTTGACCAGAACAAGTTGGGAGCGACCATTGGCGGTCCGATCAAAAAGGATAAGTTGTTCTTTTTCGGAAACTTTGAATACGCTCCTCTCGGCCAGGCCTACACCGGGGTTGCGGCAGAATCGCCCACTCCGGCGGGCTATGCTGCCCTGGACTCTCTGTCGGCCACCCTCCCGGGCTTCTCGAAGACGAACTACGACTTCATGAAGCAGTACATGCCGGCCTCAAGCCTGGGCGCAAGTGACCAGATTAAGGTGGGGGGCGTGACCATTCCGCTTGGAGTCCTGCCGGTCACTGGGGCGTTCTTTACCAATATGTGGACCATCGTGGCCAGCTCGGATTACAACATGTCGGATAAGGATCAGATTCGCGTCAGATTTATTGACAACAAGCAAACTGGGCTCGACAACACTGCCTCACTGCCGGCCTTCTGGACCACTCTGCCGCAGCGATTCTACCTGGTGACGCTCGCTGAATACCACACCTTTAGCCCCAACGTAACCAATGAATTTCGCATTGGCTTCAATCGGTTCACCCAATATTATGTCGTTGGGAACTTCAAATTTCCTGGTCTGGATGTAATCCCCAATATTGATCTCGACGACCTTGGCGTCTCCCTCGGTCCCGACGGCAGCGCGCCGCAGTATGGGATTCAAAATACCTACCAGCTAGTCGACAACCTCAGTTGGACGAAAGGGAAGCACGCCTTCAAATTCGGCTTTGACGGCCGCCGCGCGATTTCCCCGCAGCACTTCATCCAGCGGGAGCGCGGGGAGTACGAGTATTCCAATTTGCAGGATTATTTGACCGATCAAGTTCCAGACGCGCTCGCCGAAAGAAACCTGGGTGGCGGTTCAGTGACCTACTATGGGAATCAATGGGCGACGTATCTTTACGGTCAAGACTCCTACCGGATGCGCCCAAACCTGACCATCGATCTGGGCTTGCGCTGGGAGCGAACGTCGGTGCCTTTGAGTATGGGCGCTTTTCAAGTTCTGAACCACGTCGCCGACGCGCCGGGCGTGCTCGTGTTCAATGCTCCCAAGACAGCGAACAAGAACTTCGCTCCTAAGGTGGGCATCGCCTATTCTCCCGGAACCAGCGGGAATACATCCATCCGGGCGGGATTCGGCATGGCCTACGACGTCATTTTCGATAATGTCGGCAGCACGGCTTATCCGCCGCAAATCAGCGCCACCATCGACGCGGGCGACCAACCCACTATCTTCCAAGCCCCGTTTCTGGCCAAGGGCGGCATCTTTCCGGGCAGCATCGCAGCCGGCGGCACGCTGACGACAGCCCAGGCCCGGGCGGCCACTTCCAGTTATATCCCGGACCAGGTTCTCCCTTACTCCATCAACTGGAACCTCGGGGTGCAGCATGTCTTCCACAAGGACTACACAGTCGAGCTACGTTACCTGGGCACCCGGGGCGTACATCTTCTCGTGCAGAATCAGATGTCGCGGGTTCCGGCGGTGACGCCGACCCGTTTCCTGCCGACTTACCTGCAGGCTCCCTCGCAGGCCACTCTGGATGCGCTTCCGCTCACCCTGGCCCAATTGCAGGCAATCTCGAGCAATCCGGTGCTCGGACCGCTAGGCTTCAACAGCAAAATTACCTGGTGGCCCCCGATGGGGAGCTCGATCTATCATGGGATGGCGCTGCAAGTGACCCGGCGCTTCACTCACGGCTTCCAGATGGTCGGCGCTTATACGTGGAGCCACGGCATCGACGACAGCACTGCAACCCACTTCACCACCGTCCTGACACCGCGGCGTGAGCAGGATTTTGGTAACCTGCCTGCGGACCGGTCCTCCTCGGCTTTGGACCGGCGGCATCGCCTCACCTTAAGCTGGGTTTATGACACACCGTGGTTGAGCCACTCCAACAATTGGCTGGCAAAGAACGGGATCGGGAACTGGACGTTCGTCGGAACCTACACAGCCGAATCACCTGAGTACGTTACCGTGCAGAGCGGGGTCGACTCCAACCTGAATGGCGACACGGCCGGCGACCGTACCATCTTCAATCCCAGCGGCGTTCCAGGCACGGGGAGTAGCGTTAGCGCGCTCACGAACACCTCTGGAGCGACCGTGGCTTACCTCGCTGTGAACCCGAACGCGCAGTACATCAAGGCCCAGGTAGGGGCCTTGGCGACTGCCGGCCGGAATTCACTGAAGACTGTCGGCATAAATAACTTCGATATGTCTTTAGGAAAAAAGTTTACCATCCGCGAGGGCAAGACACTGGAGTTCCGTGGGGACTTCACCAACGTCTTCAACCACGCGCAGTACACTCCTGGATTGATCAGCTCGATCTACTACACGACGTATAACACCGGAGTTCGCGACTACCTGATCCCGGGCAACGCGCGCTTTGGCAAGTGGGACCAGGTGTTCGACAGCCACTCGCGGATGACTCAGTTGGCATTGCGGTTCGTTTTCTAGGAATTCGAGGGTCGCAATTCGCCAGACTGACGCGCGACGTAAAGGGAAGAGTGATGGCGCTCCAGAGTCAGGAGTTGTGGACCGCAAAAATTCGGTTGATGGCGCAGGACCACTCATTTTGAACGTTCATACTTTCGCGATGTCCAGATCAGGATATCTGCGGATTTCAATAGTGCCGTGACTATTCTATTCGTCGAGGCCGCGGTGTGAGGTTGTCTCATCGTCAACCCAGTTATCCTCCGTGTAAGTCATTGATGCGCGAGGGGGCAACCGAGAAAAGCCGGGAAAAGCTGCAGAGCTGCCAGCGCATCATGATGGGAGGGTAGTGCCGGGGGAGGGAATCCAACCGTATTGCGGCTGCCTGCAAAGTTCCGCTTTGACCTGAGAATGGCAACTTAATCCTGCAACCCAACAATGAACAAAAGTTAACCGCCTTCGCGGCTTTTGCTGCCCGCTACCGTCTGCGGACCAAGCGTGATGCCTGCGGCGATCTAATCGCGCAGGGTAAGTTCGGCCACCTCTACCAACATGATGCAAGGCTTGTCGGCCTTGTATTTGAAGACAGTCGAAATGACAAGAGTAGGGTCCGGTCCCACCTCGCTCGTAGGCGCAGGAGGGCGATGGCCGCCGGCTTCCGATTGCACCAGGCTGGCGAGGCAGAAGCGATCTTGCTCTTCGATCCGGTCAATAAGGAGCAGGTGGCCCTTGCAATAGCGCTCATTCGAGCGAAGCGCCTCAGGTGCCCTGTTGAGCCGACAGCCGCCCAATGTCGAGCGCGCGCGTTATTTTCTCAACGGGTACGTCCAAGTATGGGCGTAACTGGTGCAAGAAGCGACGCAGCTGCTGAGCAGGTACCGTAAATGCTGGAAAACACAAGAATCGCTCCTGTGGTCTCTGGATCTGGAGATGTATGCCCTCGACGGCGCACCAATCCAAGGCAGCTGATCTCTGTAGGGCCGTGGTGAGAGTGCAATGGGCTATTTTGAGGTTTGGCTATAGGGATACCAGGCACGGCGAGGAAGCGGACAAGCAATCAGGGGAGGCGGCCGAGTTATGAACCTGGAAACACAATCAGATAGAACTCCAATATTGGAGTTGCCCAGGAGGACGTCACCGATTGCGACTTAGATCAACTGAAAATAGGGAACCGCAAAAACCTCCAGAAATTTCACCGTCTGAGGTCGCTTGCGGAATGTATATAGCGATGTGATGGGGAATCTGACCCAGCTGAGCCCTGAAGAATCTCCTGGTGGATTAGAAAAATTGTGCCGTGACTAGAAATCGGGCGCGGTCGTGCAGAAGATTCTGAAATGCTAAGCTCATTTGGCTAAATCTTGCTTCGCGCGGGCTTGGTGCCTAAGACAGTAAACAAACAAGAGTAAGTCAGAGTGTCCGGCCTTCGCAGGTACCCAAGAAATTGCTCAGTGTACTTGACCGCAGCCTCATCGCTACCTAGGACCTTCTTAAGTTGAGGTCTGGCAATTTCCAACTTCGTCTGCCATAGATATAGTTGCTCCTGGTCGATGGTACCTGCATAGAGATGATAGGGATCTATCTGGACCTTTATCTCGACAAGTCCCGCTTCAAAGCAAAGATTAAACAACTTCCGTCCCACGAAAGGGTCAAAACCGGTACTTGCCAAACTACTGACAACTCGCTCGATTGTTTGCTGTAACTCTGGGTCTTCGGGGGAGTGCCATAACAACTGTCCGTCCAAGTCTTGGAGCAGTATCTTTCCACCGCCACGGCAGATTCGTACCATCTCCTGCAACGCATGCCGTTTGTCAGGCAGATACTCCATCAGAAACCTGCAAAAGACAAAATCGAAGCTGCCTGACTCAAATGGCAAAGCTTGGGCGTCTCCTATTTGAACGCGAGCATTGGGCACACCGCGAAGCCGCGACTCCGCCTCGTGAATTCGCTCTGCGCTAAGATCCACACCAACAAACTCGGCGTTCGGACGGATTGCAGCCAATTCTCGTAAGAAGACACCAGGGCCACAACCGACCGAAAGGATCGTTCTAGCGTCTTGCAAATGCTGCTCCAGGTACTTCGATATCCAAGAGGCAGCATCCACCTTGTCAAGGAGTCGCTGCCCTTCCCGAGGGTCGTCCATGATGTAGTTACGCGCGTGATTCATATCGGCACAAATAAAGGACGAATGCTAAAAGAAATAAACCACACCCTTATCGATGAATGTGGCTCAGGCATTTTTATCCTTTGCAAGAGCCTACCAGCAATCGGACGCCATTGAACTAACTTCACGAGATGGCTTAGTCAAAAAGTGAACAGTAGCCGTGATGGGTTTCTAGGGTATCTGCGTGGGGAGCCCCATTCCAGGGTGCGCCCAGAAACCTGAGGAGCCGGCCGCCCTGCCTCTCAGAATAAGTGCTTACCGCTCAGGTTATTACCGTAGGCATGCGCCCGTAAATCAATCTCTATTCGGAGTCTCCGTCCATCGGCACAACCTGCCAGCGTATGCATAGTTGTACCCAAGAAGTTAATACTCCGCTCGTCCAGCGCTCTGCAAAACAGTACCGATGATCCATTTTGGGGCACGAAAGATACCCATATAAGTGGCAGATGCGGTATAGCGCCTATTCCTGAAATGGCACTTGATGTCTGGGAATAGGAGGGAAATGGAGGCTCTGAGCCTCGCAGCAGCCCGTTTGGCGGTGTCAAGTCGTCGGACGGATAGCGGTAAGCAGGAGTGCGTAATTTGTTCGGTGTTGCGAAGAATGTCGCGGAGGCAAAATGCTCTTAGACATGCAGGATCAGGAGATCGTGGACAAACTGCCGCGCCTGTCGGAATTGCACGCGGCTTATGGCGTGCAGGTCAATGCGATCGCTGTCAGCGAGCTCTTTGCTCTATACGAACGGACAGGCTTTCTCTATCCCGACAAAGCCGCTCGTCTCACTCCGCACATCGAACAAGTCAGAGAGAACTGGCGACGGATGCTCCGTGGCGGGGAATCCCTTCTATATGTCTTGACCGCCGGTGATGAAGAACGAGGGCGGGCATCGCTTGCTGTTTGGCGCACGACGCACCAAGGCTGGATGTCGCAACACCTCGTTTCAGAAAACAATCCATACGCCTCGCGTGGGGTGATGCTAGATGCAGCGGCTGCGAGCATCCTGAAGGGAGTCGATGAGTCCGCCCAGAATTGGTTTCGGCCAGAGAATCGATTTCCTGCCCGAGTATTTGGTTCCATGGTCCAGACCATTGGCGAATCTCTTTCTTCTGTTCAGCGCCATGCCTATTTCTCCCTGCCAAGGAGGATGTCTCTGCCTTCCGGAGGAGGGATTCGCACCGTAGCATACAATTCATCGCATAAAGAGGCCCTTTCTGCGATTGCTTCTGCGGCACGGGGAAGTGTTTACGTCGCCGCAGAGGAACTGACAGGAGATGTTGAATTTGAAGCCATTGACGAACTCTATCGGCGCGTAGGCCTTCGGCGCACTCGCCACGTATGGCTGGCATACCGCGGGGACAAAGAGGAACCGATTGGGGCGGCAATCGCATATCGCGGTCCCTTGGGCTTGAATTTCAGCTATCTCGAAAACCGCTGCGATTTGCTTCTCCATCCGACCCTTCCTGAGTCTGAAGCTCTAGGTGTTGTGGCTTCTCTTCTCAAGGCATCTTCCGTGGCATATCGGGACTTTGAGCTTGATGAGATTCCGGTGATAACAGACCAAATCGCTGTGCCAGTCCTGCTTAAGCTTGGAGTTGAGTTTGTTCGCCACTATTGCCAAGGAATCTGGCTTAAGGAGGGTCACCCTCGTTTCTATCGGCACGTCGACGGCTTCTATTCAAGACTATTAGTTCGAGCGGAGAAGCATGGGTTGCAGCCATCTTTCACAATCTAGGAATGGCTATGAATAAAAATTCTTCAAGAGACTACGTCATGGAATGTCTTCGAGGGGCCAGACGACCCGATACACTCGAATACCCCCAGTGTGTTCACGACAACCGACGAGAAGTCTCTACAATTTCTGTCGCCTTGATTCACTCGAGACAACTGCGAATCGCAGCCGCGTTTTCACTGTTCAGTGCCACACAGGTGTGCCCCGTAGCCGTTCTTGTCCGTCCTGCGAGCCTGAGAAGCTCTGGACCGATATTAGCGAGGTAGAGGAACCGTGTATGGGAACGAGCCGATGAATTGTATGTTGCCCAAAAAGCTTGTGAGGGGAGTTTGGTATGAAGCATAAGAAGATAGAACGACATCTGCTGAAACAAACAGGGAGCTGGTTCCAGGCGCTCGGGAAGATCGGGCGTGGAAAATTCCGCGCCGACTTGGCTGTCCGTCTCCCGAAGGGGGAGGTCTGTACACTGCCGGGTCGCAGCCAGAGCATCGACTCTATAACGCCCGTGCGACGGTTCTTCTTGGTCGGTTTTCTGGGAGTTCTCATGGCGGTTACGGTGTCGGCTCAGGTGTCCCAGAACATCCCTGATGTTACTGCAATTACTTTAGAAGATCTGATGAACCTGCAGGTCACATCTGTCTCCAAGAGAACTCAGAAGCTGGCAAACGCCGCGGCCGCGATTTTTGTAATAACTCAGGAGGATATCCGGCGTTCGGGCGCCTCCAGCATTCCTGAGGCTTTGCGAATGGTTCCGGGCCTCGAAGTGGCTCGCATCGATGAGAACAAGTGGGCCATCGGCTCGCGAGGCTTCAATGGCCGTTTCGACAACAAACTTCTGGTTCTCATCGACGGCCGGAGTGTCTATACACCTTTGTTCTCTGGAGTTTATTGGAACGTGCAGGATGTCATGCTGGAGGATGTGGATCGGATTGAAGTCATCCGCGGCCCCGGCGCGACATTGTGGGGCGCCAATGCGGTCAACGGTGTAATCAACATCATTACGAAACCGGCGAAATCCACACAGTCTGCGCTCCTAACGGCAGAAGCCGGAACAGAAGAGCGAGCTTCCGGTAGTGCTCGCTTCGGCGGCAAGCTAGGCCATGATAACTACTTCAGAGTCTATTCAAAGTATTTCAAATGGGAGCCGTCAGTAGACTCAACGGGTACAAATGACGCCGACGGCTGGGATGCGGTGCGCGGTGGATTCAGGTTGGATTCGTCGCCATCAGCGGCCGATTCGCTAACATTACAGGGAGATTTATATCAAAGTAAGTACGGCGAGACCCTGACCGTTGCCTCCTTAACGCCTCCTTTCTCAAGCACATTTCCGAATAACGGGAGCTTTAGTGGGGGGAACATACTGGGCCGCTGGAATCATGCATTTTCGAAATCATCAATGACTTTGCAGACGTACTACGACAAAACGAACATAGCGGAGGGTTCTGTTCTCGTAGACCACCAAAACATATACGACATTGACTTCCAGAATGATGTCCACGTCGGAGATTCACATGAAATCCTGTGGGGTCTCGGCTATCGGTCGATTCAAGATAACAACAGCTCCAGCTTTTCGGTTTCCCTGCAGCCGGATCACCGCAGTCTGAACCTGTTTAGCGCATTCGTCCAGGACGAGGTGGATCTTCTTGACAAACGGTTGCGCGTAACGCTCGGCTCGAAGTTCGAGCATAACGATTTCACAGGGTTTGAATTGGAACCCAACGCAAGGTTCCTGTGGACCCTCACTAAAGACCAGTCGGTATGGGCTGCGGTCTCGCGCGCGGTCAGGACCCCTGCCATAACCGAAGAAGGTCTTCGATTGAATTCAACAGTCATACCCCCCGGGGCTTCTCCGTTGCCGACCGTAATTGCTGTTTTCGGCAGCAATCAGTTCAAATCGGAAGACCTTCTCGCGTATGAACTCGGTTATCGGGTCCAGGCAACCAGCGCGTTTTCGACCGACATCGCCACCTTCTACAATAAGTACACTAATCTCCGTACAGCGGAGCCAGGTGCACCTTTCTTGGAAGCGAACCCAACCCCTACTGATATCGTCGTTCCCTTCATCGCCGGGAACAAAATGAGTGGAGGAACTTACGGCATTGAACTGTTCGCAGATTGGAGAGTGCTTCCCAAGTGGCGACTTATCGGTTCTTACAGCTATTTGCAAATGAAGATCCAGAAGAACAACGATAGTCTGGACCCGACTCCCGATAATCCAGACGGGGCAAGCCCTCGTCACCAGTTTTACGTGAGGTCCTCTTTAGACCTTCCTAAGAAATGGGAGCTGGATTCAACTCTTCGATTCGTAGATAGCCTTCCCGCCCTCAACATAGGCAGCTATTACTCCCTGGATGCTCGCCTCGGGTGGAGGCCAGCTACAGGCTTGGAGCTCTCTGTTGGCGGCCAAAACCTGCTGAACAGCCAGCACTTGGAGTTTCTGCCGGACTTTATCAACACAACACCCACCAGGGTGACTCGTACCTTCCGCGGAACTATTACCTGGAGATTTGAGTAGCTTGTGGCGAGTGGATCCTCAGGAGTCGGATTCCATGGATAGGCAGGCAAAGGTTTCATGAGAAAAGTTGGGTTACTGATCGCCATCACCTGTCTGTTGTCCGCCATGGCCTTGGGGAGCCATGCAGAAGGTTTGGACTCTTCTGATTCCTCGGAATATTTGATTAAGGCCGGCTTTATTTACAATTTCGCAAAGTTGGTGGAATGGCCAACGACCGCTTTCGCTCAGCCAGATTCCCCAATTGTGATAGGTATTTTAGGGAACGATCCCTTTGGGGCGACCCTCGACAGGATCGTCGCTGACAAGAAAATCAATGGCCGAGGCTTTGTCATCAAGCGGCTGAAATGGGGCAGAGATCTCAAAAATCTCAAGGACTGCAACATCTTGTTTGTAAGTTCGTCGGAAAAGGAACACATGGATTCTGTGGTTGATGCGATGAAATGGCTTCCAATCTTAACGATCGGAGAGACGCCTGGTTTTGCCAAACGTGGTGGCATCATCAACTTCACCCTCGAAGACAATAAAGTTCGTTTTGAGGTGAACGTCGAGGCAGCAAAGTACGCAAACCTAACTATCAGTTCCAGGCTGCTCACCCTGGCTAGAATCATCCAACAAGTCGCAGTTGATGGAAGGAAGCCCGAATGAATTTGAAGAATCTTTCCATCAAGTGGAAGCTCATGCTGATCACGATGCTGACGAGCGGCGTTGCGGTAGTTCTGTCTTCAGCAGGCTTCCTCATTTACGATCTAACTTCATTTCGCCATTCATTGAGTCAGGATCTGATGACTCAGGCTGAGATTATCGGGTACAACAGCGCGGCAGCAATGGCTTTTAGAGACGAATCCGCTGCGACCGTAACTTTGTCGGCCCTCCAAGCCAAGGAAGACATTGTATCGGCTGTGTTATATACACGCGATGGAAAAATCTTCGCCCACTATTTTCACGCGAACGCCCCCCGGCCACGTCTTCCTGCCCCTCCGCAGGAAAGAGGTTATCGTTTTGAAGGAAGTTATCTGGAAGTCTTTCGCGACGTCACTCTAAACGGGGAACCCCTCGGAACACTGTTTCTGCAGTCGGACATGCGCCAATGGAATTTACGGGCCAAACGATACGCAAGTATCTTCTTCAGTTTCGTGCTGATCTCTGGCTTCTTTGCACTCCTAGTGTCTTCGAAGCTCCAGAAATTGATTTCCGGGCCAATTTTGCACCTGGAAGATACGATGAGAATGGTTTCCGCGACGAAAAGCTACGAAGTTCGGGCTACGAAATTTTACGGCGACGAAATCGGAAGGCTGATCGACGGGTTCAATACGATGTTGTCCGAAATCCAGCAGCGGGATACGGCGTTGCACCACGCCAACGATGAGCTTAAGACCAGAACTCTAGAGTTGGAAGGGGAAATAATTCACCGCAAGGAGATGCAAGAGGAGTTGCTCAATGCAAAGCATGCAGCCGAGGATGCGAACCGCGCCAAAAGCGCATTTCTCGCAAATATGAGCCACGAATTGCGTACGCCGCTCAACGCTATCATTGGTTATAGCGAAATGCTGGAGGAGGAAACACATGAATTGGGCAAGGTAGAGAACGTCAAGGATTTGCAAAAAATTCAAGGAGCCGGCAAACACTTATTGTCCCTGATTAATGACGTGCTTGACCTCTCGAAGATCGAGGCCGGGAAGATGGGGTTGCATCTTGAAACCTTTGATATATCCCAGATGATTCAGGAAATGGTTACCACTCTTCAGCCAGCCATATCGAAGAACTCCAATACAATCCACGTCCATCTGGCAGATGGGGTTGGAAGGATGCGAGCCGATATCACGAAGGTCCGCCAGATTCTATTCAACTTGCTGAGCAACGCGAGCAAATTCACGGATCACGGCACGATCTCAGTGGATGTCGATAGAAGCACGGTGGAGGGTCAAGACTGGATAGGATTCCGGGTCACCGACACAGGGATTGGGATCACTGCGAAACAGAAGGGAAACCTATTTCAGGAGTTTACCCAGGCGGATGTCTCAATTGCCCGGAAGTATGGGGGGACTGGCCTGGGACTTGCCATCAGTTACCGGTACGTTCAGTTGATGAGAGGCAACATTTCCGTCGAGAGTGAGCCCGGTGAGGGTTCCATCTTTACAGTACATCTCCCGGCCAAAGTCACGACAGAGATGACCGAAGCCACACAGCCAGAGAGAACCAGCGATGTTCTGCCTGCGTCCTCTGAGATGAAATCGAACCTGGATACCATCCTGGTGATAGACGATGACTCAGTGGTTCGCGACCTGATGTCTCGATTTCTGACGAGACTAGGGTTTCATGTGGTCGCTGCCGCCAGTGGCGCAGAAGGTCTGCGTCTGGCCAAGCGAATTAACCCACTAGTTGTAACGCTGGATGTCATTATGCCGGACTGTGATGGGTGGGCTGTTCTGAATAAGCTCAAAGCAGATCCTGAATTGGCGAAGATTCCCGTGATAATGGTAACGGTTGTGGACAATGAAACCATGGGCTTTGATTTGGGCGCGTCCAACTATCTGATCAAGCCGGTTGACCGTGACCGCCTTGCGGTTCTTATCGAAAAGTACCGGGCCGCCCGCCCTTCCCCTGTCACGGAGACGATAACACTCTCCACCTCCCATCGTGATGCTTCACCAAAAAAGGAGAGTGGTGGCTGGAAAGGGACGGCAATAAGAAACAAAAGTAAGACGACGGTACCCATCACATAGTTTTATGGCCGGAGGAGATTCGGTCCGCTGGACAATCGAAGTCGGGATACCTAGGAGAAATTAATAATGCCGAAAATTCTGCTGGTCGAAGACAATGAAATGAACAGGGATATGCTCTCCAGACGGCTCCAACGGAAGGGATATTGTGTTGTCACTGCCCATGATGGCGAGCAGGGACATTTGCTGGCGCATTCGGAAAGCCCCGACATCATTCTGATGGACATCAGTCTTCCGGGGATGGACGGTTGGGAAGTAACGCGTCTCCTGAAGGCCAACGAGACGACTCGCCATATCCCAATCATCGCGCTAACGGCCCACGCTTTGGTGAGTGATCGGACGAAAGCATTCGAAGTCGGCTGCGATGACTATGATACCAAACCCATAGAATTTGGACGACTGAGTGAAAAGATTGAAAATTTGCTAGTTGTAAGGAAACCGTCATGAACTTCCCCCCCGGCCGGTTGCTCATTGTAGATGACAATGAAATGAACCGGGACATGCTTGCCCGGCGCCTGGAACGGAAAGGCTATGTGGTTGGAGTAGCGGAGAGCGCACAACAATTGCTGCAACGCATCAAACAGGATGGGGCGGACATAGTGCTATTAGACATCGAAATGCCGGAAATCAGCGGCCTTGAGGCCCTGAAAATGCTACGGGAGGCCTATTCGCCGATCGAACTGCCGATCATTATGGTTACGGCAAAGAACCAGAGTGAAGACATTGTCATGGCACTAGATCTAGGGGCGAACGATTATCTTACGAAGCCGGTTGACTTTCCTGTCGCTCTGGCACGTATAGGTACCCAGTTATCACACAAACGGGCACAAGAGGCATTGAGAGAGAGTGAAGAGCGCTATGCGTTGGCGGCTCGAGGCGCCAACGATGGCCTTTGGGACTGGAATCTGTTGACCAACATCATGTATTTCTCCCCCCGCTGGAAGTCCATGTTGGGCTATCACGAAGGCGGGATCGGGGACAGACTGGAAGAATGGCTTGACCGGATACATGACTCGGATAGAGAACGTGTCAAAGACGAGCTCGCTGCCCATCAAGAAGGCTTGACTCCTCATTTCGAGAGTGAGCAGCGTGTACTGCACAAAGATGGAACCTTTCGTTGGATGCTGAGCAGAGGACTCGCCGTTCGCGACGCTTCGGGAAAGGCCACGCGCATGGCGGGATCGCAGACCGACATTACTGAAGGAAAGGTGACTGACCCACTGACGGGCTTACCCAATCGGCTCCTGTTTATTGATCGACTCGGACGGCTGATCAAACACGCGAAACGGCGGAAAGACCATTTGTTTGCAGTTTTATTCCTGGACCTCGATGGATTCAAGATGATCAACGACAGCCTGGGCCACATGGTTGGAGATCAACTCCTGCTTGCAGTGGCCAGTCGATTGGAGAAGTGCTTGCGGTTGACTGATACGGTCGCGCGTCTGGGAGAAACGTTCACGATGGCGCGCCTGGGAGGAGACGAATTCACGGTCCTGCTCGATGATCTTAAAGATCTGGGCGATGCGAGACTTGCCGCGGACCGGCTAATGAAGGTACTGACACCGCCCTTCATATTGGGTGGGAAAGAGGTTTTCACCTCGGTGAGCATCGGAATTGCTTTAAGCAGCTCCGCCTATGAGAACCCGGAAGACATGCTGCGGGATGCCGATACGGCCATGTATCGGGCCAAATCTTTGGGCAAGGCCCGTTACGAGGTGTTTGATGCAGATATGCGAGCCAGCCTGGTGGCGCGTTTGCAGGTGGAGACAGATCTGCGACATGCGCTGGAACGGGAAGAATTTCGGAATTTTTACCAACCGATTGTTGCCCTTGATTCTGGCCGGATTGTCGGCTTTGAGGCCTTGCTACGCTGGCAGCATCCGACTCGAGGATTGATTGGGCCGGACGAATTCATTCTTGTTGCAGAAGAAACCGGTCTCATCCGGGAGTTGGGTTGGTGGAATCTGCGGGAGGCCTGCCGGCAGCTTAGTGACTGGAAGGCGCATTCTGATGCTTATCTGGATTTTACGATGAACGTCAACCTCTCCGCCAAACAGTTTCTACAACCGAACCTGGTCGAAGAGATGAGGAGTTTGCTACGTGAACTGGCCTTTTCTCCGGAAACTTTGAAGCTGGAAATTACGGAAAGCACTGTCATGATAGATCCCATAGCAGCCGCGAAGATGTTGCAGGAAATCAAATCCCTGGGTATCCTCCTGGCGATTGATGACTTCGGCACCGGCTATTCTTCCTTGAGTTACCTGCACCGTTTTCCGCTTGACACATTAAAAATCGACCGCTCCTTCATCAGCGGTGCAAACGATGGGGGAGAGGGCATGGAGATTGCGCAGACAATTATGCCCATGGCCACAAATCTTCGGTTAGATGTAATCGCCGAGGGAGTGGAGACGATTGAACAAGTTGCACTGCTGAAGAAACTGCAGTGCAAATATGCCCAGGGATATTATTTTTCCAGACCGCTAGCGGCCGAGGAAGTGGCGTCATTGTTGGCAGGCGCCCCGACCTGGTAATAGAAGAAAGGCCATGCCGGGGTTCGCGCGCCTTACAGAAGCGCTCGCTCTTGGTAGTGGCGGTAAGCCACCTACCGCCATAGTAACTTCGATTTCAGGAAAGGAACGGGAGATCGAAGCGATTCACGAGAAGTTTCTAAGTACGAGCCCCGATTCGATCGAGGCCAGGATGGTAGATATTCGGCGTTTCGTGACGTCTCGGTTGACAGACATACGCCGACTTCTCGGCGCGGAAATACAAATAGCGAAGGCCGAGCCTCGAAAGCATATTGATTTCATCGAGTTGAATCCGATGGAGCGTAATGGTGGAAAAATCCTTGTCGCTTTGAGTGAATGGAACCTGTGAGGCGGATACAAAAGACTTTCCCGCTATACCGATGGTGCCGGGGGGGAGAGTTGAACTCCCTACGCCGGCCTTTTCAGGGCCGCGCTCTACCGGTGAGCTACCCCGGCACCGGGGCAGTCAAAGATTCTACGGGTGCGTCGCAGGGGTGTCAATGTTCTAGAGGCAAGAGACTGGAGGCTGGAAGTTAGAGGCTGAGGTTGGAAGCCAACCTCTGGTCTCGAGCATCAAGCTTCCAGCATCTATTTCATCGGCGCGTCGAATTCGCGCATCCAGTCTTTTCCCTTCAGGACTTCGCGCGGCTTCGTTCCATCCGCGGGGCCGACAATGCCGTCCTTTTCCATGATGTCGATCAAGCGCGCGGCGCGGCCGTAGCCGACGCGCAGACGCCTTTGCAGAGTCGACGTGGACGCGCGCCCCGCCTCGCAGACCACGCGCACGGCCTCCTGGTAGAGGTCGTCATCCACATCGTCGGCGCCCGGCTCACCATCGGGACCCGAGGCATTTTCGTCCTTCGGAGCTTCGAGCAGCCGCTCGTTGTATACGGCCTTCGCTTGCGAACGCCAGTGGTCGCACACCGCGGTGATTTCATCTTCGGTGACGAACGGTCCATGCATGCGGTTCAGCCGGGCCGACCCAGCGGGCAGGTACAGCATGTCACCGCGCCCGAGAAGCGATTCCGAGCCGTTAGCATCGAGAATCGTGCGCGAATCCACTTTGCTTGCCACGCGAAATGAAATGCGGGCCGGGAAGTTGGCCTTGATCAACCCGGTAATGACGTCGACCGAGGGCCGCTGCGTCGCCAGAATCAGATGGATACCGACCGCGCGCGCCATCTGTGCCAGCCGCGTGATCGATTCTTCGACGTTGTTGGTGTCCACCATCATCAAATCGGCCAGCTCGTCGATTACGATGACGATGTAGGGCAGGGGTTTGTGCTCGGAGTTTTCAACGTCATCAAACAGTGAAAGCGATTGGCCCTTCTGGAATGTGCGGTTGTACTGGTCGATGTTCCGGACGCCGCGGTCGGCTAGGAGTTTCAGCCGCGATTCCATCTCCCGGGTGGCATTGCGCAGAACATTCGAGGCGATTTTGGGATCGGTGACCACCGGAGCCAGCAGGTGCGGGATGTCCTCGTAGAGGCCGAGTTCCAGCCGCTTGGGGTCCACCAGGACGACTTTCAGTTCGTCGGGCGTAGCCTTGTAGAGCATGGAGAGAATCAGCGAGTTGAGAAAGACGCTCTTGCCTGTTCCCGTTGATCCCGCGATGAGCAAGTGAGGCATCTGCGCGAGGTCGGAGACGCGGTTGCGTCCGATCAGGTCCTTGCCCAGCGCAAGAGTCAACTTCGAGGGCGAGTTGACAAACTCGGCCGATTCGATCTGCTCGCGGAGCGCAATCGTCTGGCGATGTGCGTTCGGGACTTCGATCCCTACCGTGGACTTCCCGGGGATGCGTTCGATGAGGATGGACTCCGCCTTCAGCGCAAGGCAGAGGTCTTCGGCAAGGCTTGTAATCCGGCTGTACTTGATGCCGGCCTCGGGCTTGAATTCATAAGTGGTGACCACCGGACCGGGATTAATCTGTGTGACGCGCCCGCCGACGTCGAACTCCTGGCACTTCTGCTCGATCGCATGCGCGCATTCCTTGAGCTCGTCCTCCTCGATTCTTGCGCTGCGCTCAGCCATACGAAGCAGGTCGGGTGAAGGCAGACGGAAGTTGGTCGCTCCCTTGGCAATGCGCGGCGAAGAGGAAGACTTTGCGGCTGGTTTTTTCTCTTCCGAGCTGCGAAACACGATGGCGCGCGCGCGTTCGGATTCCTCAGTCCGGGATTCGCGATCGTCCTGCTCAGCGAGGGTGTTCGTCTCGCCCTTGGCCGTGGTGTGCGAAGGAATCGGCAGGCGGCCCTCGATCTTGATTTGCTCGAGCCGCTTGCGCATGCGCTCCTGTTCGCGCTCCTCGCGCCAGGCGAAATATCTTTCTCTCAGCGGACCCATCACGTTCAATTTGTTCAGCGGTCCGCCCAGCCATTCATGAGTTTCGATGAAAGAAAACCTTGTCGTCAGAAAAAGAGCCGCGAAGAAAATTGCGAGCGCGACCAGATTCGCCCCCACCGTATTGAATGCGGTGCGCAGACCTGCGGAGACCAGATGGCCGAGCAGTCCGCCCGGCGGAATCGCGCCGCGGACCTTCGGCGTATGCCAGAGCGTGAGCAGCGTTGGAACCATCAGCACCAGCATCGAATAGCCGGCCAACTTGATGACCGGGGAGTCCACCGTTTCAGTGCGGAACCAACGAAATCCGAGGGCGAAAATACCCACGGGCAGAAGGAATGCCGCATAGCCGAAGCCCTGGAAGAGCAGGTCCGCCCCGCAAGCCCCAACCGGGCCGATCCAGTTCCGGGCCGCGTGCAGGTCAGGGGATTCCGCTGAGACGTTGAACGATGGATCGTGAGGGCTGTAGGAAATCAGCGCTAGAGCGATCAGGATGGCGATCGTTACGCCAAGAAAACCAATCAATTCGTTCAAACGGTGATTTTCCGTTGGAGTCAGAACGCGCACACAAATCTCCTCGCTAACGGGGAAGGTGCTCGTCGCAGGGCGGGTGCGCGGGCGCTATCGCGCGGATCCCATCTGGAAGTACGCGAGCAACGAATCCACTATACCAAAGACGATGCGGTAGGCAACAAAGATATACACAGTGTGTGTTTGCAAATAGCGCAAGCAGGAAGCGAGCGCGGAATGTGAGGGCGTTTACCGCCCCAGTTTTGACACCCAAACCAAAACGCCAATTCCCACGAGAATTCGATACACCGCGAAAGGCGCGAACCCTCGCCGCCTCACCCATGCCATGAACCACGCGACAGCGCCGTAGGCGACGATATACGAAACTACGAAGCCAATCGCCAAAATGATCCATCCATGTGCGTCGATCTGCGACACGCCGATGGGGTTCTCTGTCTTTCCCATCAGCGATTTCAGCAGGTCATAGCAGGTCGCCACCACCATGGTAGGCATCGAGAGAAAGAACGAGAATTCCAAAGCCGAGGCGCGCGACATTCCAGCCAACTGTCCAGCCGCGATCGTCGACATCGAACGGGAAGTCCCGGGAAACACAGCCGAAAGAATCTGGCACGCGCCGATCCAGATCGCCTGCCCCAGGCTCATGTCTTCCATGTGCCACGTGCGAATTCGACTCTCCGAAGCGCCCGGTCCGGCCGCTTCGGATTTGGCGTTCATCGCGTCGATGATCCACATGACGATTCCGCCGATCAGTAGGGAACTGCCCATGATGTACAAACTCTCCAGATGCTTGCCGATTACTTTGGTCAGCAAGAACGCCGGAACCGCGGTGACCACGAATGCGATGACCGTGAGGCTTAAAGGATGTGTCAGGAAAGTCCGGTCGCCACGTTCGCCCCGCGGGAATGTAGACAGAAATGTCGCGATGCGCTCACGAAAATAAACGGGCAGGCAAAGGATCGCGCCCAGTTGGATCACGATCGTGTACATCTTCCAATAGCCGCTCGACAAGCTTATGTTCATGAGCGCTTCGGCGATGCGCAGATGCGCGGTCGAACTGACGGGCAAAAACTCTGTCAGTCCTTCCACGATGCCAAGCAGCAGGGACAGTAGATACTCGTTCAAGTTTCCTCCCGGGTCAGAAGGTCCTTATACATTTGGAAGGCATCGAGTCCCTCCGCGTAATAATTCTCTATCGTCGCAAACTCACGATAGCCATGCTTTTTCCAGAAGGCAATCGCAGCTTTGTTCGCTGTTGCGGTTTCAAGAACGATGCGTTCCCCGCCTCGCGAAGCCGCTTCCTGCTCTGCTGCCTCGAGCAGCAGAGAGCCGATGGATTGGCGGCGGTGGGCTTCGAGAACATCCAGCGTGATAATATGCCCTTGTTCGGCGGACCGCTCGGTCAGGATAAATCCCGCGACTTTGCCTGCGGCCTCCGCGAGCAGGCAGTGTGAGCCCTCCGAGCGAAGATAGAGTTTCAGCTCGATGCGTCCATACGCGATACCCTTGGGAAAGCAGGCCTGGTCTATTCGATAGAGGGTCTCAAAATCAGAGGGCCGGTATGAGCGCAGTTGGATTGCGGAAGACGCCACGCTGCCGGCTCACAATTCGAGAATCACAGGGAGGATCAGCGGGCGCTTTGAGGTTTGTTTCTTGAGGTAGCGCCGCAGGTCGACACGAATCTTTTCCTTGATGACGCTCCAGTCGGTTTTCTCTTCGGGGTTTGACTGCTCCACAGTTCGAAGAATGACATCGCGCGCCCCGGCGAGCAATTCATCCCCATTATCCGACGGCATGAATCCGCGCGTCACAATTTCCGGCTGAGATTCGATCTGCCCGGTATGTTTGTCGATGGCGATAATCGGTACGACCACGCCGTCTTCAGAGAGATGCTGCCGGTCGCGTATGACGAATTCCTCGATCTCTTCGAGCGAGCCGGAATCGACGCACACGCGTCCCGCCGTCACCGGCTCGCGCCGGTACGCAGCGTCGTCGGTGAATTCAATCGGCTGGCCGTCTTCGATGAGAAGAATTTCTCCGGAGACCGTGCCAACCGTATGCGCAAGCGCGGCATGGCGGAATAGCTGGCGGTATTCGCCGTGGATAGGAATGAAATAGCGCGGCCGCACGAGGTTTAACAGAAGTTTCTGTTCTTCCTGGCTCGCGTGACCGGAGACGTGGATCGTTCCTCCGTCATTGTCGTAGTAAACCAGCGCGCGCTTGCGGAACATGTGATCCAGCATGCGGAAGATGGCTTTTTCGTTTCCGGGAATGATGCGCGCGGAGAGGATCACCGTATCGCGCTCGTCGAGCGTGAGCAGGCGGTGGGTATCCACGGCCATGCGCGAAAGAGATGACATTGGCTCGGCCTGGCTGCCGCTCACGAGGACAACCAGTTTTTCCGCTGGAAAAGATCCGATATCCTGCGTGCGCACCACCAGGCCGTCAGGAATGGTCAGCCGGTTCATGCCGTGCGCGATCTCGACGTTGTCCACCATGCTGCGGCCCACGAAGCCGACTTTGCGTCCCGCGGCTGCCGCGATGTTCACGATCTGCTGGATGCGCGGAATCGATGACGCAAAGCACGACACAATGACCTTGCGCGTCGCCGCGCGTGTTAGTTCTTCAATGCGGGCCCGGACCGTCCGCTCCGAAGGAGTGTAGCCGGGGCGCTCGACGTTTGTGCTGTCGCTGAACAGCGCGAGCACGCCTTCCTCTCCGTAGCGCGCGAACGCATGGAGGTCAAACGGCTGGCCGTCAGTCGGAGTGGGGTCCATCTTGAAGTCGCCGGTGTGAATGACAATTCCCACGGGCGTGCGAATCGCCAAAGCGACGCAGTCAATCGTGCTGTGCGTCACGCTGATGAACTCGACTTCGAACGGTCCAACTTCCAGCTTGCGTCCCGGGATGACTTCGCGCAGATCGGCCTTGTCGAGCAGTCCGTGTTCTTCCAGACGCTTGTGCACCAACGCCAGCGTAAATCGCGTGCCGTAGATGGGCGCGTTCAGGTCGCGCAAAATGTAGGGCAGGGCCCCGATGTGGTCTTCATGTCCGTGGGTCAACAGAATGGCCCGCAGGTACTGACGGTTCTGCTTCAGATAGGTGATGTCCGGGATCACGATATCGACGCCCAGAAGCTCAGCCTCGGGAAACATCATGCCCGCGTCGATCAGGATCATGTCGTCGCCTGTGCGCAGCACAAGCATGTTCATGCCGAACTCGCCCAATCCGCCCAGGGGAATTGCTAAAAGAGAAGGTTTGCTCAATGCGGCTCGTATCCTCGTTCGAGACCCATCATCGTATCACAGTGAGTTGTGAGAATCCGAAATGCCAGGCGTTCGGTACATCATCAAGAAGAAGATGTCGTAGGCGCTGGAATCACTCCCCGCCACCGGCGAAGAGGCGCGCGATCGCCACCAGCACAACGGCGCCGATCGTTGCCGCGGCAATGCTGTAGAGAAGGCCCCCGCCGAAGATGCCTAGCTTTGTGAAAATCCATCCCCCGAGGAACGCACCCACCAGACCAAGGAGAATATCCGCAATGCAGCCGAAGCCCCGGCCCCGGGAAACCTTACCTGCAAGCCAGCCCGCAATGAGGCCCACGATCAGCCACCCGATCACGGATTGTGGCACATAGAGTGACATGAAATGCATGGAGTAATCCTTTCTATACCGGTTCCTGCTGCGTCATACAGTGTATCGTACCAAGACCGAGAACAAGATCAAGACTTGCGATTCCGATGATTTTGCGTGCCGGGAATAAAGTGGCAAGTTTGGTGAGGGCAACGGCGTCGTTCGGATCATTGAACGTTGGAACCAGGACAATTTGGTTCGCAATGTAAAAATTTGCGTAACTGGCGGGGAGACGTTGTCCGGCAAAATAAACGGGCACCGGCATGGGCAGCGTTTCGATGCGAAGCGCGCGGCCGTCCTGGTCCTTCATCTCGCGAAGCAGGGCCAGATTCTCCTGCAGGGGCTCATAATTCGCCTCGGGCGGATCTTTTTCAACAACGGTAACCACCGTCGCCGGATTCACAAAGCGCGCGAGGTCGTCCACGTGGCCGTGCGTGTCGTCTCCCGCGATCGCGTTCTTGAGCCACAAGACGTGCGTGACGCCAAGGTAGTCGCGGAATATTTCTTCCAGATCCTTGCGCGAAACCCCCGGATTGCGCGCTTGGATCGGGCTGAGCAGGCATTCCTCGGTTGTGAGCAGGGCGCCGCAGCCGTTTACATCGATGCTGCCGCCCTCGAGCACAACGCGCCGCCGCCGAAACTCGGGACGCCACTGCTGCCAATTGAGTTTCGAAGCGAGCGCGTCGTTCGCGGCATCATCTTTCTTCCAGTCGTCGTATTTGGCCCACGCGTTGAAATGCCAATTCGTAACCGCAGTTTCGCCTTTTTCGTTGCGGACAAAAAGCGGGCCAAAATCGCGGATCCATCCGCGATTCGTAGGAATGTGAAAGAAATCCACGGCGGAGAGATTCGCGCCGGCCTTCTTCAGCATGCGACGAACGGTCTGCTCCGTGCCTGCGTTTGCAACAAGAATCCGCACGCGCTCCACTTGGGACAGGTGGCGCACGATGTCCGCATAGACCCACGAAATCGGCGCGAATTTCCCGGGCCAATCCGTTTTTTCATGAGGCCACGCAAGCCACGTGGCTGCATGCGGCTCCCACTCCGCGGGCATCCGGTAGCCGAGTTGCAAGGGAGTGGATGAATTTACGTGTGCGGGCTTCACTCGAGCCATCGCTCCAGAATGGGAGAGTAGGCATCAATGCGCCGATCTCGCAGGAACGGCCAGTTGCGGCGCACTTCTTCAACGCGGGCCGGATCGCACTCCACCAGCAGGATTTCTTCCTGGTCCGCGGAAGCTTCGGCGAGGACCTGGCCGAAGGGGTCAGAAACGAACGAATGGCCCCAGAATTCGAGGCCGCTTTGCGGGGTGCCTTCGAAACCGACGCGATTCACTGCCGCGACAAAAACGCCGTTCGCGATAGCATGTGAGCGCTGAATGGTGCGCCACGCATCGAGCTGCGCGGCGCCGAATTCCTGTTTCTCGGAGGGATGCCAGCCAATCGCCGTGGGATAAAAAAGAATGTTTGCACCGCCCAAGCTCGCCAGGCGCGCCCCCTCCGGATACCACTGGTCCCAGCACACCAGTACGCCGATGCGAGCGAAGCGCGTATCGAAATTGGGGAAGCCCAGGTCTCCCGGCGTGAAATAGAATTTTTCGTAGTAGAGCGGATCGTCCGGAATGTGCATCTTGCGGTATTTGCCGAGCAGCGATCCGTCGGCGTCAATGATCGCCGCGGTATTGTGATAAACGCCGGCAGCCCGGCGCTCGAAGAGCGATCCGATGATAACGACGTTCAAACTGCTCGCGAGTTTGGAGAGCGCCTCTGTCGTAGGACCCGGAATTGGTTCCGCGAGCTCAAACGCGTCCGCGTTTTCTTCCCGGCAGAAATATTGCGACCGAAATAATTCCTGCAGGCAAATGATCTGCGCGCCTCGCTTCGCAGCTTTCCGAATGCGCGCTTCGGCCTTTGCAAAGTTCTCTCTCGGATCGGGAGAACAGCTCATCTGGATCAGGCCGACAGTGAATTTTTGCGTCACGGTCGAATCATAGCATCATCTTTTTGGTTTTGACGTGCAGACATTTTCGGGGGGGGGGGGGGTATCTCTGATTTTTGGACGGATCAGACTTGGTAGGACTGAACGTTTCAGTCGTCTTCGCCAATCATGATGGCGGCCGCGAGGACGGTGGTCCACAAGCCGCGTTTATCGCCGACGGCCGATTGCGTGATGTTCATCGTGCGGACGATCTTGTTGGAGATGCGGTAGACCTCTTTTTTCTCGTCCCAGGAAAGGTCAGGATCGAACTCCACGTTAAGCGTGGTGGCCAGCATCTCTGCGGCGAGCTCTTCGGTGTATTCGCCGGCGACCTCTTCGGTTTCGCCGAACGAGTGATGCTCGGAGAGGTATCCGTACATCGATTTGTCGGCCGGAAGCGCCAGGCCAATGCCCGCGGCGATCAGCCGGTGCGCCTCACGCGTCGAGTTCTCGCTTATGACGGTGAAAGCAACCTGTCCCGGCTTGATGTGCTTCAGCCCTTCGCTGCGCGAGATCAGCTTGCAGTTGGGAGGAAAAATGGATGACACGCGCACGATGTTGCATGCCGCGATGCCCGCGCTGCGCAAAGCAAGCTCAAAACTCGAGAGCCGCTCCCGATGCTTTCCGACACCCTTTGTGAGAAAGATCTTTTTCGCGACGAACGCCATGAGTGGTGCCGGAGTGCGGTGCCTCCTAGGTTGTGTCCGGAACTCGCGTAAAAACTTTTACGCGTGCGGAAAAGTAACAAGAACAATGTAGCGTGTCAATCAATTTCCCGCGTAGCGGAAATTTCATGTGCCCGTGTCGCCAGCACAGTTAAGCCTGCACGAGGCGCTGGCAGGGTAATCGCGAACGCAGGGGTTCCGGCGGGAGAGTTTGGGGTGATAAGCGTTGCGCCCGGCAGGCAGATATATCCTAGAAACGCGATCAGAGCTGCGATTCCGGATAAGCGCCGTAGATGTTTCAGAAGACTACTCAATCTGGCAAAGCTTGAGGAATTGCTCAAGGGTGGGAGACAGTGAAGTCAGGGTGCGCAAATCTTTTTGTGTGAAGTCCGGTCCGGCGGCGGACGCGGATTGGCCCTTGCGCGATATTTGGACAACGCCCATGACCTTCGTTCCATCCAGGATCGGAGCGCTCATAATCTTCTGAATCATATCTCCCTGGCGGCGGCCGAGGGGCACTCCCTCGAACACGGTCGCATGGCGTGACGCGCTGAAATTGTTGACAAATTCAGCCTTGCGTTCCCGCGCCGTACGCGCCGCGAGGGCGTTCGTGCTGGTCAAGGGGATCGTACCCACAACGGCCAGCTTTTCAGGGATCACGAACTTCAGGCTCTTGCTTTTCGTGTTGAGCAAGAGAATCGCCACCTCGTCTGGGTCCACGCTGAACATTTTTCCCAGGGCCTGAGCCATCTTCGCAAGGTCCTCCGTGGCCGGCGCCTGGCCTGCATGCACCATCGTGTCCAACAATGACCCGAGATCAGCGAGCTGCCGTTCGCTCATGAAGATTCTCCGACAACGATTTGCCAGTTGCTATTATATCTAAATGAAAGCCGCAAATTCTGCAAAATTCCGGCCGGTGACGTCTTGATATGTTCGCGAGAATTGCCTATACTGAGGTTTCTGATTGAGCTGAGTCGGAGCCGGGATGCCCGCGACTGAAGTCGACTTAAGAGATCACCGCCCGTTTACCCTTTGCAAATTACATTTCCTTAGGGGAGCTGTGCCTTTGGGACCTGTCAAATGACCGGTCTCTTGTCGAACTGCCGTTGGAAATTCAGCAAACTTCCGCTCCGTGTATGAAATCAGGAGTCGCAAGATGACGGAGTCAGCGTCGGCAACTAAGCCTATGCAGGGGAGAGAGCACGCAATGGGAAGCCACCAGCAGGCAGTCGCAAGCAATCGCTTGATGGCCCTTTGGACCAGTGTGATCGGCAAGAAAGTCGTTATGGCGGTAACGGGCGCCGTGCTGATCCTCTTCGTGATCGCTCACATGGTGGGCAACCTCAAGATCTTTTCCGGCCCGGAGGAGATCAATGCCTACTCGCGATTTTTGCGGGAAGTAGGCTGGCCCGAACTCGCTTATGGACAACTCCTGTGGCTGGTCCGGATCGTGCTGCTTGCGTGTGCGTTCCTTCACGTTACGGCCGCCGCCCAGCTTACTCGCATGAACTGGCAGGCACGCCCGCTCGGTTACGACGCCAAGAAGGATGTCGAGACCACCTGGGGCGCTCTGACCATGCGCTGGGGCGGGTTGTTGTTGGCTGTCTTCATCGTCTTTCATCTTCTTCATTTCACTGGCGGGGCTGTCGGGTTCCAGCCGGGCCAGTTCGAACATCTGATGGTTTACCAGAACGTTGTGGCAGGATTCGCTGTCTGGCCGATATCGTTGTTCTATATCGTGGCAATGGGCGCGCTGTGCCTGCACCTCGATCATGGCATCTGGAGCATGTTCCAGACGCTGGGCTGGGCCACGGTACAGAACACGAAGAGTCTCAGAACGTTTTCCCGGATCGTTGCACTCATAATATTCGCCGGCTTTATCTCAGTGCCCATTTCGGTGCTCGCGGGCTGGGTGCGCTGAGAGGAGAGAGATGCTCGAATCCAAAATTCCATCCGGTCCAATTGAACAGAAGTGGGATAAGTCCCGCTTCGAGATGAAGCTGGTGAATCCCGCCAACCGCCGCAAGCACACAATCATCATCGTGGGTTCGGGATTGGCTGGGGCGTCCGCCGCTGCTTCGCTTGGCCAGCAAGGCTATCGCGTCGATTGCTTTTCGTTTCACGACAGCCCGCGCCGCGCGCACTCGATCGCCGCGCAAGGCGGCATCAACGCGGCGAAGAATTACCGCAACGACGGTGACAGCATCTTCCGCCTCTTTTACGATACGGTAAAGGGCGGAGACTTTCGCGCGCGTGAGGCCAACGTCTATCGCTTGGCGCAGATCAGCGTCAATATTATCGACCAGTGCGTGGCTCAGGGCGTCCCATTTGCGCGGGAGTATGGCGGGCTGCTCGATACGCGTTCCTTCGGTGGCGTGCAGGTCTCACGCACGTTCTATGCGCGCGGACAGACGGGACAGCAGTTACTGCTGGGCGCGTATCAGGCGCTTGAGGAGCAAGTGGCCTCGGGCAGTGTGAAGATGCACACGCGCAGCGAGATGCTGGACCTTGTCATCGTCAACGGCAGGGCGCGCGGGATTGTTACACGCGACCTTGTAACCGGCGCGATCGAGTGCCATGCGGCCGACGTCGTGGTGCTCGCGACCGGAGGATACGGGAACGTCTTCTATCTTTCGACCAACGCCAAAGGTACAAACACCACGGCCATCTGGCGAGCTCACCGGCGCGGCGCCCTGTTTGCCAATCCCTGCTTCACGCAGATTCACCCGACGTGCATCCCGGTGAGCAGCGAGCATCAGTCCAAGCTGACGCTGATGTCCGAGTCGCTGCGGAATGACGGACGCGTGTGGGTCCCGAAGGCAAAGGGCGACAAACGCGCCCCAGCCGGCATCCCCGAGGACGAGCGCGATTATTACCTCGAGCAACGCTACCCAAGCTTTGGCAATCTCGTGCCACGCGATGTTGCTTCCCGGAATGCGAAGGAAGTCTGTGACGAGGGGCGTGGCGTCGGGCCAGGAGGCCAGGGCGTCTATCTCGACTTCGCGGATGCCATTCGCCGGCTGGGAGAGTCGCAAGTCCGCGAAAGATACGGCAACCTCTTCGACATGTACGAGGAAATCACCGGAGAGAACGCTTACAAAGTCCCGATGCGGATCTTTCCCGCGGTTCATTACACGATGGGTGGTTTGTGGGTTGATTACCAATTAATGTCGACCATTCCGGGACTTTTCGTTGCCGGGGAGGCTAACTTCTCCGACCACGGCGCCAACCGTCTCGGCGCGAGCGCCTTGATGCAGGGTCTGGCCGACGGCTATTTCATTCTTCCGTATACGCTGCCGAATTACATCGCTTCGAGCACGCTCGAAAAGGTTGACACATCTCATCCCGCGTTCGCGACGGTCAAGGAGGAGGTCGCCAAGCGCGTCGCGACGCTCTTGAATGTCCACGGAAAGCGAACCGTTGATTCCATTCACAAAGAGCTTGGCAGAATGATGTGGGAGAACTGTGGCATGACCCGGTCAGAAGCCGGCCTGCGGAGTAATCTTGCCAGGATCCCAGCATTGCGAGAGGAGTTCTGGAACAACGTCAATATCATCGGGACGGGTGAGGAGTTAAACCAGTCGCTCGAGAAGGCCGGCCGCGTGGCTGACTTCCTGGAGTTGGGCGAGCTCTTGTGCATCGACGCGCTGCAACGCGCGGAATCGTGCGGCGGCCACTTCCGCGAAGAAAGCCAGACGCCGGAGGGCGAGGCCAGGCGCGACGACGAGAATTTTTCGTACGTATCGGCATGGGAGTGGAAGGGAAATGGCGGGCGGTGGGACCTCCACAAAGAGCCCCTCGCCTTCGAATACGTTCACCTTGCCCAGAGGAGCTACAAGTAGCCATGAACCTCACACTCAGAATCTGGCGGCAGCAGAACGCCAAGGCGCCCGGCGGATTCGTCACCTATCAGGTGCAAAATGTAACGCCGGACATGTCTTTTCTCGAGATGCTCGACCTCCTCAACGAAAATCTCCAGACCAAGGGCGAGCCTCCTGTCGCGTTCGAACACGATTGCCGTGAGGGGATCTGCGGTTCCTGCGGTTTTCTGATCAATGGAGTAGCGCACGGAGGCCGGCGCGGCACCACGGTCTGCCAGCTTTCCATGCGCTTCTTCAAAGACGGTGATTCCTTGACGCTCGAGCCATGGCGCGCGCGCGCATTTCCCGTGCTCCGTGATTTGGCCGTCGATCGTTCCCCATTCGATCGAATCATTCAGGCTGGCGGCTTTATCAGCGCGCCCACCGGCGGCGCCCCGGATGCCAATGCGATCCTCGTTCCCAAGGAATCAGCCGAAACAGCCTTTGACGCGGCTGCTTGCATCGGGTGCGGCGCATGCGTCGCCGCGTGTCCCAATGCGGCCGCGATGCTCTTTACGGCCGCGAAGGTCACCCATCTCAATTCACTCCCACAGGGACAACCGCAGCGCGATCGCCGCACGCTGAGCATGGTGGCGGCCATGACCCAGGAACTCTTCGGCAGTTGCACGAATCATGGCGAGTGTGAGGCGGTTTGCCCCAAGGAGATTCCCATCGAGTTCATTGGAAAAATGAACCGCGACCTGATTCGCGCAACACTCCATCAACGTGGCCAATAGCCGCGACGATGATCCCGCCCCACGTTCATGCACGCTGACGACATTTCCTCGCGGGCACGCCAGATTCACTTCGCAAGCATCGTCTTCGATACCCACGCCGATACACCCCAGCGATTTCTCTTCGATCATTTTGATCTGGGCGACCGCGATGCCGAAGGCAGCGTCGATATCCCCCGGATGCGCGAGGGAGGCGTCGGCGCAATCTTCTTTGCCCTCTGGGTTCCTGTTGAGATTACCGGGCCGCGTGCCACTCGGCGAGCGCTGGATCTGATGGAGGGAGTTTTCGAACAGGTCCGGCTGCACCCGGATGATCTGAGGCTTGCCGCCTGTTCCGATGAAGTTCGCGCGGCCCGCGCGCAAGGGAAAATCGCGGTCCTGATGGGCGTCGAAGGCGGCCACGCCATCGATAACAATCTCGATGTCCTGCGCGATTTCTACGCGCGTGGCGTGCGCTACATGACGCTGACACACAATGCCGCGACCGACTGGGCCGATTCTTCGAACCAGTCTCCGCGGCACAAGGGCTTGACCGAATTCGGCAGGGAAGTCGTGCGTGAAATGAACCGGCTCGGCATGCTGGTCGATATTTCTCACGTGTCCGACCAGACATTCTATGACGTGATGGAAGTCTCGCTCGCGCCGGTGATCGCGTCGCACTCCTGTTGCCGGGCGATTTGCGATGTCCCGCGCAACATGGCCGACGACATGATCAAAGCTCTCGCGGCGCATGGCGGCGTGATCCACATCACTTTCCACAACGCCTTCTTGAGTCAGCAGTATTCAGACGCAACCCGATCCCCCGGCTCCGAGTGGATTCCTCGCCTCGAAGCGATCGGCGAGAAGTACGGGGAGAACGAGGCGCGCAAGCTCGCCGAGGGGCAGCGTCTGAGCAACGAATGGATCCGGACGGAAAAATTGCCGCCGGTAAGCTGGACGAAAATCGTTGAGCACATCGATCATGCCGCCCGCCTCGCCGGCGCCGGCCATGTCGGCCTGGGATCTGATTTTGATGGCGCCTTTATGCCCGAGGGTATGGAGGACGCAGCAAAATTTCCGAAGATTACCGAATCATTGCTCCGGCGCGGTTATGCGGAGTCCGATGTCCGGAAAATCCTGGGGGGAAATGTGCTTCGCGTGATGGCCGAAACAGAACGTGTCGCGCGTAAATTGCAGGCGGGGAAGGGCTAGTCAGACGCTAAAAATCGCGGCATAATGCTTGCCGCAACTATGAGCGGGAGAAACTTCATGCGCCACTACAGCAAAATACTGATTCTCGCAAGTTTGTCCGTTACGATTTCAGCAGCCGCGCAAACGCAGAGTCCGGGCAAGGCGCCCGCCAAGAAGTCGGCGCCGGCCTCGAAGGCGCCCGCGGCAGCGAAGGCAGCTCCTTTTGATCCAGCGCTGCTACAACCTGCTTCGTTGCGCGCGAAGGCTCCTGAGGTCTACGAGGTGAAAGTGGTTACGACAGCGGGAGACTTTGGCATCAAGGTCACCCGCGCATGGGCGCCGAATGGTGCCGACCGATTCTATAATCTTGTCCGCCATCATTTCTACGATGGGGCCGCTTTCTTCCGCGTCCTGCCGGGATTTATGGCGCAGTTCGGGCTGAGCCCCTACCCGGAGGTTTCGAAAGCGTGGGAGCAGGCCAACATCAAGGATGATCGTGTCGTGCAAAGCAATCATCGCGGGTTTATCTCATTCGCGATGGCGGGACCGAATACGCGGACAACACATGTGTTCATTAACTATGGCAATAACGAACGCCTCGACCAGAGCGGCTTTTCAGCCTTCGGGATGGTGACGGACGGAATGGAGGTCGTGGATAAACTGTACAGCGGTTACGGGGAAGGCGCGCCGGACGGCCACGGCCCGAGCCAGGAGCTGATTGGAACTCGCGGCCGTGCGTATCTCGCGCAAATGTTTCCGAAACTGGACAGTATCAAGACGGCGACCCTGGTTCCTGCGGCATCGAATCCGCCAGCGGGCAAGTAAGGCAGGCGCGGGCTGAAGTTGCTTCCATGGGTGAGCGTGTTCGTTTCGCTTGATTTAGACTTGGCGCATTCCAGAATACAGAACGGACTCGAAGAATGGTTTCCCCGAGCATAGAAAAGACGGGAACCCTCGTCAGAGAAAACTCGGGCGCCTTGGAGCCGGTGCGTGCCGGCGGATTCGTCTGGAGCACGTGGCTCGAGAAGGATCAGGCTGTAGTTGTCTGCTTTGCAATCACCGCTTGCGTTGTCCACTTCCTGTTCAACGGCCGTTACGGATATTTCCGCGATGAACTCTACTACGCAGCCTGCGGGCAGCATCTTGCCTGGGGATATGTGGACCAGGCCCCGCTGATTGCCGTGGTTGCGAGATTGTCGCGGGCGCTGTTCGGCGATTCGCTTCGGGCCCTGCGGTTTTTTCCGGCCTTGTCGTCGGGTGCGAAGATACTTCTGACAGGTTGGATCGTCCGGGAACTCGGTGGACGACGCTATGCGCAAGTGCTGGCGGGCACGGCGATGCTGATATGCCCCATCTATCTGACCATGGACAATTTCCTGTCCATGAACGCGTTTGAGCCCGTGCTGTGGATGCTTTGTGTGGCCATCGCTCTCCGAATGATTCGGACGGGCAACCAACGGCTCTGGCTGCTGTTCGGGCTGGTGGCAGGCATCGGGATTTTGAACAAGCACTCGATGCTCTTCTTTGGATTCGCGTTCTTTCTCGCACTGCTGGTGACCCGGCAGCGACGCCTCCTGCAAGATGTGTGGATTTGGGGTGGCGGACTCATTGCGTTCGCAATTTTTCTGCCGAATCTAGTCTGGGAGATCCAAAATCACTGGCCCACATTCGAAATCCTGCGAAATGTGGACCGGTACAAGAACGCGCATGTGTCCTGGCTTGGGTTCATTGGTCAACAAGCGCTGTTGGTGCATCCCCTGGCCACGCCTATATGCCTGGCAGGGCTCTGGTATTTTCTTTGGAGTGGCGCGGGTAAGGAGTACCGCTTTCTCGGGTGGACCTACTTGTTTATTCTCCTTCAGTTTCTGATTTTGCGAGGACGAATTTATTATCTGGCGCCGGCATACCCGATGCTTTTTGCTGCGGGCGCGGTGGCGACCGAAGCGTGGATTGAGGCGTGGATCGGGCATCGAGCGAGGAATTGGCTCAAGGCGGCCATTCTGGCTCCTCTCGTCGTAGGCGGCATCGTCGCGGCGCCGCTGGCTTTGCCCATCCTGCCCGTGGACGCTGCGGCCGGATACGCTAATTTCTGGGATGTGAAACGCGTTCAAGTGGAGATCGAACCCAGCGGCAAGTTGCCTCAGCTATTTGCGGACATGATGGGGTGGCAGCAGCAAGTGAGTGTCGTGGCAGGCATTTTTCGGTCGCTCCCCACAGAGGACCAGAGGGAGGCAGCGATATTGGCTAGAAATTATGGCCAGGCGGGCGCCATTGATTATTTTGGACCGTGGTACGGCCTGCCGCGTCCAATCAGCGGACACAACAACTACTACGTCTGGGGGCCGCGACAATACACAGGAGAAGTCGTCGTCACCGTGGGGATTCCAATCGAGAAGTTGCAGCCGCTCTTCGGGCATATCGAGCTTGCCGCCACCATCCGGAACGAGTACGCAATACCCGAGGAAAATAATTTACCCGTGTATATCTGCCGGGAGCCGAAGATGACGCTCCAAAAAGCCTGGCCGCGGCTGAAATTCTACGGATAAAGTTTCAGAAGTTGTGGAAAGACTTTTCCCGCCCCGTCAATCCGAACCCGCCTCAGTGGGTGGGGAACCTCTCTTTTTCCCGGCGCATATCGAAGAGAGATTCCTCGGTCGTTGCAAATTCCGCGCTACGCGACCCCGAGGATGGTGACCAATTCGCGCACGGAAGCCACGGACTTGTCGAGCGCAGCTTTTTCCTCCGCGCTCAGCTTGATCTCGATGATCTGCTCGACACCGCGCGCTCCGAGTTTTACCGGCACTCCGGCGTAAAGTCCTTTCACGCCATATTCGCCTTCCAGGTATGCCGCACAGGGGAGAATCTTCTTCTTGTCCTTCAGAATCGCCTCGACCATTTCCACGACCGCGGCCGAGGGTGCGTAATACGCCGATCCGGTCTTCAAAAAATTCACGATTTCCGCGCCGCCTTTGCGTGTGCGTTCCACGATTGCAGCGATGCGGTCGGCGGGCAGCAGGTCCGGCAGGGGAATGCCCGCGACGGTGGAGTAGCGCGGCAGCGGCACCATGTCGTCGCCGTGCCCCCCGAGAACGAACGAGTGCACGTTTTCGACGGAAACGCCCAATTCCGTGGCAACAAAGCTGCTCATGCGCGCGGAATCAAGCACTCCTGCCATTCCCATCACGCGATTCTTCGAGAAGCCGCTCACCTTGTAGGCCACCTGCACCATGGCGTCGAGCGGATTTGTGACCATGATGAGGATCGTGTTCGGCGAATACTTGGCGACTTGTTCGACGACGGCCTTGATGACGTCGTAGTTCGCTTTCAGCAAGTCGTCACGGCTCATCCCCGGCTTGCGCGGGAATCCAGCGGTGATCACGACGACGTCGCTGTTGGCCGTTTCCCGGTAATCTCCCGAGGCCGTGGAAATGCCCGTAACGCGCGCGTCAGACCGCGTAATCGGCGTGGACTCGAGCATATCGAGCCCTTTGCCCGTTGGCGGGCCGTCGAGAATATCGGTCAGCACCACGTCGGCCAGCTCCAAATCCACAATGCGCTGCGCCGTTGTCGAACCCACGAATCCACCGCCGACGACTGTCACCTTCTTCCGCATCAGTCCGTTCTCCTGTTCCACTCAAGTTAGATTTAGCTGTACGGTTTTCTTGTCCGCACAGCACATTGCGGGTACAGCCCTACTTTGCCACTGCTTGCGGCTGCATGTTCTCGATGATGGCAGTCGCAAACTCGGAAGTTTTCAGCTTCGTTGCGCCCTCCATCATCCGCTCGAGATCGTACGTCACGCGTTTCTCGCCAATGGTGCGCTCGATCGCCGTTTCAATCAACCGTCCCACCTCATGCCATCCCATGAAGTCAAACATCATCACGCCCGAAAGCATCACGGAACTCGGGTTGATGACGTCCTTGTCGGCGTACTTTGGCGCCGTGCCGTGCGTCGCCTCGAAACAACCGTAGCCGTCGCCGATATTCGCGCCCGGCGCCATGCCCAGCCCTCCCACCTGAGCGGCGCAGGCGTCGGAAATGTAGTCGCCGTTCAAGTTGGGTGTGGCCAGCACTTCGTATTCGTCGGCGCGCGTCACCACCTGCTGGAAGATTGAGTCCGCGATGCGATCGTTGATCATAAGCTTTTGCTTCCACTTGCCCTGGCCATGCGTTGCATAAATTTTGTCCAAAACCAACTTCACTTCGTCGCAGATGGACTTGCGGAAAGCTTCCGTGGCCTGCTCGAGTCCCGGCTCGATCATCGCGGCGTTCTGCTCGACGGTGAGCTTTGGATTGCGATCGCGGTTGTCCACGATCCAGCTTTCGCGCTCGGTAACAATTTCGTTGCGGAATTCGTCCTTCGCCAGGTCGTAGCCCCAGTCGCGGAAGGCGCCTTCGGTAAACTTCATGATGTTGCCCTTGTGCACGAGGGTCACGACGCGCTTCTTGTTTTCAAGAGCGTACTGGATCGCCCGGCGAACCAAGCGCTTCGTTCCCGTCGGCGAAATCGGCTTGATGCCCACGCCCGAATCGAGGCGGATTTGCTTTGGTCCTCCGCCCAGCATTTCCTTGTTGAGAAAGTCGAGCAGCTTTTTCACTTCGGGCGTGCCGGATTTCCACTCGATCCCGATGTACACGTCCTCAGTATTTTCGCGGTAGATGACCAGGTTCATGCGCTCGGGATGCTTCACCGGGGAGGGAACGCCCGCGAAATAACGCACGGGCCGCACGCAGGCGTAGAGATCGAGGATCTGCCGCAAGGCAACGTTCAGCGAGCGGATTCCCCCGCCAACCGGCGTAGTCAGCGGTCCTTTGATCGAGATTCGAAAATCGCGGATCGCATTCACAGTTTCGTCGGGCAGCCACTGCTTGAATTCGTTGAACGCTTTTTCTCCCGCGAACACTTCAAACCACGCCACCTTGCGCTTGCCGCCGTAGGCCCGCTCGATTGCCGCATCGAAAACACGCCGGGACGCTTTCCAGATGTCACGCCCGGTCCCATCGCCCTCGATAAAGGGAATGATCGGCCGGTCGGGTACTATGAATTTGCCTCCCACGTATTCGATCGGCTTTCCGTCCTGCGGGATGGCCCTGCCGTTGTACGATTGCTTCATGTCGATGCCCCTCAGTCGGTTGTGATGCTAAGCGCGCAAGTTCGAAAGAATAACACACTCCACGCTTACACGACACTCCGACTGCACGCAACAACGCAGTCCACAATCAAAAAGAACGCCCCCGACAACCTGGTCGGGGGCGCCTTTTCTTGCCGAGGGGAAGCTGGGCCGGCCGTCGCCATCGCTGGCGCGGCAAATTCTAGATGTCGTAGTAGAGATGGAACTCGTACGGGTGCGGGCGCATCCGGACAGGGTCCGCTTCCACTTTTTTCTTGTAGTTGATCCAAAGTTCGATGAAGTCTTCCGTGAAAACTCCGCCCTCGGTAAGGAACTTGTGATCCTTGCTGAGCTCTCCAAGCGCCTCCTCGAGCGACCCCGGCATCGAAGGGACCTTCGCCGCTTCCTCGGCATCCAGTTCGAAAATGTCCTTATCGAGCGGGTGGCCGGGATCGATCTTGTGCTTGATGCCGTCGATGCCCGCCATCAGCATGGCCGCGAAGGCGAGGTACGGATTGCACGACGGGTCCGGTGGCCGGAACTCGAGCCGCTTGGCCTTGGGACTCTGCGAATACACGGGAATGCGGACCGCGGCCGAGCGGTTGCGCATCGAATACGCCAGGTTCACCGGGGCTTCGTAGCCAGGCACCAGGCGCTTGTACGAGTTCGTGCCCGGAGCGATGATGGCCGATAGCGCGCGAGCGTGTTTGAGCAAACCTCCTGCGTACCAGAGCGCCATCTGCGACAGCCCCGCGTAGCCGTTGCCCGCAAACAGCGGCTTGCCTTTCAGCCACAGCGACTGGTGCGTGTGCATGCCCGAGCCGTTGTCCGAAAAAATCGGCTTCGGCATGAACGTGACGGTCTTGCCGTACTGGTTGGCTGTGTTCTTTATGATGTACTTGTACTTCATCATGTTGTCGGCCGATTTCAAAAGCGTATCGAAGCGCAGGTCGATTTCCGCCTGCCCGGCCGTCGCAACCTCATGGTGATGGCACTCGACGTCCATCCCGATCGCCATCATTTTCAAAACCATTTCTGAACGAAGGTCCTGGAAGTGATCGGCGGGCGGCACCGGGAAATAACCTTCCTTATACCGCGGCCGGTAACCGAGATTGTTCTCCTCGCGGCCTGAATTCCAGCGGCCCTCATCGGAATCGATATAGTAAAAACCGTGCTGCGGCGCCTGATCGAAACGGACGCTGTCGAAAATGAAGAACTCCGCCTCGGCGCCGAAGAAAGCCTTGTCGGCGAGTCCGGTGGACGCTAAATACGCCTCTGCTCTCTTGGCCACATGCCGCGGATCGCGGTGATAGGGCTTTTGCGACAGCGGGTCCGTGGCGTCCCCGATCATCACCAGCGTCGGTGTGTCGAGGAACGGATCCATGAACGCCGAATCCGGGTCTGGCATCAGCAACATGTCCGATTCGTGGATCGAAGCCCATCCCCGAATCGAGCTGGCATCGAACCCAAAGCCTTCCTTGAATGAACTTTCGCTCAGTTCGCCGATGGGGTAGCTGACGTGCTGCCAGACACCCGGAACGTCAATGAATCGAAGATCGAGGATCTTCGCGTTGTTCTTCTTGGCATAATCAATTACACCTTTTGGGTCCATTCGTTCTCCTTAGAAGATGATAGGAATATTGGCCGTCCAGCAAGAGAAGCGGAGAATCTACCGAAAGCCAGCGGAATCGTCAAGCGGCTGGGCTGTTGATATTCAGATGGGTCGGATAAAGATTTTCGATATGGGCCAAGCCCGATCCCGGACCCATCCATCTCAGGCGTGGAGAACTCGGGAAAAGAGAGGTCCATCAGTCGTAATATTCCTGGCCGAGGTGCGTGATCAGGTCCTCGCCCATCATCCATCGCAGCGTGTTCTTGAGCTTCATGGACTGGATAAACAGGTCGTGCTCCGGATAGAGCTCCGGCGCGCACATGGGAGACTTGAAATAGAAGCTCAACCATTCCTGAATGCCACGCATCCCGGCGCGCTTGGCGAGGTCGAGAAAGAGGACTAAATCCAGCACAAGCGGCGCCGCCAGGATCGAGTCGCGGCAGAGAAAATCCACTTTGATCTGCATCGGATAGCCCAGCCAGCCAAAGATGTCGATGTTGTCCCAGCCTTCCTTGTTGTCGCCGCGCGGCGGGTAATAATTGATGCGGACCTTGTGGTGAATCTTGCCGTAAAGATCGGGGTAGAGCTTCGGCTGGAGAATGTATTCGAGCACACCGAGCTTCGACTCTTCCTTTGTCTTGAACGATTCGGGATCGTCCAGGACCTCGCCGTCCCGGTTTCCCAGGATGTTGGTCGAAAACCAGCCGTTCATTCCCAGCAGGCGGGCCTTGAAGCCCGGCGCAAGGATCGTCTTCATCAAGGTCTGCCCCGTCTTGAAATCTTTGCCGCAGATCGGCACGCTGTGTTGCCGCGCCAGCTCGGTGAGCGCCGGGATATCCACGGTCAAATTGGGAGCGCCATTGGCAAACGGGACGCCGCTGGTGATCGCCGCCCACGCGTACAACATCGAAGGCGCGATCGCCGGATGATTCTCCTTCATTGCCGCGACGAATTTTTCGGGCGTCGCGTAGACGGCATGCGGCTTGAGGAAAATTTCCGTTGAGCCGCACCAGATCACAATCGTGCGCGAGACGCGGTTTTTCTTCTGAAACTTCTGAATGTCGTCGCGGATCTGCAGCGCCAAGTCGTACTTCGTCCGCGCCTTTTTCACATGCGTGCCGGAAAGTTTCTTCACGTAGTGTTGGTCGAACGCGGCCTTCATCGGACGAATCTTGCTCAGGAACTTCTTCACTTCGGCTAGATGCTCCGGCCCAAGCACGGCCGCGTTCTTGGCCGCCTCATACGCGGTGTCCGGAAAAATGTCCCATCCGCCGAATACTATGTTTTCGAGCTTTTCAAGCGGCACAAATTCCTTGATCGCCGGAGCGCGTCCTTCAGTCCGCTTTCCGAGACGGATCGTGCCAAGTTGCGTGAGCGATCCGACAGGTTGCGCTTTCTTGCGCCGTACCAGGTCGACGCCGGCCATGAACGTAGTCGCCACGGCTCCCATACCGACGGTGAGCACTCCAAGTTTTCCTTTTGGCGGAGCAATGGCGGAAAGCCGGCGCATTCGTTTCTCTCCTGTGTTCGTGAAAGTGTCTGGAACAATGAAACTGCGTAGGCGTCTGGTTCATGCGGCACCAGATCCGCGAACCCCTGCGCGCAAACAAGGTATCATGCGTGAATGCGCCTGGATTTGCAATCCGGAAACACGAAGTCTCAACCGGATTTTCGCGATTTGGCCCTCTCACGACCGCTCGATGCGGCGGCAGCGTGGTGCCTGCTGTTGGACGCAGCACCCTGTTTTGGGCGCAGCGTGGCCAGGAGTTTCTCGACCGGAAGCGTGTTGATGATGTCTTTCCTTTCAAGCCAGCCGCGCCGCGCCATTTGAACGCCATAGCGCATCACCGCGAGGCCGCGCGTCGTGTGCGCGTCGGTCGAGATGACAATTTTCACTCCGCGGTCGCGCGCCATTCGCAAATGCGTGTCTTTCAAATCCAGGCGTTCCGGCGACGCATTGCATTCCATGACGACTCCGTGTTTGTGCGCGGCGTCCAGGATCCGCTCCATGTCGTAGGCATACGCGTCCCGGCGCAGGACCAGGCGCCCGGTGGGATGTCCGACAATTTGTGTGTATGGGTTTTCGATCGCAGCGAGAATTCGTTCCGTCATTTCCACGCGCTCGAGATTCATGTATGAGTGAATCGAAACCAGCACGACGTCGAGCTGTGCCAAAACCTCATCAGCCAGGTCCAGTCTCCCGTCCTTCAATACGTCCACTTCGCTGCTGGCGAGGACGCGGATTCCCAGCCCCTTGGCGTTGGCAGCTCGTATCTTCTTGATTTGCTCGAGCGTGCGCTTTTCATCGAGGCCGTTCGCGACGGTTACAGCTTTGCTGTGATCGGTGAGCGCAACGTACTCGTACCCAAGCTTCTTCGCTGCCAGCGCCATTTCTTCGATCGAATTCTTTCCATCGCTTGCCGTCGTGTGCATCTGCAGATCGCCGCGAATGTCCTTCAGCTCGATGAGATCGGGCAGGCGGTGTTCAGCGGCCGCGTCGATTTCGCCTGTGTTTTCGCGCAGCTCCGGCGGAACGTAATCAAGTCCCAGTTTGGCGTAGATCTCCTCCTCAGTCGCGCGCGCCACGGGCCGCTCGCCTTTGAGCGTCGCCAGCGCGTATTCATTCAGTGTGTAACCCATTTTGTTCGCACGGCCGCGCAGCGCGACGTTGTGCTCCTTTGAACCGGTAAAATAAAGCAGCGCGGCGCCATAGCTTTCCTTCTCGAGAAGCCGCACGTCGACCTGCAATCCAGTCTTAAGGACAAAGCTAACCTTATTCTCGCCGTGCGCCAGCGTCTGATCGATTTCCGGAAACCGCAGAATCTGCTCCGAAATCGCCTCGATAGTCTTAGGCGTGTGCTTTCCCGGAGCGAGTGTGACCAGCAAGTCGAGGTCGCCGACAGTCTCCTTGCCGCGCCGCAATGATCCGGCCGGCATAACGGATTCGATCGCCTTGCCAATCGCGCGGAGATAGGAGGCAAGCTTTTCCGCTTCTTCTTCCGCCACGTCGAGATGGAAGCGGCCCGCGGATTTCTTGAAGACCCCGACGGCTTTCAGAATATTCTGCTCACTCTTCTCCCCGAAGCCTGCCAGATCGCGCAGTTTTCCTTCCCGCGCCAGCTTTTCCACTTGTTCGACCGTGCCGGCCTTGAATGTTTTCCAGAGCAAGGCGACCTTCTTGGGGCCGAGCGATTGCAAGGTCAGAAGATCAAGAAGGGTCCCGGGGTATTTCTTTAGAAGTTTTTTCCGAAGCGCATAGTCGCCCGTCTTGAGGATTTCCCCGATGTGATCGGCCATTCCTTCGCCAATGCCGGGAAGGGCCATCAGTTTCTCACGGTCAGCGGCGAGTTCTTCGATGGATTCGGGCAGGCTGTCGAGCAGTTCCGCGGCGCGCTCGTAGCTGCGAAAGCGGCCGATCATCGCGCCGTCGATTTCGAGCAATTGCGCCGTTTCGCGCAGGACGCGCGCGACTTCGCGGTTCTCCATAAGTGTGCCCTGGCCGTCTATTGCCCCAGGATATAGGCGAACATCAGCGGCGCCACAATCGAGGCATCCGATTCGATCACGAAGCGCGGGGTGGCAGCATCGAGTTTTCCCCAGGTTATTTTTTCGTTGGGTACCGCGCCGCTGTAGGAGCCATAAGACGTCGTGCTGTCGGAGATCTGGCAGAAATAGCCCCACAGGCGGCACTTCTCGCGCAGGTCCTGCGTGATGAGCGGAACCACGCAAATCGGGAAGTCGCCTGCGATGCCGCCTGCGATCTGAAAGAAGCCGATTGATTCCTTGGCCGAATTCTGGCGATACCAGTCGATCAGCGCAGCCATCTGTTCGACGCCGGACTTCACCACTTGGAAATTCGAGACGTCACCGCGGAGCACATTCGCCACAAAAATATTTCCAAGCGTCGAATCTTCCCAGCCGGGCGTGAAAATCGGTAGATCTTTCTCGCAAGCGGCGATCAGCCAGGAACCTTTCGGATCGATCTCGTAAAACTCCTTGATGTAGCAGCCGCGAATAAGTTGGTACATGTATTCGTACGGAAAGTAACGCTGCCTTTCCTTGTCGGCCTTTTGCCAGAGCTTCAGCACCTGGCGCTCGATCCGGCGCATCGCTTCTTCTTCCGGGATGCACGTGTCTGTGACCCGGTTCATGCCGCGCTCGCGCAGCGCCACTTCATCCGCGTCGCTCAAATTGCGATAGTGCGGCACCCGTTCATAGTGCTTGTGTGCAACAAGGTTGAAAATATCTTCTTCGAGATTCGCGCCGGTCGTGCAAATCCCGTGGACCTTGTTCTGCCGGATCATTTCTGCGAGCGAGAGTCCCAGTTCCGCCGTGCTCATCGCGCCGGCAATCGTCATGAACATCTTTCCGCCTTGCGCCAGATGCTGGATGTAGGCCTCCGAAGCATCCACAACGACTGCCGCATTGAAGTGCCGGTAATGGTGCCGGATGAAATCTCTTACAGTCATGTCCGCCTTTCTCTCCGCAATGTTTGCGCGGAGCACATGCTTTTCCGAAATCCTATGCTACACGCGCCCACGTTTCAAGCGCAGAACGAAAAATCTTTTATCAATTGTTGTTAGCGAAGGCCCAACAAACAATTCGAAGACGCCGTCGTTGTCGTAGCTCGTCTCTCTAGAGACGAGGACTTTCTTCTCAACAAGCACAGATGCTCGCTAACGAAGGCGCGCAACATAGCGCATGTAGTACAGCAATCCCGCAATCGATTTCGCGTCGCGCAGCCGCCCGCTCTGAATCATCGCGTCCACCTGTTTCAACGTGAATATTCGAGGAGTGATCTTCTCGTCTTCTTCGGGCTGTGCGGCGCCCTCGACAAGTCCCTCCGCCGCGAAAATCCACATCCACTCATTCACGAAACCCGGCGTCGGAATGATGTGGAGCATCTGGCGCAGACGCCGAGCCCTGTATCCGGTTTCCTCGAGCAGTTCGCGGCGAGCGGCTACGCCCGGAGTTTCCTTCGGTTCCTTGCGTCCGGCCACAAGCTCCCACAGAAAATCTCCCACAGTGTGCCGGTATTGCCGGATCAAGAGCACGCGGCCATCCCGGAAAATTGGCAGCACGACCACCGATCCGGGATGCACGATGATGTCGCGGTCCGCCCGGACGCCTCCCGGCTCGATGACCGTGTCGCGCTGCAAGCGGAACACGTTGCCGGTATAGAGAATCTTGCTCTCCAGAACTTTCGCCCGTCCCTTCGCCAAGACCGCCTCCGCATGAGTGGCACTTTCTTCTGCGTAGCGCTCTCCTTCAGACGGGCACGTGCTTGCATGTGCCGTCGTGCCCTGAAGGGCGGCGCTACTCTCCAGGTCGTGCGCCTGAAATTCTAGCGTCGTGCCCAGCAAATACCATGAAATAAGTTCAGGTGGTTCTCTGCGCTCGGCACCCTCTGTGCTCTCCGTGAACTCTGTGTTGCGTGCTTTTCTGCTTGACCATGGAACACGCGGGCGACTTGCATTTATTCCCGTGACGGTGCGCTAACAGGGCATTCGAATCCCCGCCGGTTGAATGCAAAATCGGGGTCGCATATACTGGCGTCGCCCAACTCCACGCCCAGTCATGCCGATGAACACACTTATCGTGGACGACGAAAAGCCAGCACGCGACGAACTCGCGTTCCTGCTCAAGAGTTTTCCCGAGGTGCATCTCGTCGGCCAGGGTAAAAACGGCGTGGAAGCCCTCGCGCTCATCAAAGAACATTCGCCGGACCTTGTCTTCCTCGATGTCCAGATGCCGGGTCTCAACGGTTTCGGCGTCATCAAGAAGCTGATGGACCGCAAGGGGAAACTCCCGCATATCATCTTCGCGACAGCGTTCGATAATTACGCGGTGCAGGCGTTTGAAGTGAATGCGGTGGACTATGTGTTGAAGCCCTTCGACAAAGCGCGCCTCGCCCGCGCCATCCAGCGGGCCAAGAAGGCACTCGAGGCCGACGCCTCGCCGACCGAGCGTCTCGAAACGCTGGTCACCCAGATGGGCGCGGCGAAAACGCCGCCCGTGAAACTCCTCGTGAAAACGCAGCAGCGGCTTTTCCTTGTGGATGCCGACGACGTGATCCTCGCCTCGATCGAGGACGGCACGATCACCGTGATTGCCCGTGAAGTCGAGGGCACGTCGAACTACCGCACGATCGAAGAGCTCCAAACGTCGCTCGACTCGGAGATCTTCTGGCGCGCGCATCGCTCCTATCTCGTGAACATCAACCACATTAAAGAAGTCGTGCCGTGGTTCAAATCGAGCTACATGCTCAAAATGGCTGACAAACGCAGCTCCGAGGTCCCCGTAAGCCGCGCGCAAACCAAGCGCCTCCGTGAATTGCTGAAGATGTAGCCGCTTCGCATCCAAAACGAAAAGCATTTAACACAGAGGGCGCAAAGAACACAGAGAAGAAAGAAATCTATTCGTACCTGCAACGAATCGGACCGACTCCCGCACTCAGACATCTTCTCTCGTTCCCACTCTGTGTCCGCCGTGTTGAAAGCGCTTTGCTTCCGCACTTTCCTCTTCCTATGCTAGCATCGCTCCTACACCCTACGCGATGGACTTTTCCCTCAACGACGATCAACGCCTGATTCAAGACACGGTTCGGCAGTTCATGGACGCCGAGGTCCGCCCAGCCATCCGCGCGCGCGACCGAGAAGAGAAATTCGCCTCCACCGAGTTGGGCAAGCTGGGAGAGCTCGGCTGCTGCGGCATGTTGATTCCCGAATCGTGGGGCGGCGCCGGCGCGGACACGATTTCCTACGTGCTGATGCTCGAAGAGGTCGCCCGCGTGGACGCCGCGATGGGTGTCGCCCTGAGCGTCACGAATTCTCTCGCCGCGCTGCCGGTTTTGAAGTACGGAACCGAAGCGCAGCGCCAGAAATATCTGCCGCGCCTGGCGCATGGAAAAATCCTCGGGGCATTCTGCCTCACCGAGCCGCAGGCTGGCTCCGATTCAGCAGCGATCGCAACGTCGGCCACACGCCACGCCAACGTATATCGCCTCAGCGGAACGAAATCCTGGGTCACGAACGGCGGTGAAGCCGGCGTCTACGTCGTGTTTGCGAAGACAGATCCTTCGGCGGGCACAAGAGGCGTAACCGCATTTCTAGTCGAGCCGTCATTTCCCGGCTTCCGGGTATCGCGATACGAGGATAAGATGGGACTGCGCACTTCGCGTTCGGCCGAAATCACGTTTACCGATTGCGAAGTCGCGATGGAAAATCGCCTGGGCGAAGAAGGCCAGGGCCTGAAGATCGCGCTGGAACTACTCGATGGCGGCAGAGTCGGCATCGCTGCGCAGGCGGTCGGCATCGCGCAGGGTGCGCTCGAAGCGTCCGCGGTGTATGCGAAGCAGCGCCGCGCATTCGGGAGAACAATTGGCGATTTCCAGGCCGTACAATGGATGCTCGCAGACATGCAGACCGAAATTGAAGCCGCGCGCGCCCTGGTGCACAATGCCGCATGGATGCGCGACACAGGCGCGCCGCGCATCGGCCCTTATTCTTCGCGCGCCAAACTCTATGCAGGAGAAATGGTGAACCGCGTCGTCTACAAAGCGGTCCAAATCCACGGCAGCCTCGGCTATTCGCGCGAGTCCGACGTCGAACGCATGTACCGCGACGCGCGCGTCATCACCATCTACGAAGGCACAAGCGAAATCCAGCGCCTGATCATCGCCCGCGATTTGCTCGCGCCGGGCGGCGTTGTCGCAGCACAACGCGAGGGCATGTCTACGCAAGGGGGGCGCGCGTGACGCCTCCGATCCCGCAAAGGTGTTGTAGCGCCGCCCGGAACCTGTCCCGACTCGGTCGGGAGAGCGGCATCTTGCATTCATGCACGTACCCGCCTAAAGGCGGGCGCTACACGGGGCGCGATTCCTGGGGAGGTCACTAGCGTGTCCGCCAATAAGCGAGTCCTGAGCGGCATGCGCCCCACGGGCCGGCTCCACATCGGCCACTACTTTGGTGCGCTCCAAAATTGGGTCAAGCTCCAGAACGATCCGCAGTACGAATGTTTCTTCTTTATCGCCGATTGGCACGCGCTGACTTCGGACTACGCCGACACATCGCAAGTTGCGCAAAACACAATCGAAATCGCCACCGACTGGCTCGCGTCAGGCCTCGACTCCGCAAAATGCACAATGTTCATTCAATCCTCCGTCCCCGAGCACGCCGAGCTATCCCTGCTGCTCTCGATGGTGACGCCGCTCAGTTGGCTCGAACGCGTCCCCACATACAAGGAAGCTCTGGACAACGTGAAGGACAGGGACCTGCATACATTCGGCTTTCTCGGCTATCCGGTCCTGCAAACTTCCGATATCGTGATGTACGGAGAGGCCGACGGGGCGCTGATTGTACCTGTCGGTGAGGACCAGGTTTCGCACGTGGAGGTATCGCGGGAGATCGTGCGCAGAACCAACTTTTGCTATGGCTTTCGTGTTGATCCGTCTTTATTTGACAAGGGGAATGAGGAATGGCTTGGTTTTGTTAGGGCGAAACTTTTGCTGGAACCCATGGACAAACATACGGGCCCGAGGATTTCTGTGGGCGAACTTGTCGATCTGGAAATGATAGCGAAGGACCATGCGCAGCGAGTCGGTTTCGACAACTTTCTCAGGGAAATGGGGCCAGCGGCTAGATTCTTTATATGTGACTCGGTGCTGACGGAGCCGGAGGTGATGCTGACGCAGACGTCAAGGATACCCGGCACAGACGGTCGGAAAATGTCCAAGAGCTATGGCAACGCCATCGCGTTGAGCGAAAGCGATGCGGACATTCGGGCCAAGACGAAAATAATGATGACCGACCCGGCGCGCAAGCGTCGAACCGACCCAGGCAATCCCGATGTCTGCCCAGTGTACGACTGGCACAAGCTATTTTCCCCGCCCGAAACGCTTAAGTGGTCAGCCGAAGGCTGCCGTACGGCTGGGATTGGCTGCATCGAATGCAAGACGGCGATGGCCGACAACCTGATCAAATGGATTGAGCCGATTCGCGCCCGCCGCGAAGAATTTGCAGCGCATCCCGACAAGGTCCTGCGCATTATTGATGAAGGTTCACTCAAAGCACGCGAAGCCGCACAGAAAACGATGGACCGCGTCCGTGAAGCAATCTTCAATTGGAAAGAGAAGCGTGCGGAAGTCGCACAGCAGAAATCCTCCGCTCAAAACGCCAAGGTGGGAGACTAACATGGCGTCACCCTACAAGATTCATCTGGATATGTACGACGGCCCGCTCGATCTCCTGCTCGATCTGATCAAGAAGCAGGAAATCGACATTCACAATATTCCGATCGCGAAGATCACGGGCCAGTATCTCGACTATCTCCACAAGCTCGAGCAGCTCGACATGGACATCTCGGCCGACTTCATTTACATGGCCGCGACGCTGATCTACATCAAGTCGAAGATGCTCCTGCCGCCCGACCCGCTCGCCGGCGCGGAAGAGATGGAAGACCCGCGTGCCGATCTGGTCCACCGCCTTGTCGAGCACGAAAAGTTCAAGAGCGCGGCGCAGTTGCTTCACCAGCGCCAGCAGATCGAAGAAAATGTCTGGTCAAAGCCGGACCGCTCATTGTACGAAGGGGAAGAATCCGAAGGCGAGCTGATCGTCTCGCTGGTGGATCTGGTCAAAGTCTTCCAACAGGTTCTCGAGCGCCGCAAGGAAGTCGTCAAGATCGATCTGCACCACGATCAATTTACCGTAGCGCAGATGATGGAGTTGCTGCGCCAGCAACTGGTCACAGCAGACGATGGCATCGAGTTGGTAACGTTCTTTGAATCCTGCTCGTCGCGCCACGCGATGATCGTCGCTCTGCTCGCCGTTCTCGAGTTGGTGCGCCTGCAGGCAATCCTTCTGGTGCAGCAGGAGCAGTTCGGAGATATTCGATTGCGGAAGCACAAAATGTTCGACGTGGTCTTCGCGGGCGGGGAAGCGCTGAATGAAACGCCGCAAGACCCACTTCGAGGAATTGACGAACAATACCAATGACGATGAATCCTACAGAACTGAAGGGTGCGCTCGAAGCAATTATCTACGCCGCCGACGAGCCCGCCACGCTGGACCAGATCGCGAACGCCGTCGGCGAAGAGAAACACGTCGTCCAGGGAGCGCTCGACGAGATGATTGCCAGCTACGCCGGCGAGGATCGCGGCGTTGAAATTCGCGCCGTTGCCGGGGGCTACAAGTTCTACACCAAGCCGCAGCATCACGACGTCGTGCGCAGATTCATTAAGAGCCTGCGCCCGCCGCTGCGTCTGACGATGCCGGCGCTCGAGACGCTCGCCGTGATTTCCTACCGGCAGCCCGTGACCGGCCCTGAAATTCAGGAAATTCGCGGCGTAAACGTTTCTGGAGTAATCAAGACGCTGCTCGAAAAGCGCTTGATCACCACGGCCGGCCGGAAGCCCGTCATGGGACGACCGATCTTGTACCGGACATCAAAGGAATTCCTAATGCGCTTCGGCCTTTCGGATCTCGATGAGCTGCCGAGCCTCAAGGAGTTCGAACAACTTGCGCGCGCCGCACTGGGCGCCGACGAGGGGATCGCACCCATCGAGCCGGAGGCGAAGTCCTTGAACGCGGCCGATGCCGCGGCAATTCCAGCAAGCGAAGTACACGGATCGGAGGAACCAAGCTCCCCCAGCGATTCACCGGGTTCCGCTGACGTTGAAACAAAGCAGAAAACGGGCCACACAAGAGCAGAAAGCGCTTCGTAAACGAAATCATGCTTGAACGCCTGCAGAAAATCATTTCGCGCGCCGGGATTGCGTCCCGGCGCCATGCCGAACAACTGATCCTGAGCGGTCAGGTGCGCGTCAACGGCGTGGTCGTCACTGAGCTTGGCGTCAAGGCCGACCCGGAGCATGACAGGATCGAAGCCGCTGGCAAAGTTGCTCATGTCTCCGAACCGCGCGCGTATGTGCTCCTTCACAAACCTCCGCAAATTGTTTCCACACTGGCCGACCCCGAAGGGCGCCGCACGTTGCGTAATCTGCTCGTCGGCGTCTCCGAACGCGTATTTCCCGTGGGCCGCCTCGATTACAGCGCCAGTGGAGCCGTCTTTCTTACGAGCGACGGTGAGCTTGCCAGCCGCATGTTGAAAGCGTCGCCCCACCTCCAGCAAACCTATTGGATCAAGGTGAAAGGACGCCTCAGCGAAAGCCAGCTCAAAAGTTTGGCAAGTTCCCTGCGGGGAAGCATGTTTCCATTACGTGCGCCGCACTCCGCCGGAAAGAATCCGCCGAATCCCTGGTACGAAGTGCAATTCTCCGGAGTCCGCCGCGATCTGCTGCGGCGCACCCTGCTCGCCATGGGTCACCGTGTAGAAAAAATGAAGCGCATGAAGCTTGCGTCGCTCGAAGTCGAGACTGTGCCAGAGGGCCATTACCGGCGCCTGGAGCCGCGTGAGGTTGCGAAACTCGCCCGCGCGATCGATGTAGCGCTCGAAAACAAACGCCCATTGCCGCCCGCGCCAAAAGATCGCCGTGCGCGGCGGCGCCGTCCCAAGTGAGCATCTTCTCGGAAGGCCTACGGTGATGCCGCAAGATGAAATTCTCAATCGGGCAGACGATGAGTCGGTGATCACCGATCTCCTCGCGTCGTCAAAAACAATCGCTGTCGTAGGCCTCTCATCGAAGCCATTTCGCCCTAGCTTTGGGGTTGCGCAATATCTTCAGTCGGCCGGCTATCGCATCATTCCGGTCAACCCGAATGAATCGCTGATCCTCGGTGAGAAATGTTACGCCCGCCTGGAAGAGATCCCCGAAAAGGTCGACATCGTAGATGTTTTCCGCCGCTCAGAGCTTGTGCCCGAAGTCGTCGAAGGAGCGATTCGGATCGGTGCGCGTGCGATATGGATGCAGGAAGGCGTCGTGAACGAATCTTCCGCCGAGAGCGCGCGCCGCGCTGGACTCTTCGTAGTCATGGACCTCTGTATCGCGAAGGAGCTTTATAAACGCCACCAATAGCTCCCGGAGATAGGACAGTTTGAAAGCGGTTCACGGCAGCGGATAGACGAGCAGGTTGCGCTTCCCAGGCTCCACCACGGCCAGTGATTTCCCATCCGGTGAAATATCGAACTGGCGAAACTCCAGTTCGTGCAAAATGGATCGCGGCACAAAGTCTGCCGTAGCGGGAGCAGCCCCTGCCGCCACGGCTGCCAAGGGCGGTACCGCCACCCACGCCAGACCTCCCGAGCGAAGCACCGGCCCGCGCTTCACCAGAACGCGATTTTCATCCCCGGACCACGCCAACGTTCCGAGCGCAACCCGCACGCGCGCCATCCGGTTGGGAACATCGATGTCGCGCACTTCGAGCTGCTCGTTGTTGATCCAGTACGCCACCTTTTTGCCAGATGGAGAGATAACCAGGCCCCCCGCGTAACCTTCGAGTGTCGCCAGAACGCGTGAAGTTTCTTTCGCCAGGTCGAGCGCCACCACCCGCGGAGGTCCGGTCATGCCCTGGTCGCGCTCGATGGCCACGCCATTGTCTTGCCTGTCATTCCATGCCACCACAGAAAACAAACGTCCCTGAAACAGCGCGCCTCCTCCCCCCGCAAGAGGCTTCACGCGATTCATCGCAAAAAGTTTGCTCGCCGGCGAGCTCGACGCTGGTTTCGAACCTGGCGTCCCCGGCGCCTGCGCGGGCGCCTGTATGAGTTCAGTCAAATAGACCAAAGTTGCACCGTCAGCCAGCCAGGAGGCATTCGTTGCGCCGGGAATCACACTATCTGCTCCCGCGATCGTGATCTCTCTCCCTGTGTCGTCGAGCAGCAGCGTCATCACGCCTTCGCGCGTGTCTCCATCATCATTGATCATCTCGCTGGTCGCCAACTCAGCCGTGAGTTTGCTGCCGTCCGGCGACCACCGCAGGCCGCGCACGGTGTAGCTGAACGGTCCCGATCCGCGAACAAACTTTTCGCCAAGCAGGATGCGATGCCTCTTGCCGTCCGGCTCTGAAATCCAGATGTCGTCCCGCTGCAGTTGAATCTTCTTGACCGAAAAAACATGCCGCGTCGCATATGCAATCCGCCTGCCGGCCGAATAAGCAAACCGGGTGATGTCCTCATCAATCTTAAACGTCGGATTGTCTTGCGCTTTACAATCCGCCGAAAATAGAAAGATCATCACAAGCAGGAAGGGAATTGCAACAAGACCAGAGAGGTAGAACCTCACGTCACGCCCCAGAAGTACATCGGAGCGCGCTAGTTTAGTCTTTCGTGCTCCGTGTCCTTTGTGACCTCTGTGCTGAAGGCTTTTTCCCCACATAATCCGCCGCCGCATCATGATTGCGGCTTCCGCTTACCTTTGATGCGGCGAATCTCTTCCATGCGCTGCCTCAATCGCGCTTCAAATCCCTGGTCGGTGGGGTGATAATAAGTCTTTCCCGCCAGCGATTCCGGCAAGCACGGCATGTCGGTCACTTTATCTTCCTGATCGTGCGCGTATTGATATCCCTTCCCGTAGCCGATGTTTTTCATCAGGCTGGTAGGTGCATTGCGGAGATGCAATGGCACCGGCTCAGTCCGGGTGCGCTCCAGGTCCCCGGCGACGGACCCATATCCCGTATAGACGGCGTTCGATTTAGGTGCGAGCGACAAGTACACGGCTGCTTGCGCCAGCGCCAGATTTCCCTCCGGCGGTCCGACAAAATCCGCGGCCTGCATCGCCGCAATGGTGACGGCCAGCGCCCCTGGCTCGGCCAATCCGATGTCTTCACTCGCCATGCGCACGAGCCTGCGCGCGATGTACAGCGGGTCTTCGCCGGACTCGAGCATTCTAACCAGCCAATACAGCGAAGCATCCGGGTCCGAATTCCGCACGGATTTGTGCAGGGCTGAAATCAGGTTGTAGTGTTCTTCCCCGGATTTGTCGTACAGCAGGAATTTGCGCTGGAGTAGTTCGGCAAGCAACTCTCTGCTGATCGTGCACTTGCCTTTGGAGTCTGGCTGCACCGCCCGCACAGCGGCTTCGAGCGTGTTGTAAGCGGCGCGCGCATCGCCGCCGGAAAACACAGCGATGTGCTGAATGGCCTCATCGCTGATCTCGATATTTTCGTTTCCGAGCCCGCGTCCCTTGTCCGCGATCGCACGGCGCAGCAGGCCTTCGATTTGCTCCGTCGAGAGGGCCTGGAGGACGTACACGCGTGTCCGGGAAAGAAGCGGGGCAATCACTTCAAACGAGGGATTCTCGGTCGTCGCGCCGATCAGGGTGATGTTGCCGGCTTCCACGTGCGGCAGGAAGGCGTCTTGCTGTGCCTTGTTGAACCGATGCACTTCGTCCACGAAGACGATAGTTCGCCGTCCCGCCCGCCGCGCATGTTCCGCCGCAGCCATCACATCTTTGATTTCCTTGATCCCTGTGAGCACGGCGCTGAACGCGATAAATTCCGAGTGTGTCATTCGCGCAATCAGGCGCGCCAGGGTCGTCTTCCCGCATCCCGGCGGCCCCCACAAGATCATCGAGCCGATGTCGTCCCGCTCGATTTGCGTCCGCAATGGTTTCCCTGGCCCAAGAAGTGATTCTTGTCCTGTGAATTCATCGAGCGTGCGCGGGCGCATGCGCTCCGCAAGCGGCTGCGCCGCCGTCGCACGGCTGTCTTCCGGCTCGAGTTTGGCAAAGAGGTTCATTCTGGTCGTCATTTCATGAGCAGCCCTTGTGTGTCGCGGCATCGGCTCGTTTTTTAGGGCGCGGCTTCAGCCGCGCCGTTAAAAGCAGAAAATCAAAGCGGCTATAGCCGCTGAAGTATGAGAAGGACGGTTGCCGCATCGACTCTTCACCTCCTGAAAATAAAGCCGTCATGCAGTTCCATCCCGCTGCCGCATTGCCTCATACAGCAGCACGCTTCCTGCCATCGCTGCGTTGAGCGATTCGACTCCAACCAGCTTTTTCGACTCCCTTTGAGGAATGCTCACCCGCGCATCGCACGATCGAACAATTTCTTCGGGCAGGCCCGCTCCCTCGTTTCCAATCAATAGCGCGACCGGCGATTTCCAGTCCGCCTCCCAAGCCCGAACCAAGGGCGGTGCGGCGTCCGTTTGCCGGCTCTCTTGTGGATCGCTATTCGGCACAGCCGCATACAGCTTCACTCCTGAGACGCGCAACTGCATCAAAAGGATGGCGGAGGACATACCTCGCAGAATCGGCAGGCGCAGCGCCGATCCGGCGGATGCGCGTAGCGCCTTCGGCGCCAGAGGATTTGCCGTGCCCACCAGACCAGCGGGGCAGGTCGCGGCGCCGGTTGCGCCAAACGCTTCGGCCGCACGCAAAATCGTGCCCACGTTTCCCGGATCCTGCACACCCACGAGTACAACGACCAGCGCGACGCCTCTAAACACATCCTCAACCGTCGCAACCTTCGGGCGAACAATCGCCGCCACGCCCTGCGGTGTTTGCGTATCTGCAATGCCGGCAAACAGCCGGTCGGTAGTTCGAAGAATCCTCATCTCGGGTGCGATCGAGGTTGCCAGCCGCGCCAAATGCCGTTCGCCTGACTCGCTCACCAGCAGCGCCTCCACGGGCAGACCGGATCCCAGGGCAGCCTCCACGAGCCGCACTCCTTCGACGCCTGCGATCCCGCCGGCGCCGGCATTTCCCCCGGCCAGGCAAGCACGGAATCGCTTCAGCCAGCGATTATCGCGGCTAGTAATCACCGGCGCTCGTTCCACCGCTTTTCGTTTCGGTGAACTCGATTTGGCAAGGGGGACACATGTCCATGAGCCTAGCAAACCACTCCTCGCCGGTAAAGCAATGCTGCGCCGGCACTCCGCACCCTTGAACGCGATTAACGTCTATGGTAGCTTCACACAAACGATTCTCTTGTCGCCGGTTGCTCAGTGTAGTTGGAAGATTGAGGTTCACGACTTTGTCCGCTGAGTTGTTGAAGGTTTCTCCAGAAACGCCCGATCTCGCCGCGATTCGTTACGCAGCCGAATTTATCCGGCGCGGCGAGTTGGTCGCCGTCCCGACGGACACTTTTTATGGAATAGCTGCTGACCCATTCAATCTCGCGGCTGTTGGGCACATCTACCGCGTGAAGGGACGTCCGGAAACCCGGGCGCTGCCGATTTTGGTCAATTCGACGGCGCAGGCTGTTTCACTTGCGCGCGATGTTCCCTACACCTTTCTCAAACTCGCCGCGAAATTCTGGCCGGGTCCGCTGACGCTGCTTGTAGACGCCTCGACGCGCATACCGCTCAAAGTCACCGCGCACACAGGCCAGGTTGCGCTGCGCTGGCCCAAGTCTCCCATCGTCAGCGCCCTCATTGATCTGGTGAAGGGGCCGATCACAGGCACCAGCGGAAATATCTCTGGGCAGCCCGCGTGTTCCACTGCTGTGGAACTGCTGGAGCAGTTGGGCGATCGCCTTCCTTTGATCCTGGACGCCGGGGAAACCACCGGGACACTTGCATCCACAATCGTAAGACTTGAGGGCGACGAGTGGACCGTGATGCGGGAAGGCGTGATTACGAAAGAACAGATCCGCGCGGCCCTCGAGGAAGAAGCAGAAGAATAGCGCCCCGCGTTCGCCGCCCACATACGGCCGAACGCATTCCCCTACTGCCCGTTACGCGTCCTACCGCGCTTCGATATTAGATAGAAAATCGTAGTCTCCCGAGGGAGAAAGCTGCACGCTGCTGATCCTCTTCCGATGCACGCAGATGTTGTCGTGATACCACAGACTCACGTAAGGCACGTCTTCCGCGACAATCTTTTGAATCTCGCTGAAGAGCTTTCGACGCTTTTCCCGGTCACTCTCGATGCGAGCTTGGTCGATGAGAGTGTCAAGTCTTGCGTTTTGGTAATGACCGCGATTGGCCCCTGCGGGCGGCATCTTCTTAGAGCTAAAGATGTATTCAAAGAAGTCAGGATCGCTGTTGGCGCCTATCCATCGGAGCGTGGAGAGCTGGAAGCTTCCGCGGGTTAGATCTGAAAAGAGCGTTGCAAGCTCGACCGGCTTCAGTTCCAGTTCCACACCGACCTTTCGCCACTGTTCCTTCAGAGCGGCGCCCAGAAGCCGGGTGGATTCTTCCGTCGAAGTTTTCATCGTTACCTTCAACCTCATGCCGTCTTTTTCAGAGAGTGGCCGAAAACCCGCCGAGTCGAGCAAACGTTCAGCCTGATCGGGATCATAGCCGAAATGTGCTTTGTCGGGTTCATACGCCCAGCTGTTGGGCGGGAGCGGTCCGTCCGCTAGACGTGCCTGCCCTCGCAGGAGGTATCGATTGATTTCTTCGCGGTCGGTTGCCAGCGCCAGCGCTTGGCGCACCTCTCGTCTTGCCAGCGCGGCATCATCGAAGTTGAACACAATGTAATCGTAGTTGCTTCCCGGCTGCTCTGTGACTTCGATGCTGGGCTGAGACTGCAATACCGGGATCATGTCTGGCGCTAGGGACGTCAACTCGAGATCGGCCGTGCCTTTGCGCAACTCGAGCGCGCGGACGATGGCTTCGGGCACGACTCGGAATCGAATCCTGACAATTTTCGGCGGCGTCCGGAAGTAAGCAGCGTTTCGCTCCAGCACCACATTGTCATCTTGCTGCGCGCTGACGAACCGGAATGGCCCAGTCCCCACGGGATGATTTGCGAAATCGCTCCCAGCGCCTGCGGGCACGATACCGATTGCCGGCCGGCAAATGTCCCACAGAAACGCTGCACGCGGCTCGCTCAGATGAAAAATGACTGTAGCTGCGTTTGGCGTCTCAATAGACTTAACAAGGCTAAACGAACCTCGTTTGGGCGACGTCACGCTTCTGTTCAGGATCGAGTCGAATGTGTACTTCACGTCCGCCGAAGTAAGCGCTCGCCCGTCGTGAAACTTCACGCCGGGTCGCAGATGAAACACATACGTCAGCAGGTCAGGCACTTCCCATTTTTCGGCGAGATCACCGTGCGGGTTGCGCTGCGGGTCTAATTCAACAAGGCTGCTGAAAATTAGGCTGTCAATTCTCTCAGACTGCCCGTCGGTGCCGATCCTTGGATCAAGGTTTGTCGGCATCGATTCGATCAGAAAATTGACGACGCCGGGTTCGGTGGAAACGGAACGCGTGCATGCAGAGAGTGCAAAAACAACGAGAAGGAGGAGGGAACTAAAGGAGATTGAGGAAGTAAAGGAAATGGAGGAAAAATCGTCGCGCGACACATTCCGCCCTGTCAGTTGTTCCAATCCTCGACTTCCTTTACTTCCTCCATTTCCTCTTCCTCTCTCACCCCCCATAACACACCTTGCCAAGCACGACTGCCTTCCGCGCTCCCGTCGCACCGGGCACGTTCGCGGGCCGGCGATGCAGCGTCTCCCAACCAAGCCAGGCAAACGCAAACGCTTCTTTCGCGTCTCTGGGCACGCCGAACTCGTCTGACGTACCGAGGCGAATTCCCGGCAAAGCCGCTTCGATTTGCGCCATCAGCAGCGGGTTGTGCGCCCCTCCCCCCGAGACAATCAGCTCCGAAACCTTTGCTCGCTCCAATACGAAGCGATAAAATGCATCCACAATTGAAAGCGCCGTCAGGATTGTCGCAGTGCGGATCACGTCTTCCGCCCGCGCCCGCCTTGCTTCGCGATGCGCCAGCACACGCCGGACATACGCTTCGCCGTATTGTTCACGCCCCGCTGTCTTCGGAGGCGGTTTGACGAAATACTTGTCGTGCAGCAATGCTTCGAGCAGACCCGGCAATACCTTGCCGCGCACGGCCATTTCCGCATTCCGATCGAACGCCTTCCGCCCGCGCGTGAACTGCCGCACCAGCGCATCGATCACCATATTCCCCGGTCCGATGTCAAAAGCGAAGACGTCTTCTATCTTCGCAGCCCGAGGAATCACGGTCACGTTCGCAATCCCGCCGATATTGAGCGCCGCACGTCCCACGCGCGAATCGCGGTAGAGCAAATAATCAACAAATGGCACGAGTGGCGCACCCTGACCGCCCGCGGCCATGTCTGCAGGACGGAAATCTCCTACGGTCGTGATCCCCGTGCGTCGCGCGATCACCGAAGGCTCGCCGATCTGCAGCGTCGAAGCCACGAGCCGCCCGCAAAACGAAGCCGGCGTCCCCTGGTGAAAAACTGTCTGCCCATGGGAACCGATCAAAGCGATCTGCTTGGGGCGTACACGAAATTTCCGGCACGCCGCCAGTGCTGCCTCCGCAAAAACCTCACCCAGAAGAAAATTGAGCTGGCTGATTTCACCCGTCGTCGCCGGCTGCCCTTCCCCAAGCCGCAAAATCGCATCGCGAACGCGTGCAGGGAGAGGAAAGGCGGCGCAATCCTCGAGCTTGGCGGTTCGACCTGACATTCGCACCAGCGCCACGTCGATTCCGTCCGCCGAAGTTCCGGACATGATCCCCAGCGCCAATGTGCTCACAGCACTCCTAATGTTGACACTCGTCTCGCCGCGCAAAAAATGTCGGCTCACTTTGGAGAGCCGGGCTTCAGCCCTGCCGAAGCGAATCTTCTTTGAAGCCGGCTTTAGCTGCTGAACCTGATTCTGCCTGGACCTTCGCGGGGCTTTCCGGGAGAGCTTCATAGAATCTGTTTCTTCAGCTCCGCGAGCAAGTTGAGCGCCTCAATCGGTTTCAAGTTGTCGAGGTCAGCCTCGCGCAATGCTTCGAGCACGCTGCGGTCGAGCGGTGTGAACAGCGCCTGCTGTTCTGGCGCTGCTTCACCGGTGGCCACGTTCCCTGGCGTGAGCTTTTCACTCAACTGGTGCTCTGCCTGTTCGTGCCGTGCGAGCACTTCGCGAGCCCGCGCAATCACCGCAGGAGGCAGTCCGGCCATCCTTGCGACTTCAATTCCGTAACTCTTGTCCGCGCTCCCGGTTTCCACGCGCTTCAGGAACACAATTCCAGTCGAGGTCTCCCGCGCGGAAACATGGACATTCTTCACGCCCGGCAGCAGGTCCGCGAGTTCCGTCAGTTCGTGGTAATGCGTCGCAAACAGCGTACGTGACTTCGTTTCACTGGAAAGATGTTCCACCACGGCCCACGCAATCGAGAGCCCGTCGAATGTCGCCGTCCCCCGGCCCACTTCATCGAGCAGCACCAGGCTCGACGGAGTCGCCGTATTCAAAATGGCCGCCACTTCCGTCATTTCCACCAGGAAAGTGGACCGCCCGCGCGCCAGATTATCCGCCGCGCCAATGCGCGTAAAAATTCGGTCGGTCATCGGCAGCCGCGCTTGGCTTGCCGGGACGAACGATCCCATCTGCGCCATGAGCACGATCAATGCAGCCTGCCGCAGATACGTGGACTTGCCGCCCATGTTCGGTCCGGTGATCAGCAAAATTTGCTGCATCGTGTCGGCAAGGTAGAGGTCGTTGGGGACAAACCGCTCGCCCCTTTGCTCCAGCAATTGTTCGATGACGGGATGGCGGCCCGCGACGATCATGATCTGGCCATCTTCACCAAACTCCGGCCGCGTGTAGTTCCGGGACGCGGCCAGACGCGCGAAATCTCCCAGCACGTCGAGTTGCGCCACCGCCGATGCCGTTCGGCGAAGCCGCGCCGCCTGCTCCGCAATCCACAACCGCAATTCGGCGAACAGCCGCCGCTCGATCCCCGCGATTCGCTCGTCGGCCTCCAACACTTTCCGCTCGTACTCCTTCAGCTCCGGAGTGGTAAAGCGTTCCGCGTTCACCAAGGTTTGTTTGCGCTCAAAATCTTTCGGCGCGAGATGCAGGTTCGGCTTCGACACCTCGATGTAATAGCCGAAGACCTGATTGAAACGGATTTTCAGCGAAGCAATTCCTGTGCGCTTCCGCTCGCGTTCTTCCATCGCGGCGATGATCTGCTTGCTGTGTTGCGAAAGGTCGCGCAGTTCGTCCAATTCAGCGTTGTAGCCGCGGCGGATGACGCCCGGGTCCGACGCAAGCGCCGGCGGATCGTCCGCCAGCGCGGACTCGATCCGTTCACGCACATCGGATAGCTCGTCCATTTGCGTGTGCAGCGCCGCGAGCCGCACGGAGGCGCAATTCGCGAGGTATTTGCGCAGCAGAGGAATGCGCGCGAGCGATTGACGCAGGCCCAGGAGGTCGCGCGGCGATGCCACGTCCATCGTCACGCGGCCCGCCAACCGCTCCAAATCTTGCACGCCGGCAAACCCGTGCCGAATTTCTTCGCGCAGGACCGTGTGCGTCTTCAGTTCCGCTACGGCATCGAGGCGCGCCTCAATTTCCTCGCGATTCACTTGCGGCCGCAATATCCACTGCCGCAACATCCGCGCTCCCATCCCTGTCGCGGTTTCATCCAGTGCCGTAAGCAGCGTCGGCGCGCCGCCACGGCCTGTGTCTTCGGCAAAAATCGGCGCCACCAACTCCAGGTTTCGCACCGTTACCGCGTCGAGCACGAGCGCGTCCGCTTGTTCGTAATACCGCACGCGGTCCAGGTGACCGAGCGCCGACTCGAGATGATCGCCGTTCTCAGGCCCCTTGGCCGACGTTTCGCGCAGGTAATGCACCATCGCACCCGCCGCAGCCACCGCCTGCGCGTGTCCGGCAAGGCCGAATCCATCGAGGCTCGCAACACCGAATTGTTCGCGCAGCATTCGCTCCCCGTAATCGGTGCGGAAGGCCCACTCTTCTATGCGCGTTTCAACGGCGTCCCGGAATTCTCCCCGCGCCCCGTGGCTTTGTCCCGAGCCGTCGCTGTCGCCCGGTGACGTCGAAAACAATCCGGCCTGGCGCGGGAGGAGAATTTCGCGCGGCCTGATGCGATGCAGTTCATCGCGCAATTTCTCATCAGCATCGGGGCCGGAAAATTCCGTTACGAAAAACTCGCCGGTCGTGACGTCTGCATACGCGAGGCCGGCAGAATTTCCCGACGGTGCGCGCGCCAGTGCGGCAAGGTAATTATTCTCCTTCGGCTCGAGGACATTCAGGCTGGTGGCCGTGCCGGGCGTAATCACGCGCACCACTTCGCGCCGCACGAGCTTTTTCCCCGGCCCCGGCTGTTCCATTTGATCGCAGACGGCGATCTTGTATCCGGCGCGCAGCAGCCGCGCGATATATCCCTCGGCGGCGTGGTAGGGGACGCCGCACATCGGCACGGGCTCGCCTCGCTCGCGATTTCTCGACGTTAATGTAATTTGCAATTCGCGCGACGCGGCAATCGCGTCTTCGTAGAAAAGTTCGTAGAAATCCCCCAGCCGGAACAGCACCAGCACGTGCGGGTAGCGCGCCTTGATCGCGTGATACTGCCGCATCAGCGGTGTGGTTGGTTCAGTCATGTGTTCATGGAGCGCCGGGAATGAGGACGCCGGTCGGCTACAGAAAGTTTATACCTTGCCGCGTTCGCCTCTGTCGAGCAGTGGGGTTCAGATCCTGAAGGCTTTTTTACGCCTCCGCCATCCGTCGCATGAGCGCCCACAAACCTGCAACGTGTTCTCGTTCGGTGGGCGCGGTCCCGATCGACACGCGCACCATCCATCGGCCGTCGAGTACCGCCGGGGTCAGGTAAGCTTCGCCGGACTGGTTCAAGCGATCCACCCAGCCGAGCGTGTGCCGGTCGAGCGCATCGCCGGCGAGGCTAGGCGGTTCGTGCCGGACGCAGATGGTCTGCAGCGGCACCGGCGCCAAAACTTTCCAGTGGGGAGCCTCCCGCACCTGCTCCGCAAACCACTTTGCGTTTTCGAGGTCCCTGCGAATCCGCGCTTGCAGGCCGGCGACACCCTGTTCGCGTATCAACAACCACAATTTCAACGCGCGAAACCGGCGTCCCAGCGGCAGTCCCCAGTCCCGCAGATTTTTCACGCGCCCATCTGCAGCCGATTGCAGGTAGCTTGGGCTGGTGGACATCACGCGCACCAGATGTTCCGCGTCGCGGACGTAATAGAGCGAGCAATCAAACGCCGCGCCCAGCCACTTATGAGCGTTGACGACGACCGAGTCAGCCCCTGCAACGCCATCCCACATCCACCGGCACTCAGGTAAAATCATCGCCGACCCAGCCATCGCCGCATCGACGTGGAGCCAGATTCCGTGTGCACGTGCGACCTCGGCAATCGCCGCAACCGGATCGAGCGCCGTCGTGATGGTGGTCCCCGTCGTCGCCACGATGGCCGCCGGTATCGCTCCAGCGGCGATATCGCGCTCAACCGCGTCGCGGAGCCCATTGACGCTCATCGCATAGTCGCGGTCATGCGCAACCACACGCAAATTGGTTCGTCCGAACCCCGCCAGCAAAGCCGCCTTCTCTACCGAGCTGTGGCTATGCGCAGTGACGTACACGATGAGCGGGTGTCCTTCCCCCTGCAATCCCCCGCGGTCCAAGCCATACTTCGTAGCCTTCTCCCGCGCGCATAGCAACGCCACCAGCGTGCTCGTGGAAGCGGTGTCCTGAATCACGCCGCCCCACTCCGGAGACAGCCCCATCATTCGTCGCATCCAGTCCGTTACGACTTCTTCAAGCTCGGTGAGTGCAGGACTCGACTGCCAGGAAAGTCCCAGCACACCCAGTCCCGTGCTCAGGTAGTCGCCCAGCACGCTCGAGAGCAGCGCATTGGCGGGGAAGTATCCGAAGAATCGCGGATGCTGCCAGTGCGACAACCCAGGCAGAATGATTTCGTCGAGATCGCGAAAGATGTGGTCGCACGACTCCGGAGTCACCGGCGGGTCGCTCGGCAGACGAGCCTTCACTTCACCCGGCGTCGTACGCGCCATCACAGGAAATTCGGAAACCTTCGCCCTGTAGTCGGCGATCCAATCAACCACACGGTGGCCAAGCTTGCGAAATTCTTCTGGAGTCATCGATGTCGTGGCACTTCAGCGTAGTTTATGGCGCCGCACAGGTGTTCTCTGCTTCTACCGAACGTCAGGTTTATACCTTGCTCCTCGCTCATTTGTCGAGCCGCTTGTCCGCCAATCAAGCACAATCGACGTATACTGGTGCCTCATGCTTGGAATCCATTCCAATCAGGAAGTCGAGATCAAGCTACTCGTGACGGACGTTCCCGCACTGCGCCGTCGCCTGAAACAGCTCAGAGCCCGGGAGATTTGTTCGCGCACACATGAATCCAACACGCTCTATGACACCCGGAAGAAGGATCTGGCTCGTCGCAGCCAGCTGGTTCGCATCCGCGTCGAGCAGCCCAGTTCGCACACCGGCCGAAAGGGCCGTACGCGGCCCAGCAAAGCCATCCTCACGTACAAGGGTCCTCCCCAAGGCGCGCGCGGGGGGCTACCCGCAACCGGAAAATCAGGGAAAAAGGGACGTTATAAGGTCAGGGAAGAGGTCGAAGTCGCCGTTTTCGACGGGGAACAGATGCGGCGAATCCTGAGGGCTCTGGGACTGCGGCCATTGTTCCGTTATGAAAAATTCAGGACCACCTACGCTCTACCAGGTGTCCGCGCCCTCAAAATTGAGTTCGACGAGACCCCCATCGGCGCATTCCTCGAACTCGAAGGCACTCCGTCAGCGATTGATCGCGTTGCTGGGCTTCTCGGATACGCTCGCTCGGGCTACATTACGCAGACGTACGGCTCGCTTTATATCGCACACTGCCGCGGCCAAGGATACAAGCCCACCGGTATGCTCTTTCCAACAACAAAAAAATTGCGTTAGCATGCACTCTTTCCTTGACAAACATTTCAACTCCGTTTACCTACTGTGTTGGAGTATTTTTATCTGGACATGAGCGAATCAGCAGAGAAAGAACCCTTTCCGAGTAGCAAGCACGAAGCGGCGCTCTGTTCCCGGTTGGCACAGCCAAAGACAGCAGGGACGTCAACGCGCCGCGTGGGGTGCGGGCTCCGCTTGGAGCCCGCCAGAATTTTGAATGGGTGCCGCACCAGCCTCGGGTAGAGCACGAATCTCTTAACTACCCGCGGCAGGGCCACACCCCTGGCCGCGGGTTTCTTGTATTACAAACCCACGCCACTGGCAATCATCCGATTCAACGGGCGAAACGGCCCTGCAAGAACCTGTGTGATAACGGGTAGCTTTATGGGGCGCGGCTTCAGCCGCTGGCGTGAGGGCACCCTGGTTGCCTCATAGACTCTGCAGGCAACTGCAAGGGCCTTGAAACGGAGCGCAATCGTAAGTAACTGATAATAAGGATCATAAGTGCATTCTGCGTTTGGAGCGCAGGGTCAAGAAAGGAGGAGAAATGCTGCACGCCACAGAAGTCTTGGGCGGAGAGGCTTATGATCGTGACGGCCACTTTGTCGGCCACGTGACCGAACTCTTCATCGAGCCCGCCGACCAGCCGAACCGCGTTGCTCGCGTACTCCTCGGTCGCGGGAAGTACCTCCCGCTTGTCGCACGCTACGATCATCTCGCTTTCGTTGCTCCCGGCGTCCTGAAATTGAACGTCGAGGAAAAGGAGTTGGAGCACTATCACCCGAATGAGGGCTGGCTCGCCGTGCGCAAGGACCTGCTCGACCAGCAGATCATCGACACCAGCGGGCGGAAAGTCGTGCGCGTGAATGACATCGGCCTCTCCGAGCAACGAACCAACGGGACTGTCGAATTACGCGTCACGAACGTGGATGTAGGCCTGACCGGCGCGGCACGGCGCCTGCTCCACGGCGTCGCCTCTCCGGGACTGATTCGTGGAATCGCGACCAAGCTGCCAACTCGCGTAATCCCCTGGGAATTCGTTAACTTGATCGAGTCCGACCCGCTCCGCCGGGTGAAGCTGCGAATTACGCACCAGAAACTGGAACGCATGCATCCGGCCGATCTGGCGGACATCATGGAAGAATTGTCACCGGTCGAGCGGCAGTCCATCATCGCGTCTCTCGATGAGGAGACGGCTGCGGAAGCGCTCGCCGAGTTGGACAAGCGTCTGACGTCGCAAATTGTCGAGACTCTCGATCCGGAGAAGGCTGCGGACATCCTGGAAGAGATGGACCCCGACCAGGCCGCCGACGTGCTCGCCGGATTGCCGCCGGAAACATCGCGCGTCGTGCTTCGAGAAATGCCGGGGGACGAAGCCCGCGAGGTGCGCGAACTGCTGAAGTTTGAGGAAAACTCCGCTGGCGGGATGATGAATACCGATTTCATTTATGTCGGCGAAAAGGCGACGTGTGAAGAAGTTATCGCCTGGATCCAGGAAAAGGACGTCGATCTTGAGCAGCTCGATACCGTCTTCCTGATCGATGCGGATGCGAAGCTGACCGGTGCCGTGGCTGTCGGACGGCTGCTGCTCGCTCCGGCAAGTGAGCAGATGGAATCGTTGAAAGCGGAGCCGTTGCTCTCGGTGCCGCCCGACGCCCAGGACAAGGAAGTATTTGAGATGTTCGACAAATATAATCTGCACAGCCTGGCCGTAGTGGACGACAGCGGCCACCCGATCGGCGCCATAGCGGTCGACGACATCGTTACGCGTCTCCGGAACCGGTAGGCAAGGCCCGAGCCCGCGATAGGCCTCGTCATTGGTCTTTGTGAGTCAATGCCGGTTTTGTTGGCGAATACCGGTCTTTGTAGGTCGCAGCTTTAGATTTGTCATTGTAGGTCGTAGCCTCGGATTTGTCTTTGTAGGTCGCGGCTTCAGCCGCGACATTAGGTTTCGCGCAAGATGGGGCTTTAGCCCCTGAAATCGCCGGCGATGACGGCATGGTAGCTCGCCTCTCTTGCCCTGAGCGAACGCGAAGGGTCAGAGGTGAAGTTTTTTTGCGAATCTGGATAGCTCCAAAGAAAGGTCGAAGACGTGGCAGTACTCGGCGAACACGAAGAAGCGAACCGGGAAACGCAGAATTCCACGCACGTCACACGCTGGAAGCTGATCCCTGGCTGGGTCGAGCCCTGGCGCGAGCGCCTCGCCGGCTGGGGGAAGGCCACACGTTTCTGGCGCCGCCGCGCGCTGCTGTTCCTGGCGGTGGTCGGCCCGGGTGTAATCACTTCGAACGTGGACAACGATGCGGGCGGGATTTCCGTCTACTCACAGGCCGGCGCGATGTACGGCTACGCGCTGCTGTGGTCGCTGATTCCCATGACGATCGCCCTCTACGTCACCGAAGAAATGTGCGCGCGGATGGGCGTGGTGACAGGTAAGGGTCTTTCCGATCTCATTCGGGAGGAATTCGGGTTCCGTCCCACGTTCTTCGTCATTCTTGCCGGTCTCATCGTGGACATGGGCAACGTCGCGGCGGAGTTTGCGGGCGTGGCTGCTTCCATGCAAATTTTCGGCATATCGAAATACATCTCCGTGCCCATCGCCGCCCTTGCCGTTTGGTTTCTCGTGCTGCGAGGAACTTCGCGTGCCGTCGAAAAGATTTTTCTCGCCGCCTGCGTGCTCTATTTGTCCTACGTTGCGTCCGCGATTCTGGCGAAGCCCGATTGGCTGCTCGCAGCGAAGAACACGGTAATCCCCACGATGCAGTTCAACGGCGGGTACCTGCTCATGCTGACCGCGCTGGTTGGGACGACGATCGCGCCCTGGCAATTCTTTTACTTGCAGGCGAGGTTCGTGGAGAAGCGTGTGGCGCGCCGCCAGTACGCGCAGGCGCGCGCGGATGTGATGGTCGGCAGCATAAGCTGCATGGTGATCGTTTTCTTCATTATCGTGTGCACGGCTGCGACATTGCATGCCAACGGACATTTCAATATTAACGACGCCAGCGAGGCCGCCCAGGCTCTGGTGCCGCTGGCAGGGAAGGGGGCCGCAATGCTGTTCGCATTCGGCCTGCTGAACGCATCGCTGTTCGCAGCGTCCATCCTGCCCTTGTCCACCGCCCATGTGATATGCGAGGGCATGGGATTCGAAGCGGGAATTGATCACAAGTTTAACGATGCTCCGATTTTCTACAGCCTCTATACCGGGATGATTGCCGTGGGAGCTGCCGTAATCTTGATTCCCCGCGCCCCGCTCCAGAAAATTCTCGTCCTTTCGCAGGTTGGCAACGGCGTCTGGCTTCCCGTGGTCCTGATTTTCATCCTCTTATTGGTGAATCGCCGCGACCTGATGGGCGATCAGGTCAACACCCGCACTTTCAACGGAGTCGCCTGGGTCACCGTCGTCGCCATGATTGTTCTTACTCTGGTCCTCGTCTACGCAGGAATCTTCCATCCCGGCAGCGTTCCCGGCCTTCCAGGCTCGTAGCGCGTCGGGTAGATGGAGCCCGGCCCGGTCAGACCGGGGCGAGGCTTCCTTCTTTCCCCATTCACTCTCTGGTGAGAAAGCCGGGCTGGTCACGGCCACCTGCAGTGAAAGCCAACGTGACCGTGTTGCGTGCTGTGAGGCTGTATGTTAGCTTCTGAGGATTGGAATGTGGGTACACCGGCCTCAATCCGCTACTTGGAATTCGCAGGAATAATCGCGTGAAAGTACCTGACTCGCTCAAACCATCCGGCGGTGAGGAAGAACGGCTGCTCGGGGATTTGGATGCGAACCGGCTCCCCCAGCACATCGCTGTGATTATGGATGGCAACGGACGCTGGGCGCAGCGGCGTCACCTGCCGCGAATCGCGGGGCATCGGGCGGGAGTGCAATCGGCGCGAACCGTAATTGAGACGTGCGCGAGACTTAATATCCCCGCGCTTACGCTATACGCGTTTTCGATGGAGAACTGGCGCCGCCCGAAGGCGGAGATTGATTTCCTGATGCGCCTGCTGCGCGAGTACCTTCGCAAAGAGCTCCCTGTGATCCATCGAAATAATATCCGCCTTCTGGTCATCGGCCGTCCGGACCAGTTGCCCGCGGCGGTGCGCACCGATGTCGAACGGGCGATGGAACAAACGGCGCAGAACTCGGGCATGAAGCTGGCGGTGGCGCTCAATTATGGCGGCCGCGCGGAGCTGGTGGATGCGTTCAACCGCATCCTCGATCGTGTCAGGAAAAACGGTCTAATGAACGCGCGCGTCGATGAAGAAATGATTTCGCAGCACTTGTACACTGCCGGACTGCCCGATCCGGACCTGCTGATCCGCACGAGCGGGGAAATGCGCGTGAGCAATTTTCTGCTGTGGCAGATTGCCTATGCCGAAATCTATGTGACCGAGACGTTGTGGCCCGATTTCACGCGCGCCCAGCTCTTCGAGGCCTTGCTCGATTTTCAGAAGCGCGAGCGGCGGTACGGCGGTCTGGCGGAAACGCGGCAGCGCGTCACAGCCTGACGGCGTCGTGCACATTCCTGCTGTGAAAAGTTTCTTAACCCGGCGCACGAGCCATTATTCCAGAACAAATTGTGTCATTCTTTCGAGAGAGTTGGCGGGCCTGCAGAGAATTGATTTCCGCGCATGATGCGGACCGGCCTGTCCGCGAGACACAATCGCAAGGAGGGAGGAATTGCATGAGTTCGGGAACGCAACTGCGGGCGTGGACCGCGGCGGTTCTCATTCCTGCGGTCATCGCGGCGGTTTGGCTGGGCCCGGCTTGGCTGGTGGCAGGGGCGGCAGCGATCGTCACGGTCCTCGCGCTCCTGGAATTCTTCGCAATGGGCGAGCGCATGGGGTTTCGTGCCTACCGCTTTTGGACCTGCTTCGCGGCAATCGGAATTTTCGCGCAGCAATGGGACGTAGCTCGGGCCGCAAGCATTGCGAGACTGGGCGACTTGCTCTATCGGGTGGGGGCTCCCCAAGTGTCCCTGGAAATGGTGCTGTTCCTATTTATTATGGGTGCAGCGGTGATTGCTCTGGGGAGCCGCCGCCCGTTGGCTGAGGTATTTTCTTCGGTTTCGGTCAGCACGGCGGGCCTCGTCGTCATCGTGATTCCGTTCAGCACTGTCGTGCGTCTGCATGGCGTGGACGTTCTTGGACCGCAACTCCTCATTTTCACGCTCGTCGTGGTCTGGGTCGGAGACACGGCGGCATACTTCGCGGGCCAGGGCTTTGGACGGTTGAAGATGTCGCCGCAGTTAAGTCCGAACAAGACGTGGGAGGGAGCAGGCGCGAATCTGATGGGCGCATTGCTGGTGGCTGCCTTGTTCGGATATTGGATGAAGATCGAACCGGCGCACATGCTCGCGATGGCCGCTCTCGGTAGCGTCGCGGGCCAGATGGGAGATGCATTTGAATCGGCATTTAAGCGTAGTGCCGGCGCTAAGGATTCCGGAACGATCCTCCCCGGGCATGGAGGGATTCTAGACCGGATTGACTCGCTGATTCTTGCCGCCCCGGCAGTCTGGTACTATTTCGAGTGGTTCGTCATGAGAAGGATTTGAACGGACTAGGCTTTGTCGAGGCCCTTCGTCTTGTTTGTGTTTGTTGTCGCTCGCATCTAAAGAGATGTGTGGCAACGGCTAGATTTGTAGGGCGCGGCTCTTGTGGTGAGCGTAGCCGAACCATCAGCCGCGCCGTTAAGAACTGCAAAATCAAGCGGCTTTAGCCGCTGGCGTGAGCGAACCGTGGCTTCCACACAGACCGCTTACACGCGAGGTCTCTTCTTATGACAGGCAAAGATCCATGTGCTGTTTAGCGAGGCAGTCGCAGTGAAAAAGATCGCCATTCTGGGTTCGACAGGTTCCATCGGGCGGCAAACGCTGGCGGTCGTGGACGCGATGCCGGAGCGCTTTGGTGTGGCTGCACTCGCTGCCGGGGGCAACATCGAGGAGCTGGCGCAGCAGATTTCGCGGCATCATCCGGACCTTGTATCCGTCGCGACGGCAGAGCTGGCGGCTGATCTCTCCGAGCGGCTCCGCGCGACAGGAATTGCAAAACTTCCTGAAATCCAGCACGGGAGCGCCGGGCTCACAGCCGTAGCGACGCATCCGGATGCCGCGACAGTGGTTTCCGCGGCGGTGGGCGTGGTTGGCCTGGAAGCCACGTATGCTGCGGTGAAAGCAGGGAAACAGGTCGCGCTTTCGAACAAGGAAGTGTTGGTCGCCGCCGGTGAAATCGTGATGGCGGCAGCGCGCCGGTCGAACGTCGAGTTGCTTCCTGTGGATAGCGAGCACAACGCGATCCACCAGTGCTTGCGCGCCGGGCGACAAAAAGAAGTGAAGCGTTTGATCCTGACGGCATCCGGAGGACCGTTTCGGAAGACACCCCTCGCAGAAATGGCCGCGGCGACGCCGGAACAAGCCCTGGCGCATCCGAACTGGCGCATGGGCCGCCGGATCACGATTGACTCGGCTACGCTCGTGAACAAGGGATTTGAGGTCATCGAAGCGCACTGGCTGTTTGACATGCGCCCGGACCAAATTGAGGTCGTGGTTCACCCGCAATCCACGATCCATTCGATGGTGGAGTTCGTGGACGGGTCCATCTTGGCGCAACTCGGCCCCACAGACATGCGCATGCCCATTCAATATGCGCTAACCTACCCTGAGCGGGTTGCATCCAATGGAGTGGCCCTCGATTGGAGTAAGCTGCGGCGTCTTGATTTCGAAAAGGTTTCAACGCGGCGGTTCCCCTGCTTGCGTTTGGCCCGCGAAGCGTTGCGCAAGAAAGGCGCTTATCCCTGCGCCTTCAACGCTGCAGACGAGGTGGCCGTCGAAGCATTTCTTGAGCGCCGGCTGTCCTTCGCGGGGATCGCGGAAGTGATTGAGCGCGTGCTGACCCGGACACCGAAGATCAAGATAGGCGCCATCAGCGACGTGCTCGCTGCGGACTCCGAGGCACGGCGAATGGCCTGGGAAGAAGTGGAGCGAATGTCCGCGCAAGCGGCTGCCGTATGAAGAGGCCGGTCGTAGCGCGGAAGCGGATGCATTCCACCAGAGAAGCTTTGTGAGGAAAGATTTTTGCGACGAGTGGGGAGAGAAGTTTTGCGGGTCGCGGCTCTTGCGGTGAGCGGAAGCGAACCATCAAGCCGCGCCATTGGGGAAAGTTCTAGGTGGGGCTTTAGATTCTTTGTGGCAACGGTTCGCTTTGTAGGGCACGGCTTAAGCCGTGCCGTTAAGAACTGAAAAATCTAGCGGCTATAGCCGCTGGCGTGAGAAAAGGATGATTGCCACACAAGCTCTTTAGCTCCTGAAGCGGTACCAAACATGATCGCTACCGGCATTTGAGAGACTTTCGAAGTACGGAAGTGGCGCCAGTCTCGCGCCGCAGTCCGAGGAGAAGAACGTGCCAGATTTTATCGTGATGGTTTTGTCCGTGTCTGTCGTGCTCGGGATCATGGTCCTGGTGCACGAATGGGGTCATTTCATCGTCGCCAAGGCTTTTGGTGTGCGCGTCGAGGTTTTTTCCATCGGTTTCGGCCCCAGGCTCTGGGGACGCAAGAGGGGTGATACCGATTATCGCATCAGCGGATTGCCTCTGGGCGGCTACGTCAAAATGGCTGGCGACAATCCGCTCGAAGAGCGCAAGGGCGATCCGGACGAATTCCTATCGAAGCCGAGATGGCAGCGCGCGCTAATCGCCGTGGCGGGCCCGGCGATGAATATCATCATGTCAATCGCGCTGGTCTCCGGCCTCTACATGCGCGGCAGCAAACAACCTGCATATTTGGACCGTCCGATGGTCCTGGCCGGCGTTTTGGAAGGCTCGACCGCGCAGAAGGCTGGCCTGACCGCCGGGGACCACGTCGTCAAAATCAATAGTGCAACCGATCCCACATGGAACCGGGCGCAATTGGAGTTGATATCGACTTTGCCGGGACATTCTCTTTCCCTCGTCGTGAACCGCGGCGGTCAGGAACTTCCGATATCGGTTCCTGCGGGCCCATCGATGGAAGAAATCTTTGGATATCCCGCAGATCGTCTTTTCATCGGCGCGGTCACACCGGGTATGCCGGCCGAACGGAGTGGCCTGAAGGCGGGCGATGAGATCCTGAAAGTCAACGGGAGGACATTGGCCAGCGGCGCCGAATTTCCGTCAGTCGTGGAGCAGTCACAGACACAGCCGCTGGATCTGGAGGTCCGGCGCGGCGATCGAACCATGCATATTCAGGTCCATCCCCAACAGGTGAGTGTCGGGAATGGCGTGTCGCGATGGCAGATCGGTGTATTTCGAAGCGGTGAACTGGTGGAACGTCGCCTGTCTATCGGCGGGGCAATCGTCGAATCGGTCGGGATGAACAGTCTGATGGCCCGGCAGGTTGCCTTTGTGGTGGTGGAGCTGTTTCGCGGCAACATTTCGCTGAAGCAACTCGAGGGGCCTCTCGGCATCGCGCGCGAATCCGGGCGAGCGGCGCGTCAGGGAGTGGCGGAGTTGCTTTCCCTCATGGCTATGATCGGTGTCAACCTCGCCATCTTGAACCTGCTTCCGATTCCGCCGCTCGACGGAGGGCACATCCTGCTTCTCTTCATCGAAGGAACGATACGGCGCGACTTGAGTGTCCGCGTGAAGGAGCGGTTCGTCACCGTCAGCATGGTGTTCCTCTTATTGGTATTCGCGATCGTTATGTACAATGATGTTTTGCGCCTGATCCCGCACCGTTAACGCGCGTTCCGGAGACGATCAGTGAACGGGCGCCTCGTCTTCGACGCTTTGCGGGCATCCCGGTCAACCAACATGCCCATTACTGCTGCACATCGAGTCTCTGCCGGCGAACGGATCAACGCGCATGAACGCCCCGGCCGCCTGCAGGCGGCGCTTGAAAAGCGCGGCGTGCGGCTGACGCGCCAGCGGAAAGTCTTGCTCGAGGTAATGGACAACGCCGAGCGCCACCTGGACGCGGGCGCCATCCTCGAGCTTGCGCAGAAAATCGATCCCCGCATCCATCGCGTCACGGTCTACAGAACCCTCGATTTGCTCAAGCGCAACGGCCTCATCGATGAGCTCGACCTGCTCCACCTGCGCGGCGACCAGCACTTCTACGAAAGCCACGGACCTCGCGACCACATCCACGTGGCCTGTTTGAAGTGCGGAAAAGTGCGCGAATTCGAATCCCGCCTCTACGAAAAGCTGATGAAGCAAATCGAACAGGATTGCGGAATCGAAATCACGATGACGCGCACCGAAGTCGGCGGTTACTGCGAAAAGTGCCGCAAATAGATTCCGCCCCGGTTCTTATCGCGCTGCTGGAAAGTCTCCCTTTGTTTGTCATTCCGAGGAGCCCGCTGCGGCGGGCCACGAGGAATCCCTCTCTTGATTGGTCTTATCGAACAGAAAGCCTTCGCCCGCGAAACGCCGGCGCGATTTAAGTATTTCCAATATCCAATTTCAAATGTGGAATCTAGCTGTGTGTGGGCTGCTCCGGCACATCACGCCGGGAAAAGTATTCCTGCGCCGCGGCAATATCGCGTGCGATCTGCACGCGCAGCAGATCGGGACCGGAAAATTTCAGTTCGTCGCGAAGGTGCGTGTGGAAACGGACCTCCATCGGTCCGCCTGCGATCTGTTCGTTGAATCCGAATAAGTGGCTCTCTACGGTGATGTTCTGCCCATCGAACGTGGGCCGCGTGCCGACGTTTGTGACTGAGCGAAAGACAGCTCCTCCAATCACCGATTGCGTCGCATATACCCCGAGTTTCGGCAGCAATTCCTGCTCGGGAACCAAATTGAGTGTAGGGAACAGAATCGCCCGGCCGCGCCCGGCTCCGTTGTGAATCTCCCCGGTAAGTGAAAATTGATGGCCGAGCAACGGAACGGCCTCGGCGACGCGCCCCTCGGCGACCGCGTTGCGAACGGCAGTGCTTGAAACCACGCGCCCCTCAATCTCAACTGGTGAAACAGTTTCGACGTCGAAGCCATGCTGTTTTCCAAAATGAGCAAGCAGGCGCACGTCTCCTGCCCCGCGATGTCCAAAACAGAAGTTCGCGCCCACAAGAATCGCCGCGACATGCAACCGCTCGATCAGAATGCGCTGGATGAATTCTTCCGGTGACAGCAGGGAGAACGCCCGATCGAAGCGCAGGACAAGCACGGCATCGAGCCCCATCTGTTCGAGGCCCGCGAGACGCTGCGAAAGTGTCTGAATCATCCGCGGGGCTTGGTCGGGACGCAGCAGCTTCATGGGGTGGGGATCGAACGTCACGGCCGCCGCAGTGTGTGCCGTGGCTCGGGCCCGCGCCAGAGCCATCCGCAAGATCTTCTGGTGGCCGAGGTGAATCCCGTCGAAGTTTCCAACCGAAAGCACGGTGCGCCCCCCGGCGCCGAAGCGCGCGGTCCACTCTTCCGGGGAATGGATAATCGCAAGCGGCATCAGACTCGCACCTCAAAATGCAGCCCATCGTAAGCCAGCGCGACATGGGGAAACCCTGCGGCGATCAGCCGCGCGTTGGTTTCCGAGTGCGGCAATTCGTGCGCGATGTGCGTGAACCAGGCCCGCCGCGGCTGAAGTTCACGCACAAGTTCGAGCGCCTGCTCGACCGTCTGGTGCATCGGATGCGGCACGTCGCGCAGCGCGTCCAACACGAGATCATCCAGACCGGCGAGCAACGGTTTCGATGACTCGGGAAGGACGCTGAAATCGGTGAGGTAAGCGGCGGAACCAAAGCGGAACCCAAGCACGTCCATGTCGCCGTGCCGTGCCGGAATTGGCACGATGCGCGTTCCGATGATCTCAAAGGGGCCGTCGACAGGATGCAGCGTCACCTGCGGAATCGTGCTGACGGCGGTCGCGCCTTCAAAAACGTAGGCGAAGGTGTGTTTCAGAGTCGCGATCGTTTCGAGCGATGCATACACCGGCAGCGCGGATCGCTGTCGCAGGTTGAAGGGACGAATGTCGTCGAAGCCCAGGATGTGATCGGCGTGGGCATGCGTGAACAGGATCGCGTCGAGCCGCTCGAGGCCCACGCGAAGCGCCTGCAGCCGGAAGTCCGGCGTCGTGTCGATCACGGCGGTCTGTCCGTCGTGGACCAGCAGGACGGAAGGACGCATCCGGTTGTCGCGCGGGTCCTTGGAACTGCAGACGCGGCAATGGCATGTCAGCGTAGGCACTCCCATGGACGTGCCGGAGCCCAGCACCGTGAGTTCGAGTACCGAATTCGCTGGCGACGCGGGCAGTGCGGACCCTCAATTACACGCGGGATTTGGCCTTATCCTGCATAGCGGCTGCTGCTGCGGCCTTGGTCATTTCCATGAAGGCGAGCTTCAGATTGCCGAGGATGTCGAGAAGCAGCGTGTCTTCCTCGGGCGCCAGTTTTCCGAGTGTCTTTTCGCGCAGGGCGTCCAACATGTCGATCATTTCTCGCGCTCCCTCGAGGTCGAGCATGGGCTGTCCCGTGCGTGGGTCGGCATACCCACCGAGAAGCATGGCCGCATTCTGCCCGAGCGAGCGGACGAGATTCTCAAATGCAGGTAACCGCTTCGGTGTCTCTACGGCGGGTTCCGCGGCAGGCGCGGCGCCGCGCGCCTCAGGCTTCGCGGCGCTGCTTGCCGGCGCGGGTGCAATTTTAGCTGGGGCCGCGTTGTGGGCCGTTTGCGTTGCGCTGATCGTCGATGCCGTTTCGTGCTCGCGGTCTTGCTGTTCAGCGACGTCTTTGCGGAACTCACCTTCCGGCGTAAAAAGCCGCCGGTCTACAACCTTGAAAGTTTCATCGCGTTTGGGCTCGGACAACGGGATCTCCCTCAGGTAGTTCTCAATCTCACACGTAGAGCAAGCAGTTTAGCACCGCCGCGCACGCGCTCACAAGTGCCGGCCCCACTCGTGTCATCCCACATTTGAAAATTGTTGGAACAATTCCGGGGGGGGGCTCCTGTAGCGCCCGCCTTCAGGCGGGCATGTGCGTGAATCTAAAATGTCGCCCTGAAAGAGCATCTCCTGCATTCCGGCCCTCCGCGCTCTCCGTGAACTCTGTGTTTAATCCTTTTCTTCCTTGTGAATTGCCAGAACGTGCCGTAGAGTTTTTCTTTCATTCAGGAGCCGACCGGACACCGTGCCTCCACGCCATTTTAGAAAAAAAAAGAAGAAGTCAACGCCTCCCGTTGGCGCCACAACAAAAAAGCCAAAGTCTGCGCGCCGACATGCTCCTGCGCCGCGCAAGAACGTCCCAGCGCCAAGATGGCGGCGGTCCGGCAGGTTATTCGAGGATTTAGTCGCCCTGCAGGCACGCCTTCGCGCCCCCGGCGGATGTCCTTGGGACCGCGAACAAACCCACCATTCGCTCAAAACCTACTTGATCGAGGAGGCTTACGAAGTTCTGGATGCCCTCGATCAGGGCAACGCGAAGGAATTGGCTGAAGAACTTGGCGATTTGCTCCTGCAGATCCTCTTCCACGCCGATATTGGCAGGGAAGCGGGACGGTTTGACATCGCTGACGTTATTTCCGGCATCCACGACAAGATGGTCCGGCGGCACCCGCATGTCTTCGGCAATGTGAAAGCCGACACGCCCGAACAGGTCTTGAAGAACTGGGCCCAGTTGAAGGCCGGCGAAAAGCAGGAAGGTGCCCCAGCAAAGCAGCTCCTCCCCTCGGTCCTCGACGGCATTCCCCGGAACTTGCCGGCGCTTCTTGAAGCCCATCAAATGACGAGGCGAGCCGCGCAGGTAGGCTTTGACTGGGAAAGCGTCGAAGGAATTTTCACAAAGCTGCGCGAAGAAACCTCCGAGTTGCGCGTAACTCTCACCGAGGCGGATCGAGCGCGTCGCGAGGAAGAATTAGGCGATCTATTGTTCGTCGCCGTCAATCTGGCCCGTTTTCTAGGATTCGATCCTGAAGTAGCACTTAAACATTCAAATCTAAAATTTAAGTCGCGCTTTCAGGATATGGAAGCGGACGCTGCCCGCTCCGGGCAGCGTCTCGCGCAGCTTTCCAAGGAAGAACTTGAAGTCCTCTGGGAGGCGGCCAAGACACGAGCGAGAGCAGCAAGCCAGCAAGGAAAGAAATCATGAAATCCCGGGCCCCTCGAGGATCCCGCCGCTCTGCGCCTCGTCGCGCCGAGATGCGCAAAGGTATCCTGGTGAGGCACTGCCATGGTATAGAGGAATTTGAGGCCTGTGTCCGCCTGGAGCGCGAAGTTTGGAAGTCGGCCGACATCGACGTCGTCCCCATCCCGTTGTTTGTGGTTGCCGCGGAAACGGGCGGGCAGGTTCTCGGTGCGTTTCACGGCAATGATCTGGTTGGTTTCACGATGGCCGTTGCAGGGTGTCGGGATCGCAAGCCATTTCTCCACTCGCACATGACGGCGGTGAGCGACGCGTATCGCGACCGCGGAATAGGGCGGCAGCTCAAACTTTTTCAGCGCGCAGACGCGCTCGCGCGCGGGATTTCGCTGGTTGAGTGGACATTCGATCCGCTCATCGCAAAGAATGCCTACTTCAACTTCATGCGCCTCGGCGTTATCGCCCGGCGGTACGTGCCGAATGCCTACGGAATCACGACCAGTCCATTGCACGCAGCGCTCCCCACGGACCGCCTTGTGGCCGAATGGCACTTGCGCTCATCGCGCGTGCGGCGTGTGCTTGCAGGGAAGCGGCCGGCAGCCGCGTTCGCCAAAACTGCCGTCCGGATTTCCATCCCGGACAACGTCGAAGCCCTGAAAACGACAGACCCTGCCCGAGCCGCGCAAATTCAGTCTGAAATCAAGGCTCAGTTCACACGCTGGCTCGCTAAGAAGTATGCCGCGACGGCCGTGGCGCCAGGCCCATCAGGCATGGATTACATCCTAGAGCCGTGGAAGGAAGCATGAAGGTACAAAAAATCACGCTGCGGGAAATCAGGATGCCCCTGGTGACGCCCTTTGAAACCAGCTTCGGCCGCCTGACCGATCGCCGGATGCTGCTGCTCGATGCCGACGTGGATGGCGTGGCCGGTTGGGGTGAATCGGTAGCCGGCGAGGGGCCGTTCTATGCTCCAGAGACGGTTGAAACTGCGTGGCACATCCTGCGCGATTTCATCTGGCCAATATTGAAAGATCGAAATTTCACCTCTGCCTCCGAGGTCTGGAATCTGCTCGCGCCAATTCGCGGCCACAACATGGCCAAGGGCGCCATCGAGGCAGCGATCTGGGACGCCGAAGCAAAACAAAAAGGACTTCCGCTATGGAAGCTGCTCGGCGGTGTCCGCGAGGAGATTCCATGCGGCGTGTCCATTGGCATTAAAGAAACACTTGATGATTTATTGGCAACGGTGGAGCAAGAGTTGGCGGCAGGGTATCAGCGGATCAAAATCAAAATCAAACCGGGGAAAGACATCGAACCCGTCGAGCGCTTACGCCAGCGGTTCCCAAACATACGCCTGATGGTGGACGCGAATTCCGCGTATCAACTTGAAGATTGGCCTCACTTGAAGCGCCTGGAAGCCTACTACCTGATGATGATCGAGCAGCCGCTCGGTTGGGACGACCTCTACAGCCACGCGGAGCTGCAACGCAAGCTCGATACGCCGGTCTGCCTCGATGAATGCATCCACACCGAAGAGCACGCACGCGCGGCCATCGAATTGGGCGCCTGCCGGATCATCAATATCAAGCTCGGGCGCGTGGGTGGATATACTCCTGCGCGACGTATCCACGACCTGTGCCAATCGAAGCAGATTCCGGTCTGGTGCGGCGGAATGCTGGAATCCGGAATCGGCCGCGCGCACAACATTGCGCTTTCAACCCTCGCGAATTTCTCCCTTCCCGGTGACGTCACGGCCAGCCGCCGTTACTGGACCGAAGACGTGATTGAGCCAGAGGTCGAGGTCACGCCGCGCGGCACGATTCGCGTGCCGCCTGGGCCTGGAATTGGCTATGCGCCTCGGCTCGACCGCATCGAGAAGCTCACCGCTAGAAAGGAAATTCTCCGATAGGAGTGCTGTGAATGCCATTGAACTCAAATGAAAAAGCCTCCGCCGTGAAGCGCATCGCGGTCATTCCGGGCGACGGCATCGGCCCGGAAGTCACATGCGAAGCCGTGAAGGTGCTCAAGGCCGCGACATCGGGATTGCAGGCTCAACTGAAGTTCACAGAATTCGATTGGGGCGCCGAGCGCTACCTCCGCGATGGCACCACGCTGCCGCCTGAAGCCGTGGACATGCTTCGCAGCGATTTCGACGCCATCCTGTTTGGCGCGGTCGGCGATCCCCGCGTGCCTTCCAATAAGCACGCCGTGGATATCCTACTGGGGCTCCGCGCCAAGCTCGACCTCTACGTGAATCTTCGGCCCGTGGAACTGTTTGACGCGGCGCTGACCCCGCTGCGCGATCGCGGCACAAAGGATGTGAACTTCGTGGTGGTCCGCGAGAATACCGAAGGCCTCTACTCGGGAGTCGGAGGGCAGTTCCAGCGCGACACCCCGCACGAAGTTACCGTGCAGGAGGACGTCAATACGCGCAAAGGCGTGGAACGAATCATCCGCTACGCCTTCGAGTACGCGCGCCGCCATAACCTGGGGCGCGTGTGCATGAGCGACAAATCGAATGTGCTCACCTATGGGCACGAACTCTGGCAGCGCGTGTTTTCTCAAGTCAAGGACGAATATCCCGTGATCGAGTCGCGCCACCTCTATATCGACACCCTCGCCATGGAAGTCGTCCGCGACCCTGGCCAGTTCCGCGTGATCGTGACCTGCAATCTCTTTGGCGACATCCTGAGTGACCTCGGCGCGCAACTGGCGGGCGGGCTGGGTTTGGCGCCTTCGGGGAATATCCATCCGGGACGACTTTCTCTGTTCGAGCCGGTCCACGGCTCGGCACCCAATATTGCCGGCAAGAACCTTGCCAATCCCGCAGGGGCCGTCCTGGCGTCCGCCCTGATGCTGGACCATTTGGGGCTGGCAGCTCCTGCAGACGCGCTGCGCAGCGCAGTGCGAGCCGCAGTCCACGCCAAACATACGACAATCGATCTCGGGGGAAGACTAGGGACGCGCGAGGCGGGAGACTGGCTCGCCGAGTACGTCACGAAAAATCCAGTATGAAAAGCCCGTGCCTACCGAGATGTGTGGCAACGGCGAGCTTTGTAGGGCCCGGCTCTTGTGGTGAGCGTAGCCGAACCATCAGCCCGGCTGTAGGTGGTCTGAATTCAGGACGGCTTTAGCCGGCGAAGTACGGGGAATGTGGTTGCGATATAGATTCTACCGCCGCCGCTTTCCGGCAACCAGCAGCGCGCCTAACAGGAAGCCCCCAACGTGCGCCCACCAGGCAACGCCTCCTCCCTGACCGCCAACTCCCAGAGACGCCACCCCGCTAAAAATCTGGAGAAAAAACCAGTAGCCCAACATCAGAAAGGCCGGGATGCGTATGGTGAAGAACAGGAACAACGCTGGAATCAGCGTGGCCACTCGCGCGCGCGGAAACAGAACGATAAACGCGCCCATCACGCCGGAAATTGCGCCGCTCGCTCCGACCGTGGGTACGTTCGACCCCCAGTTGAATATCGTGTGGACCACTGCGGCCCCCACGCCGCTAATAAAGTAAAACATGAGATATTTAAAATGCCCCAGCGCTTCTTCCACACTCCCCCCGAAGACCCAAAGAAAGAGCATATTCCCCAAAAGATGAATCCATCCCCCGTGGAGAAACATACTCGTCACCATGGACAGAAATGCCTGGCTGAGCGTGATGCCGTGATTCGAGAACAGCAATTGCGTATTCGACGGAATCAAGCCGAAGGCGTAGACAAGAGACTTGCCTGCCCGAGGGGAGAGGGAAAGCTCGTAGAAGAAAACAATGACGTTCAAGACAATGAGGAATCCATTGCAGATCGCCAGGCGTGTTCGCAGGATATCAACCCGTAGGGGAATCATCGCACTGTTCCGTTGACTTCCAGTTGTCCCTGAGAGAATGCCGCCTTGCGGCGGGGGCCCTTGCGCATCAGCGTCTCAATTTGGTCCACCGAGGCTATCCCGCCCCGTGCGCCCGCCCCGGTACACGCGAGGCCGGCCGCTGCGCAGCTAAATTCAAGAGCCTTTCCAAGACCCCACCCCTGAATCAGCGCATACGCAAAGCCCGCGTGAAAAATGTCTCCGGCGCCCGTCGTGTCCACTGGAACGACTTCAAATGCGGGGCAGTAGTGGAATTTCGAGCCATCCCAGGCCAGAACGCCCTCATCCCCCAGAGTTGCCGCCGCCAAGCGGCAGCCGAATCGCGTGAAGATACGCGGCAGAGAAATCAATAGATCTTGCTCCCCCGAAAGGCGCTCGGGAAATTCACGTGAAGAAATGAGGTAATCCACATTTCTAAGTAAAACTTCCACTGCTGGATAAAGATTGTCCAGATCGGCGATGACTGGGATATGAGCCTCGCGAGCCCACCCCGCCGCAGCCGATGCGCCCGCGCAATCGTGGCCGTCAATGTGAAGGAGCCTCGATTGAACGACCCACTCGCGGCGTATTTCCTCAGGGAGGATCTCGAGACGCGGATCGCGCTTCCAGAGGATCGTTCGCTCTCCGGTGGTTTCATCGACGAGAATGAACGAGGACTGGCTTTGGCAATTTGGTGCGATGATCCAGTGGGACTCTACACCCTCGCGCTCCATTTCGGCTTGCTGAAGCAGTCCGGACGGATCATCCCCGATCTTCCCGACGTACCTTGTCTTCAGACCCCATGCAGAGCATGCCACCATGGCGCTTGCGACCTGGCCACCGGACAGGACTTCCGAGGTGCGGAATTCCATTTTCGAATTAAAGGCAGGGAATTGGGGCAGGCGAATTATTGTATCGGTGGCGTTGAGTCCCACGCCTGCGATGTCGACAACTGGCAGAGAGTCGAACATCAAGACACTGTACGAGAAAACGGCGCGGGAGCAAGAGAAAAGGATAAGGACCAGCGTCTGATAATCTTCCAAGGAAACCCGCTCTTCTAAACATATTCCAGAGGACCTTGTAATCCTCTTGATGCACGGGGTTTGCAGGCATGCCTTCGCCTCATCCGCATCGCAATCCAGAGTTATTGTGGGGCAATAGGATCGTCTGCGCGTCCCGAAGAAGATTGTTTGATTTGTCGCGCGCCAAGAAAACCAATGCAAATCTTCTTTCCCGGCGCGGTTCTCAATTGCGTCAAACCTCTTGGTATGGTAAGTAACCAGGTTCTGAATTTCGTCGCGCGATTTGCTGGGGTGTGATTCACGGCCGGTCGGCGCGCCGACAAGTGGATGCCGCTCAAGGAGTCTGAAGCAATCGTCTTGCGCACTTTTCCGCTGGGCGAGGGAGATCGTCTGGTCAGTTTTCTCGATCGTCAATCCGGACGGCTGCGGGGCGTGGCGCGCGGGGCCAGGCTTCCCAAGAGCCGATTCGGTTCGACTCTTGAGCTGCTCTCTTATATTCGAATCTGGTATTTCGAGCGTGAGACCCGAGAGCTGGTTCGCATCAACCAGTGCGAGCTGATTGAGTCTTTCCTCGATCTGCAGCGCGATTATCAGGCCGGGATTTACTTGGCCTTGTTGAGCGAGATTACCGAGGCTGTTCTTGGTGAGCGTGAGGCTGCGGACCCGCAATTCCGCCTCCTGTTGCTGGCGGCCAGAGCGATCAGGAAGCACGGACCGTCCCCGGCCATACTCGCCTATTTCTGTTTGTGGACCGTGCGGCTAGGGGGCTGGCTTGGCGCGCTCGACCAATGCGCTCGATGCGGGAAGGGAATGGAACATGAGGCCGCGTACGCTTCGCCCGGATCTTCCGGGCTATCTTGTGCGGAGTGTCGCGAAGAATGGATGAAAGCAATTTCTCAAGCAGCACGTTCGGTTGGCCGCGCGGCTTTATCTGGGACTCTTGACCGATTGTTGAAAGGGGATCCGTCGTTGCCGGCCTCAACAGAAATATCAAGTTATGCATTAGATGTATTGGAGCACCACATCGAACGCAAATTAGTGTCTCGACAGATGCTCGTAACGGGGAAAAGTGAATAAATTGAAATCTAAAGCAAAACACAAGATATTGAAAGGGCCAACTTTTCAAAATCTCATCCTTCAGCTCCAACATTATTGGGGCGATTACGGGTGTGTGATTCAGCAGCCGTATGACGTGGAGGTCGGAGCGGGCACGATGCACCCGGAAACCTTTCTTCGCGTTCTGGGTCCCGGGCCATATCGGGTCGCATATGTCCAGCCGTCTCGTCGGCCCGCCGACGGTCGCTACGGCGAGAATCCGAATCGCCTTTTCAAGCACCATCAATTGCAGGTCATCCTAAAGCCGTCCCCCGCGAACGTGCAGGATCTGTACCTGCGGAGCTTGACGGCGATCGGACTGCACCTTGCCGAGCATGACGTGCGCTTCGAAGAGGACAACTGGGAATCACCGACGCTGGGCGCCTGGGGAATTGGCTGGCAAGTGCTTCTCGATGGACTAGAAATCACGCAGTTCACCTATTTTCAGCAGAGCGGGGGAGTAGATTTGGACCCCGTTTCCGTCGAGCTGACCTACGGGTTAGACCGGATCTGCGCCTATCTCCAAGGCGTTGACAGCGTGTATGACGTGCGATGGTCGGCCGATCGAACCTACGGCCAGGTCCGGTTGCTCGAGGAACAGGAATTTTCCGCCTACAATTTTGAATATGCCGACCCAGCCATAACGCGCACGCTTTTCGAACTTCACGAGAAGGAAGCAAAGCAACTCCTCGACAGCTATCGAAAAGTGGATGAGAAGCGCAAGAGCCGGTTCCCCTTGCTGGCCGCATACGATCACTGCCTGAAGTGCTCCCACCTGTTCAACCTGCTCGATTCCCGCGGTGTGATTTCCACCACGGAGCGTGCCCAACTGATCGGGCGGGTCCGTCAAATCGCGTGCCGCGTCGCTGCGGATTATCTGGTGCAGCAAAGCGATGCCGCAAATCTTTCTGCGGCACCCGAGGCAAACCGATGAAGGGGACCACAGACTTTGTATTCGAAATCGGGTGCGAAGAAATTCCGGCGGCGATGCTTCCGGACGCGGCAAAGGAACTTAAGGTAATACTTGAAAAATATTTGACCACGCATAACCTCATCGAGAATGCTCCTGTCGAGACGTTCGCGGCGCCGCGCCGCCTGGCTGCCACGTGCACAAACATTCGCGTGAGGCAGCCCGACGAAACCAAGGAGGTGATGGGGCCACCGAAGTCTGTGTCCTTTGATAATGTCGGCAAGCCGACACGGGCGGCCGAGAGTTTCGCTCAAAAAGTTGGGCTGCCGGTCGAGATGCTTTCGCTGGTGGCGACGCCCAAGGGCGAGTATCTCGTCGCGCAGCAGGTGATTCGCGGAAAGCCGGCGAAGGAAATCCTGGAAGAGATTCTTCCGCGCGCTGTCAGGGAAATCCCCTGGCCTCGAAGCATGTACTGGACCGGTGCGACGGGGTTGCACTTCATCCGGCCGATTCGCTGGGTTGTCGCCCTGCTCGGGGGAAAAGTCCTGCGCCTGAGGTTAAGTGATGCCGTGGCCGGTAAATTCTCGGCCGGGCACCGATTCCTGGGGAAGGCGAAGGTTCCTGTCAGCGGCGTTAAGGATTATGCGCAGAAGTTACGAGCCAACTTCGTGCTTGTGCGGGCTGAGGAGCGAAGAAAGAAAATCGAGACGGAACTGCGACGGCTGGCAGGCGGCAAGGGATTGCGCGTACATGAAGACGCGCACCTCATGGATTTGGTGACTTACCTCAATGAATTTCCGGCGGCGATCCTGGGGGAGTTTGATCCAAATTTTCTGGACTTGCCTGACGAGATTCTGATTACCGTCATGCGAGACCATCAGAAATACTTTGCGCTGGAGCGAAAGGACGGATCCTTGGCGCCCCATTTCCTCGCCATCATCAATCTGGACAAAGATCGGGCAGGAGTGATTCGCGCGGGGCACGAGCGTGTGTTGCGGGCGCGGTTTGCGGACGCGCGGTTCTTCTGGGAATCGGACCAGAAGTGTCGGCTCGCCGACTATTTGCCGAAACTGGGAGCGGTAACCTACCAGGCGAAACTCGGCAGCTATGGCGATAAGGTCGAACGTGTGCGCGCTCTGGCGCGATGGCTCGCCGAGCAGTGGTTTGCGAGCAACGTCCTGCAGGCAAGCGTGGCCTCGGCTGACCGGGCCGCGGAACTTGCCAAGTGCGACCTGGTTACAGACATGGTCCGGGAATTTCCCGAGCTGCAGGGCATCGTGGGGGGGCTGTACGCAAAATCTCAAGGAGAACCTGAAGATGTAGCCTGGGCCGTATACGACCACTACAAGCCTGCTGCTCTCGATGATGTCATTCCCAGAAACATTACGGGTCAGGCAGTCGCGCTCGCGGACAGGCTGGATTCTTTGGTGGGCTGCTTCGCTGTGGGTTTGATTCCGTCCGGGTCGAGTGACCCATTCGCGCTGCGCCGCGCGGCCATGGGAATCGTGAAAATTCTGATCGAAACCAAACTGCCGCTCTCTCTTTCTTTGGCGATCGCTCGTTCGGTCCGGACTTTGAGCAGCTTGCCGCCAAAGATTAATGTTTCTCCCGATGTTGAGAAGCAGGTGATGGACTTCATTCTCGAACGCGCGCGGTTTGTCCTGAAAGAACGCGGCAACGTGGCGCATGATGAAATCAATGCTGCGTTCGCTGCGGGGGCCGATGACCTTGTTGACGCCGTGCGTCGGGCTGCGGCCATTAAGGCGATCCGCAAAACGAAGAACTTTGAACCATTGGCCATCTCCTTCAAGCGTATCCGCAAAATCCTGGAAAAGGCGGGGCCTGAGCGCGGCTGGAAGCTTTCCGCGGTGCGGGCAGATTTTTTCACTGAAGAGGCTGAGCGCGAATTGCATTCGCAGGCAGCGTCTGTAGGACGCCAGGCAGAGCAGCACAAGAGGGAAGGCCGGTACCGCGAGGCGCTACAGGACATTGCGGGGCTGCGCCCGGCAGTAGACCGGTTCTTCGACGACGTTATGGTGATGACGGAGGAGGAGCAGGTTCGCAAGAACAGGCTGACCCTGCTCTCGGAGCTGCTTGCACAGTTTTCGACGATCGCCGACTTTTCTGAAATTGTAGCAGGAGAGAAGGCGTAGTATATATCAAGTAAAACTTAGGAGATAATTTGTCGGCGAGCCGACAAAACTCATACGCAGGAACAATTCGAAGGGGGCGAGCATCCAGTGAAATACGTTTATTTCTTTGGCGCAGGGAAGGCAGAAGGCGACGGGACGAGTAAGGAATTGCTTGGCGGCAAAGGTGCCGGCCTCGCGGAAATGACAAAAATCGGCGCGCCCGTGCCGCCCGGTTTCACCATCACCACCGACGCCTGCCGCGTCTATTCGTCGACCGATGCCTTCCCGACCCAGCTCATGGACCAGGTGCTCAGCGCCCTCGCCACGGTCGAATCGCAGGCCGGGAAGAAGTTCGGCGACCCCGAAAACCCGCTCCTCGTCTCTGTCCGCTCCGGGGCCAAATTCTCGATGCCCGGGATGATGGATACGGTCCTCAACCTCGGCCTCAACCCGGCCACCGCGGCCGGCCTCGCCCGCCTCAGCGGCGACCGTCGCTTCGCCGCCGATGCCTATCGC